>NZ_CAGKLC010000306.1 GCF_903469665.1 Flavobacterium sp. UGB4466 | reverse complement strand
GTAACGATAAGATACACGGTTGCTTCTAACGGAAGTTGTGCCGCTAGCAGTTCAGATGTTACCTTCACGGTGAATGCGTTTGCAGGTACAGCGACCAATACCACACCAACTACTGCTATTTGCGAAACGGCTACCAAAACCTTAACTGCTACACCGGCAGGAGGTACGTGGAGCATTGTTTCAGGAGGCGGAAGCATCACAGGATCGGTTTA
>NZ_CAGKLC010000305.1 GCF_903469665.1 Flavobacterium sp. UGB4466 | reverse complement strand
ATTTGTGAAACTGCAACTAAAACCTTAACTGCTACACCAGCAGGAGGTACCTGGAGCATTGTTTCAGGAGGCGGAAGTATCACTGGTTCAGTTTATACCCCGGCAGATGTTACAGCAGATACAGCGGTAACGATAAAATACACAGTAGCTTCTAACGGAAGTTGTGCTGCAACAAGTTCAGATGTAACCTTCACGGTGAATGCGTTTGCAGGTACCGCCAATAA
>NZ_CAGKLC010000304.1 GCF_903469665.1 Flavobacterium sp. UGB4466 | reverse complement strand
TTTAAAGTATGCTCTTTTACAGACTGGTGAAAACCGTCAAAACTTTCCTGAGGATTAACCCTGTTTCTTAAAGCTAGCGTGTTTACATAAAAACCAATCTGGTCTTCCAGATCAGCATGATCTCTACCCGCTACCGGAATTCCTACGATGATATCCTGCTGAGCGGTATAACGGTACATTAAAACCTTCCATGAGGCCAGTAAGCCCATGAAAAGACTGCCGCCATTCTCCTGCACATAT
>NZ_CAGKLC010000303.1 GCF_903469665.1 Flavobacterium sp. UGB4466 | reverse complement strand
ATTGGTAGACACGCTGGACTTAAAATCCAGTGAACAGCAATGTTCGTGCGGGTTCAAGTCCCGCTCTGAGTACTAAATAAACTTCAACTGGTTGTACTAGTTGAAGTTTTTTTTCGAATAAAAGAGAGCTCAAGTTGTTCTCAAAGAAAAAACAACGGTTAAAGTTGTAAAATATTGGACGCATAGCTCAGCTGGATAGAGCACCTGCCTTCTAAGCAGGCGGTCGAAGGTTCGAATCCTTCTGCGTTCACA
>NZ_CAGKLC010000302.1 GCF_903469665.1 Flavobacterium sp. UGB4466 | reverse complement strand
GCTGATGTTACAGCAGATACAGCGGTAACGATAAGATACACGGTTGCTTCTAACGGAAGTTGTGCTGCTAGCAGTTCAGATGTTACCTTCACGGTGAATGCTTTTGCAGGTACAGCGACTAATACCACTCCAACTACAGCCATTTGTGAAACTGCAACTAAAACCTTAACTGCTACACCAGCAGGAGGTACCTGGAGCATTGTTTCAGGAGGCGGAAGCATCACAGGATCGGTTTACACCCCAGCTAATGTTACAGC
>NZ_CAGKLC010000301.1 GCF_903469665.1 Flavobacterium sp. UGB4466 | reverse complement strand
AGCGAGTGGATGATTGTGTCGATATTGGGTGTGTTAAAATCGGGAGGAGCTTATGTTCCTATTGATCCGCAATACCCACAGGAAAGAATAGACTATATAAAAGAAGATACTCAGTGTAAGGTTTGCCTGGATGAGCAAGAGTTAAGCAAGTTCAAAGAAAACCAGGAGCGTTATGCTAAAGATGTAGAGACTCGCAGGTCTCAACCGGAGAACCTGATTTATGTGATCTACACCTCAGGTTCGACAGGGAATCCAAAAGGAGTAATGCTCGAACATAG
>NZ_CAGKLC010000300.1 GCF_903469665.1 Flavobacterium sp. UGB4466 | reverse complement strand
GCAACGGATTTCGATCCGTTGAAAAAATCATACAACACGTTCAAGAGTTCCGAAGGAACGACATATTTATAGCAATGGTTTTCAATCCGTTGAAAAAATACACGACACGTTCAAGAGTTCCGAAGGAACGGCATATTTATAGCAATGGATTTCAATCCGTTGAAAAAATCATACAACACGTTCAAGAGTTCCGAAGGAACGACATATTTATAGCAATGGTTTTCAATCCGTTGAAAAAATACACGACACGTTCAAGAGTTCCGAAGGAACGGCATATTTAT
>NZ_CAGKLC010000299.1 GCF_903469665.1 Flavobacterium sp. UGB4466 | reverse complement strand
TCAGGATTCGGTAATGCTTTTTTGTCTATTTTACCATTGGCTGTTAATGGGATAGCCTCGAGTTGAACAAAATGCGTCGGAAGCATATACTCCGGCAACGACTGTTTTAAATAAACTCTTAAATCGCTTGTGTTTTGCTCAATATCAGAAACGATATACGCTACGAGTTCTTTCTCTCCCAACTCGTTCTCTTTGGCTAAAACAACTGCCTGACTTACAGCTTCATGTTTTACTAAAGCATGCTCTATCTCTCCAAGCTCTATCCTATACCCTCTTATTTTTACCTGATCGTCTTTTC
>NZ_CAGKLC010000298.1 GCF_903469665.1 Flavobacterium sp. UGB4466 | reverse complement strand
CTTACCTGAAAGGAATCATTGAAATTGAAAACATCAGGCGGGCTATTGAGGCTACAATTGATCGCCATGAGATCTTACGAACTGTTTTCAGGGAAGAGGAATCGGGAGAGATCAGGCAATGGATACTTGAAAGGGAAGATTTAGGATTTACGATCGATTATCAGGACTTTAGAGAAGAAGCTGACAAGCAAGAAAAAGCAGAAGCCTATATCGCAGCCGATTCTTACCGCGTATTTGACCTGGAAAAAGGGCCTTTACTCAGAGCGGCCTTACTTCAGGTAGAGGAAGAGGAATATTGGTTCTACTT
>NZ_CAGKLC010000297.1 GCF_903469665.1 Flavobacterium sp. UGB4466 | reverse complement strand
GCGTCAATGCTCAATGGACCTGTTTTAATTGGGGTTACATTGGTATTGGCTGCGGTTACCGGCTGGCCGTTTAAGGTATCGTTTGCTGTTACGTTTCCAATTGTAGTGGCCGTTGCTGTACCCGGTGTTTGAACTGGGTAGCTGTTGTCAACGTTGGCTACGATTGGTTTTTTAACTTCAACAGTTGCAGTAGCTGTAGCACAGTTGGCAGGGCTTGCTCCTTCTTCACAGATTTCGTATGTAATTTGGTAAGTTCCTGTTACAGTGTTTGGATCTAAGGTCAATACTCCGTTGGCGTCAATGCTCAATGGACCTGTTTT
>NZ_CAGKLC010000296.1 GCF_903469665.1 Flavobacterium sp. UGB4466 | reverse complement strand
ATATAGTCTATTCTTTCCTCAGGGTATTGCGGATCAATAGGAACATAAGCTCCTCCCGATTTTAACACACCCAGTATCGACACAATCATCCACTCGCTTCGCTCCAATTGTATCCCTATCAGATCATCCGGCTGAATGCTGTAATTATCCATTAGGTAATGCGCCAACTGATTGGATCGCTCATTAAGCTCCCTGTAGGTCAGTTCTTTATTCTCAAAAACTATGGCTACATGATCCGGTGTCTTTTCAACCTGTTCTTCAAACAAGTCTACAATTGTCTTGTCCTTCGGATATACTGCTGCTGTATCATTGAAGGTGAACAAC
>NZ_CAGKLC010000295.1 GCF_903469665.1 Flavobacterium sp. UGB4466 | reverse complement strand
ATTTTCCAAACTAACTTTTTTAACTCTCGCAGATTTGGCAGATATCGCTGATTTTTTTCATACTTAATCTAAGAACAGAGCAGCTGTCTAATCTGCGAAAACAAAAAAGACGCAAAGTTTTTTTGCCATGAATCACACGAATTTTACGGATTTTTCAAACTAACTTTTTTAACTCTCGCAGATCTAGCAGATATAGCTGATTTTTTTCATACTTAATCTAAGAACAAAGCAGCTGTCTAATCTGCGAAAACAAAAAAGACGCAAAGTTTTTTTGCCACGAATCACACGAATTTTACGAATTTTCCAAACTAACTTTTTTAACTCT
>NZ_CAGKLC010000294.1 GCF_903469665.1 Flavobacterium sp. UGB4466 | reverse complement strand
GCGTCAATGCTCAATGGACCTGTTTTAATTGGGGTTACATTGGTATTGGCTGCGGTTACCGGCTGGCCGTTTAAGGTGTCGTTTGCTGTTACGTTTCCAATTGTAGTTGCCGTTGTTGTACCCGGTGTTTGAACTGGGTAGCTGTTGTCAACGTTGGCTACGATTGGGTTTTTAACTTCAACGGTAGCAGTAGCACTTGCACAGTTGGCAGGAGTTGCTCCTTCTTCACAGATTTCGTATGTGATTTGGTAAGTTCCTGATACGGTATTTGGATCTAAGGTCAATACTCCGTTGGCGTCAATGCTCAATGGACCTGTTTTAATTGGGGTTACATTGG
>NZ_CAGKLC010000293.1 GCF_903469665.1 Flavobacterium sp. UGB4466 | reverse complement strand
GTTAAACAGTCTGGTTGAACCGTTACACTGGCCGTTGGTGCCGCAGGATTACCCGGAACAGCATTGATGGTTAAATTGGCAGGCAATGAAACACAGCCTGTAGTGGTATTGGTTGTCGTTACGGCATAAGTACCCGGAGCCAGATTGGCAAAGGTAGTTGTAGACTGTGTCACTGCAGGTCTCACCGGAGCGGTACCTGTTACGGTATAAGTCACATTAGCCGCAGGAGCCGGAGCAGTAACTACGATGGTACCCGTTGGAGTTAAACAGTCTGGTTGAACCGTTACACTGGCCGTTGGTGCCGCAGGATTACCCGGAACAGCATTGATGGTTAAATT
>NZ_CAGKLC010000292.1 GCF_903469665.1 Flavobacterium sp. UGB4466 | reverse complement strand
GCTGTAACATTAGCTGGGGTGTAAACCGATCCTGTGATGCTTCCGCCTCCTGAAACAATGCTCCAGGTACCTCCTGCCGGTGTAGCAGTTAAGGTTTTGGTAGCGGTCTCACAAATAGCGGTTGTTGGAGTGGTATTATTGGCGGTGCCTGCAAAAGCATTCACCGTGAAGGTAACATCTGAACTGCTAGCAGCACAACTTCCGTTAGAAGCAACTGTGTATCTTATCGTTACCGCTGTATCTGCTGTAACATCAGCTGGGGTGTAAACCGATCCTGTGATGCTTCCGCCTCCTGAAACAATGCTCCACGTACCTCCTGCCGGTGTAGCAGTTAAGGTTTT
>NZ_CAGKLC010000291.1 GCF_903469665.1 Flavobacterium sp. UGB4466 | reverse complement strand
CGCATTACCTTCACTAGTCTTAACAATGGCATACCAGCCTGTTGTACCAATCTGATCACCCTTACCAAAGGTTTGATCGTCTTTAAAATAAGTATTATCCGGTACAGGATTACTCGAAGTTGCACCTTCACGCATAAATACCGTTCTTGCCGCCCCGTTCCCATTGGTCCAGTTCAATGTAGTACTCGTCCCTGTCGTCTTGGTAAAAGTAAGATTAGTGGCCTGAATCGTTGGCGGCGCAGAAAGCCTGAGCACTTTTATGGTGTAAGTTTTTACCGTACCGTCCTGAGCCGTAACTTCGATCGCAATACGATTCGCCTTAGCATCCACATTATTTACTTCCAG
>NZ_CAGKLC010000290.1 GCF_903469665.1 Flavobacterium sp. UGB4466 | reverse complement strand
TTATTGGCGGTACCTGCAAACGCATTCACCGTGAAGGTTACATCTGAACTTGTTGCAGCACAACTTCCGTTAGAAGCAACCGTGTATCTTATCGTTACCGCTGTATCTGCTGTAACATCAGCTGGCGTATAAACCGATCCGGTGATACTTCCGCCTCCTGAAACAATGCTCCACGTACCTCCTGCCGGTGTAGCGGTTAAGGTTTTGGTAGCCGTTTCACAAATAGCAGTAGTTGGAGTGGTATTATTGGCAGTGCCTGCAAATGCATTCACCGTGAAAGTAACATCTGAACTGCTAGCGGCACAACTTCCGTTAGAAGCAACCGTGTATCTTATCGTTACCGCTGTATCTGCTGT
>NZ_CAGKLC010000289.1 GCF_903469665.1 Flavobacterium sp. UGB4466 | reverse complement strand
AGATAACTCACCAGACGTTTAGTTCCTGTACCGTCTTCTTTAAACAGAACCTCACTCTGAACAATTCCGGAATACCCCTGAATCACACGACTGATTTCTTTTAATTCGACACGGTATCCTCGAATTTTAACCTGATCGTCTACTCGTCCTAAAAATTCAATCTCGCCTAAAGAATTTCTGCGAACTAAGTCTCCTGTTCGGTATAAAACTGCGCTCTTACCTGCTGTAAATGGATTGGCGATAAATTTTTCCTGAGTTAAATCTTCGCGATTCAAATATCCTTTTGAAATTCCTGCTCCTCCTAATAATAATTCTCCCGAAACTCCAATTGGACATAACGACATATCGCTGCTGACAATATAAGCTTCACTGTCTGAGAA
>NZ_CAGKLC010000288.1 GCF_903469665.1 Flavobacterium sp. UGB4466 | reverse complement strand
AATAATAATTCTCCCGAAACTCCAATTGGACATAACGACATATCGCTGCTGACAATATAAGCTTCACTGTCTGAGAATAATTTACCAACCGGAATGGTTACATAATCAAAAGCAGGATCTACTTTGTGCACTAATTTTCCAATCGTACTCTCGGTAGGTCCGTAATGATTCACGATGGTTACATTTGGATCTTGTGCTGCGATCTCTTTTATATGGGATACCGGAAGTACATCCCCTCCAAATATGATCGTACGTGCCGGCAGCAACAAATCGGTATCGATGCGTAAAGCCTGCCAGTGACTTGGCACTATTTTGATACAATCAATTGAGTTGGCCTTAAAATATGCTTGTAGCTTCACTCCATCCATTAAAGTTTCTTTATT
>NZ_CAGKLC010000287.1 GCF_903469665.1 Flavobacterium sp. UGB4466 | reverse complement strand
AATAAAGAAACTTTAATGGATGGAGTGAAGCTACAAGCATATTTTAAGGCCAACTCAATTGATTGTATCAAAATAGTACCAAGTCACTGGCAGGCTTTACGCATCGATACCGATTTGTTGCTGCCGGCACGTACGATCATATTTGGAGGAGATGTACTTCCGGTATCCCATGTAAAAGAGATCGCAGCACAAGATCCAAATGTAACCATCGTGAACCACTACGGACCTACGGAGAGTACGATTGGAAAATTAGTGCACAAAGTAGATCCTGCTTTTGATTATGTAACTATTCCGGTTGGGAAATTGTTCTCAGACAGTGAAGCTTATATTGTCAGCAGCGATATGTCGTTATGTCCAATTGGAGTTTCGGGAGAATTATTATT
>NZ_CAGKLC010000286.1 GCF_903469665.1 Flavobacterium sp. UGB4466 | reverse complement strand
TCGTTGCCCGTTAATGCCGTGGTGGTGCCACCTGGTAATCCATTAACCGAAGGGGTCGTTTCTGTTACCGCAACAATCGCCGGGGCACTTACTACTACCGTAGAGCTAATAGTACTACAATTCAATGGGTTGTTTACTTCACAAATCGTATAGCTTACTGAATAGTTTCCAGATGGGGTGTTGGCCGGAACTGTTACTGTTCCATCTGCATTTACTACTAGTCCTGATCCTACTGGAACCGTACTTGATGTGATTTGTACATTCCCTGCTGCAGTACCTACTACTACTGGGCTTCCATTTAAGGTATCGTTGCCCGTTAATGCCGTGGTGGTGCCACCTGGTAATCCATTAACCGAAGGGGTCGTTTCTGTTACCGCAACAAT
>NZ_CAGKLC010000285.1 GCF_903469665.1 Flavobacterium sp. UGB4466 | reverse complement strand
AATTCAAAAAAACGGTCTTTAATACCCAGTTTCTCCTTATCTACACGCAATATTTCACTCCATATCCTGACCATGTTCTCTTCTGACTCGTTACGTGGGGCTACATATTCTACACCACTTGACAAACCAGAACCTTCAGGATCCGGTAAGGACTTCTTGTCTACTTTTCCATTAGAGGTTAAGGGAAGTTCTTCCAGTTGGATGTAATAAGCCGGAAGCATATACTCAGCCAACCTCTGTTTTAAATAAACTCTTAAACCGCTTGTGTTTTGCTGGACATTAGAAACAATATAGGCCACCAACTCTTTCTCCCCTGATTGGTTTTCTATCGCTAAAACTACAGCTTGCTTGATTTGCTCATGCTGTTCTAAAGCGTACTCTATCTC
>NZ_CAGKLC010000284.1 GCF_903469665.1 Flavobacterium sp. UGB4466 | reverse complement strand
GATACAGCGGTAACGATAAGATACACGGTTGCTTCTAACGGAAGTTGTGCCGCTAGCAGTTCAGATGTTACCTTCACGGTGAATGCTTTTGCAGGTACAGCGACTAATACCACTCCAACTACTGCTATTTGCGAAACGGCTACCAAAACCTTAACTGCTACACCTGCGGGAGGTACCTGGAGCATTGTTTCAGGAGGCGGAAGTATTACAGGATCGGTTTACACCCCAGCTAATGTTACAGCAGATACAGCGGTAACGATAAGATACACAGTTGCTTCTAACGGAAGTTGTGCTGCTACCAGTTCAGATGTTACCTTCACGGTGAATGCGTTTGCAGGTACCGCCAATAATACCACTCCAACTACTGCTATTTGTGAGACTGCTACCAA
>NZ_CAGKLC010000283.1 GCF_903469665.1 Flavobacterium sp. UGB4466 | reverse complement strand
ATCTTTAGTAACATATTGTCCACTAAAAGAAGCATACTTTGCATCAGAATTATAGGATTGGTACTCCGCTCCAATTCCAATGCTTAAGCCTTCGTTTAAATAATAGGAGTATCTGATTCCTGCACTAATTCCGTTTCCGGGTACGATAGTACCACCGCCACTGTACTTAAGAAAAGAACCGGGTCCTGCGACGGAGATCGATATTTCCTGTTTTTTATCCTGACTATAGCCCTGGAGGCATATCGCTAAAAACGCCGTAACTGTAGCTATAGATTTTATAGAGGTACTGATATATTTTTTCATCTTAAAGTTGTATTAGCCAGTACCATTTTGAAGTGGTACTGGCATGATTTTGATTATTTTACAAGTACTTTGAATGACTTTTTGATATT
>NZ_CAGKLC010000282.1 GCF_903469665.1 Flavobacterium sp. UGB4466 | reverse complement strand
ACCAACACAGGAAACGTAACCCTGGCTCCAGTAACCATTAGTGATGCTAATGCAGTGGTAAGTGGAAGCTTAGCGAGTTTAGCTCCAGGAGCAACAGACTCGTCTAGTTTTACAGCGGTTCACACCATCACTTTGGCTGATATGAATAACGGTCAGGTAGACAACGTGGCTACAGCTACAGGAACTCCTCCAACAGGATCTCCGGTAACAGCTAAGTCAACCGATCCAAGTCCAATTTGTTCGACTTGTCCACCAAAAGATCCAGCTGCATGTCCAAGCTGTACCGTAGTTCCTTTAACGTCTTCACCAAAAGTAACGGTAAGCAAAAAAGGAGTTTACGTAGATGCTAATGCAGACGGAATCGTAAACGTTGGTGATAGAATTGATTACACTTTTACAGT
>NZ_CAGKLC010000281.1 GCF_903469665.1 Flavobacterium sp. UGB4466 | reverse complement strand
AAAAGACTGCCGCCATTCTCCTGCACATATCCCTTTAGCTTAGCTGTTGTTGCTTTGTCAAGATAAGCGCCTAAGCTTTGACCCTTATAGGTTTTTAGTTTTGGTCGCTGTTTGCTGCTTGGAAGCTCCAGCAATGGCAGCTCTCCTGAGAGCTTGTCCAGCCAATATTCTCCATGCGCCTTAAATGACTCCTGGTTCAATTGAGCCAGCTGCCAGGCTGAATAATCCTTGTACTGGATTCTTAATTCCTTTAAATCAGGCTCTTTTCCTGTCCTGTAGGCTTCATAGTATTTGAATATATCTTTGGTTAATACCTCCATTGACCAACCATCACTAATAATATGGTGTATGTTGAAGTAGAACCAATATTCCTCTTCCTCTACCTGAAGTAAGGCCGCTCTGAG
>NZ_CAGKLC010000280.1 GCF_903469665.1 Flavobacterium sp. UGB4466 | reverse complement strand
AGCACACTTACACACCAACCGTCCATCAGGATATGATGATGGCTCCAGATAAACTCATACTCCCCTTGCGACAGATCAACAACCTGCAGACGCATCTGAGAACCACTGTTTAAATCAAAACCTCTTTCCCTGTCCTGTTGCTTGATCAGTCCAAGCTGTACCTCGTCATCAAGCTTCTGATAAGTAAAATTACTCGCTACTTCTTTCCTTACAATTTGCAAAGATCTCCCCGCATATTCAGTACTGAAACTACTGCGTAAAACAGCATGTCTGGCTGTTAAATCATCATAAGCTCCTTTTAACTTTTCTATATCCAACACTTTGGCTCGTACCCTGTAGGAGGTCTGCTCAAAATAAAGCGAACCGGAATCTTCTGCCAGCCAGTGGTAGTAGATACCTTCCTGAAG
>NZ_CAGKLC010000279.1 GCF_903469665.1 Flavobacterium sp. UGB4466 | reverse complement strand
ATTTTCAAAAACAGCGTCCTTCCAATGTGGTTTAGGAATAATATTCAGATCTGATGCTAAAATTTGTTTTTCAACAATAAGGGAGCAGTCCGCTTTAAGATCGTCAGTTAATCCGGGATTAGCTTCTATATTTTTAGAGCTGCCAATGTAGGTCATTCCACCCACTGTTAAGGCTGCGCCGTTTACCGGATTACCTGCGTTTATTGCAAGCTGTGCCAGATCATTTGCTCCTCCATAATCCATAATGACATACTTCCCATTGATCGTAATAGCATCATTATCGTCCCCTAGCTGTATTTTATTACCTAAGTTGGAGGAAATATTCAAGCCATTTTCGTCCCCATAACTAATAAGTTGTGTTTTGTAATCATCCACCAGCACCTTAAAATTGTCATGTTGACCATTTGGGTTAGTACT
>NZ_CAGKLC010000278.1 GCF_903469665.1 Flavobacterium sp. UGB4466 | reverse complement strand
CCGTTAGAAGCAACTGTGTATCTTATCGTTACCGCTGTATCTGCTGTAACATCAGCTGGCGTGTAAACCGATCCTGTGATGCTTCCACCTCCTGAAACAATGCTCCAGGTACCTCCTGCCGGTGTAGCAGTTAAGGTTTTGGTAGCGGTCTCACAAATAGGAGTAGTTGGAGTGGTATTATTGGCGGTGCCTGCAAAAGCGTTTACCGTGAAGGTAACATCTGAACTGCTAGCGGCACAACTTCCGTTAGAAGCAACCGTGTATCTTATCGTTACCACTGTATCCGCAGTAACATCTGCTGGCGTATAAACCGATCCTGTGATGCTTCCGCCTCCTGAAACAATGCTCCAGGTACCTCCTGCCGGTGTAGCGGTAAGGGTTTTGGTAGCAGTCTCACAAATAGCAGTAGTTGGAGTGGTATTATTGGC
>NZ_CAGKLC010000277.1 GCF_903469665.1 Flavobacterium sp. UGB4466 | reverse complement strand
AACACGCAGATTTATATTTTAAACGAAAAAGAAGAATTACAAGCTATAGGAGTAGTCGGAGAGATTTGTATAGGCGGTAATGGTTTAGCCCGAGGTTATTTAAATCAGGAAGGGTTAACTAGAGAGAAGTTCATAACAAATCCTTTTAAAGCGGGAGAGCGTCTGTACAAAACAGGCGATTTGGGTCGCTGGCTACCCGATGGCAACATCGAGTTCATAGGCCGAAAAGACGATCAGGTAAAAATAAGAGGACACAGGATAGAACTTGGAGAGATAGAGCACGCTTTAGTAAAACATGAAGCTGTAAGTCAGGCAGTGGTTTTAGCTAGAGAGAACGAGTCAGCAGAGAAAGAACTTGTAGCGTATATTGTTTCTAATGTCGAGCAGAACGCAAGTGATTTAAGAGCTTATTTAAAACAGTCGTTGCCGGA
>NZ_CAGKLC010000276.1 GCF_903469665.1 Flavobacterium sp. UGB4466 | reverse complement strand
ATTGCGGCACTCAACAGCTCATTAAAGTCATTGATAAGCACACTTACACACCAACCGTCCATCAGGATATGATGAGAGCTCCAAATAAACTCATACTCCCCTTGCGACAGATCGACAACATGCAGACGCATCTGAGAACCACTGCCCAAATCGAAACCTCTTTCCCTGTCCTGTTGCTTGATCAGCTCTAGCTGTACCTCGTCATCTAGCTTCTGATAAGTAAAATTATTCGGGACCTCTTTCCTTACAATTTGCAAAGATCTCCCTGCATATTCAGTACTAAAATTAGTACGCAAAACAGCATGTCTGGCTGTTAAACCCTGGTAAGCAATAGCCAGTTTATCGATATCCAATACTTTGACCCGTACCCTATAGGAGGTCTGCTCAAAATAAAGCGAACCGGAATCTTCTGCCAGCCAGTGGTAGTAGATGCCTTCCTGAAGAGGAGA
>NZ_CAGKLC010000275.1 GCF_903469665.1 Flavobacterium sp. UGB4466 | reverse complement strand
TCTCTAAAGTCCTGATAATCGATCGTAAACCCTAAATCTTCCCTTTCAAGTATCCATTGCCTGATCTCTCCCGATTCCTCTTCCCTGAAAACGGTTCTTAAGATCTCATGGCGATCAATTGTAGCCTCAATAGCCCGCCTGATGTTTTCAATTTCAATGATTCCTCTCAGGTAAGTGCTTCCCGGTATGTTATACGCGGACGAACCTCCTTCAAACTGACTTAAGACCCATAACCTTCTTTGGGCATCAGAGATCGGATAACTTGCCTGATCAATTGCCTTTTCTATTGGAACAAACTCCTCTCTTTTTGAAGAGGCTATCAGTTCTGCCTGCGAAGCTATACTGGTATGAACAAATACCTCTCTTAAAGTAAGCTTTACCCCTAACTCCTTTTGATACTCATTGCTCAGACGAACTGCTTTTAAGCTATGGCCTCCCAATGCAAAAAAGTCATCATTG
>NZ_CAGKLC010000274.1 GCF_903469665.1 Flavobacterium sp. UGB4466 | reverse complement strand
GGAACTTATGCCGAAGGGAGGCTTTACAAAACGATTACGTACGACGAGAATACAACTGCAAACCCAAGCGAGTCATCAGGCTCCACAGTAGAATTTAAAAATACCGAAGGGCAAGTTATTCTCAAAAGAACCTACAATTCAGGCAACCGACACGATACCTACTACGTTTACGATATTTATGGGAACCTGACTTATGTAGTACCGCCAAAAGTATCGGGGACAGTCAGTGACGAGATTTTAAACGGTTTGTGTTACCAATACAAATACGACTATCGTAATCGTCTGGTCGAGAAAAAACTACCGGGAAAACAATGGGAGTTTATCGTGTACGACAAACTTGATCGTCCCGTAGCCACAGGACCGGCTTTCTCACCTTTTAAAGACGAAACTGCCGAAGGCTGGCTCATTACCAAATACGATGCTTTTGGCAGACCTGTTTATACGGGTTGGAGCAGTCAGCCTTCCAATG
>NZ_CAGKLC010000273.1 GCF_903469665.1 Flavobacterium sp. UGB4466 | reverse complement strand
TTACAGAAAACACCTGTAACGTTTGACGTTTCGGTTTGGGAGTTATTCCTCCCATTGGTTTGTGGCAGTAAGCTTGTTTTTGCAAAACCGGAAGGGCATAAAGACCCGGTCTACTTAGAGGAGCTATTAGAATCACAAAAAATAAGTATTATTCACTTTGTTCCTTCGATGTTGAGTGCAGCGTTGGACACTATAAAGTGGGATAAACTGGAATGTTTGCAGCATGTAATATGCAGTGGAGAAGCTTTATCAAAAAGAATCGAATCATCCTTTAAAGCAAAGGCTCCTTTTTCGAGCTTGCATAATTATTATGGACCAACGGAGGCTTCGATAGATGTCACTGCAATAAACTTAAGCCAACACCCAACTGTGGGTCATGAAGTTTTGATAGGCAAGCCTGTTGACAATACACAGATTTACATTGTAAATGAAAAGAATTCGCTTCAGCCGGTTGGGGTTTTAGGCGAGATT
>NZ_CAGKLC010000272.1 GCF_903469665.1 Flavobacterium sp. UGB4466 | reverse complement strand
CAGCATCTGACCCCATCGGATTTAACTTTCAAAGGATTGAGCGGGGCAGAGCTCTTAGAGCTTAACGCAGATAATACACTTGAGGATGTCTATGAGTTATCCCCTCTTCAGGAAGGTATCTACTACCACTGGCTGGCAGAAGATTCCAGCTCACTTTTTTTTGAGCAAGTTTCATGCAAGGTACGGGCCAAAGTATTGGATATAGAAAAGTTAAAAGGAGCTTATGATGATTTAACAGCCAGACATGCTGTTTTACGCAGTAGTTTCCGTAGTGAATATGCAGGGAGATCTTTGCAAATTGTAAGGAAAGAAGTAGCGAGTAATTTTACTTATCAGAAGCTTGATGACGAGGTACAGCTAGAGCTGATCAAGCAACAGGACAGGGAAAGAGGTTTTGATTTAAACAGTGGTTCTCAGATGCGTTTGCATGTTGTTGATCTGTCGCAAGGGGAGTATGAGTTTATCTGGAGCCATCATCATATCCTGATGGACGGTTGGTGTGTAAGTGTGCT
>NZ_CAGKLC010000271.1 GCF_903469665.1 Flavobacterium sp. UGB4466 | reverse complement strand
ACGGTTGGTGTGTAAGTGTGCTTATCAATGACTTTAATGAACTGTTGAGTGCCGCAATAAAAGGCAGTACAGCTGATTTGCCACCGGTAATACCTTATTCCAATTATATCAATTGGTTGAAAACCATAGACAGAGAGCATTCACTTGGTTACTGGGAGGGCAACCTTAAAGGTTATGCAGTACCGGTAGAGATTCCTTTTAAGACAAGAGCTGTTGGGACTACTTATATCAGATCCAATGAACGTCTTGAAATAGGGGGAGCTATGTTTAAGCAAGTAGACACGCTTTGCACCACTTTAGGCATTACTCACAACACTTTTATACAAGGCGTTTGGGGCTATCTATTGTCACGTTACAACAACACGAGTGATGTGGTGTTTGGTGCTGTGGTATCAGGTCGTCCGGCCGATTTAGCAGGTGTTGAAGATATGATCGGACTGTTTAGTAATACCATTCCGGTCAGAGTACAGTATGATGTTGATACTACGGCTGCTGACCTGTTAAAAATGCTGCAAGAGCAATCGATACA
>NZ_CAGKLC010000270.1 GCF_903469665.1 Flavobacterium sp. UGB4466 | reverse complement strand
GAACTTATAGTGTTACTATTACAGATGCTAACGCATGTCCTAAAACGATAACGGGTATTGTGGTAGGACAACCAGCTACCGCTCTTGATGGCACTGTAGCTACAACAGCAGCTTCTTG
Source organism: Flavobacterium sp. UGB4466 (assembly GCF_903469665.1). GTDB lineage: Bacteria > Bacteroidota > Bacteroidia > Flavobacteriales > Flavobacteriaceae > Flavobacterium > Flavobacterium lipolyticum. The sequence goes on along the minus strand of NZ_CAGKLC010000270.1, from coordinate 414 downwards.
TTTTGGAAGTGCTAACGGTACAGCAACAGTAACCCCATCAGGAGGTACACCGGGATATACCTATTCATGGTCTCCAACCGGAGGTACAGCCGCAACGGCAACCGGGCTTACTGCCGGAACTTATAGTGTTACCATTACAGATGCTAACGCATGTCCTAAAACGATAACAGGTATTGTTATTGGCCAGCCTACAGCTGTTGACGGAACTGCTACTACAACAGCCGTTTCCTGTTTTGGAGGTAATAACGGTACAGCAACAGTTACCCCTTCAGGTGGTACACCAGGATATACTTATTCATGGACTCCATCGGGAGGTACGGCTGCAACAGCAACAGGACTTACCGCCGGAACTTATAGCGTTACTATTACAGACGCTAACGCATGTCCTAAAACGATAACGGGTATTGTGGTAGG
>NZ_CAGKLC010000269.1 GCF_903469665.1 Flavobacterium sp. UGB4466 | reverse complement strand
GATAAACTACCCAATAAGGTAGTATTTAAGGCTAACCAATTGAACTACACTTTGGTGTAGTAGAATTTGAAAACCTGTATTGTAAATTTACTTCAGTAAAAATAAGTAGTTGTATTAGCAGCTTTCAGATTTTTACAACACACTCGAAAGGAATCAAAAATTACCTTGAGAGTTCCAACAAAAACACGATTACCAAAATTACTTTCGAGTAAAAAAAGGTAAAGCTATTAAACCAAAAAACGTATCTAAAAAAAATAACCATGTGACTGGTAATAGCGCAGCTATGTCCGGTGACGAAAAAACCAAATAATATGGATCGAAAAAAAGGTTGGCATGTTCTTTACGTAAAGTACAGACATGAAAGTAAAGTTTACAAAGAGTTAATGGAGAAAAAATTAGAAGCTTTTTTACCTATGGCCACCAGTATTAGAAAATGGAGTGACCGAACCAAGAAAATTGAAATTCCATTATTTCCGAGTTATGTTTTTGTAAACATCAAATCCAATAAAGACTTTCATGATGCATTAAATGTAGAGAG
>NZ_CAGKLC010000268.1 GCF_903469665.1 Flavobacterium sp. UGB4466 | reverse complement strand
TCCCCTGATTGGTTTTCTATCGCTAAAACTACAGCTTGCTTGATTTGCTCATGCTGTTCTAAAGCGTACTCTATCTCGCCAATCTCAATACGGTGTCCTCTGATCTTTACCTGATCGTCTTTTCGGCCTAAATATTCGATGTTCCCATCAGCAAGCCAACGCCCTAAATCCCCACTGCGATAAAGACGTTCTCCTTCCACAAACGGATGGGCAATAAATTTATCTGCTGTCAATCCCGGCTGGTTCAGATAGCCACGTGCCAAACCTGCTCCGCCAATACAGAGTTCTCCCTCTATACCAATGGGTACTAAATGCTGTGCATTGTCTAAAATAAAAATGGTTAAGGTAGGAATGGCTTTACCAATTACACTTTTGCTGCTCTCCAGATGCTCATCACCAATCTCCTGATAGGTAACGTGAACTGTTGTCTCGGTTATACCGTACATATTTACTAAACGGCAGGCCGGAAACTCTTCTTTCCATGACTTGATCTTTGCCGGGTTAAGGGCTTCTCCTCCAAAAATAACGTAACGTAATGA
>NZ_CAGKLC010000267.1 GCF_903469665.1 Flavobacterium sp. UGB4466 | reverse complement strand
TCAATTGTAGTAGGCCGGCTTTCTGCATTGGGAAAAGCATAATTATCGTAATAAGTAACCGTTAAAAGCTTAAAATTGGTCGGAGCAATGTCATTACTATAATATACCGGGATGTTGTCTATCGTTCCTGAGGTCTTTTTCGTTTCAAATATAATATTGGCTGTATTTTGGGTGTCCTGCAGTGCTTTTCTGGTCACCGCATTGGAAGGCTGACTACTCCAACCCGTATAAACAGGTCTGCCAAAAGCATCGTATTTGGTAATGAGCCAGCCTTCGGTGTTTTCGTCTTTAAAAGGTGAGAAAGCCGGTCCTGTGGCTACGGGACGATCGAGTTTGTCGTACACGATAAACTCCCATTGTTTTCCGGGCAGTTTTTTCACGACCAGACGATTGCGGTAGTCGTATTTGTATTGGTAACACAAACCGTTTAAAATCTCGTCACTGACTGTCCCCGATACTTTTGGGGGTACTACATAAGTCAGGTTCCCATAAATATCGTAAACGTAGTAGGTATCGTGTCGGTTGCCTGAATTGTAGGTTCT
>NZ_CAGKLC010000266.1 GCF_903469665.1 Flavobacterium sp. UGB4466 | reverse complement strand
AACTGGTCTTTACTGGGAATCTTATCCATTTTAAAATCAGGAGCGGGTTATGTTCCAATTGATCTTTCTTTACCAAAAGAGCGTCAATTGTACATGGTACAGGAAGCCAATATAAAAGGTTTATTGATAGAATCCAGCAGTTTATTTGATGTAATTGACTTCTCAGTTCCTGTATTTTCTATTGATATTCAGTATGCCGATATCCAGGCACTTCCGCAGGATGTTACTTTTACATCATTGGCAACAGAGGATACTACAGCTTATGTCGTGTACACGTCAGGAACCACTGGTCAGCCAAAAGGAGTTCAGGTGAGTCATAAGAATTTGGTAGATTATTACGAAGGATTGGAAGCTAAGATTTCGATCAGTGCCAACAAAAGTTTCGGATTAATGTCTTCACTTTCTGCCGATTTAGGAAATACTGTATTGTACGGTTCTTTGTTAAGCGGAGGATGTCTGCACTTATTCAATAAAGAAACTTTAATGGATGGAGTGAAGCTACAAGCATATTTTAAGGCCAACTCAATTGATTGTATCAAAATAGT
>NZ_CAGKLC010000265.1 GCF_903469665.1 Flavobacterium sp. UGB4466 | reverse complement strand
GTTGAATATGTAGCACCGGTAACAGAACAGGAAAAGGTTTTAGTTTCGGTATGGTCAGCGGTATTGAAAAAAGAAGGGATCGGTATCAAGGATAGTTTTTACAATCTTGGTGGAGATTCTATTAAATCTATTCGGGTAGCCGCCAGATTAAAACAACAGGGGTACAGACTTAAAGTAGAGCATTTGTTAAGTACACCGGTACTGGGAGAGTTGGCAGGGTTAATGGAGTTGACCACTCAGGATAGCAATCAAAGTGAAGTGAGCGGTGCTGTTGTGCTGACCCCAATCCAGGAATGGTTTTTCAAATCAGAGGAGATAAAAGCACATGAGTACTTCAATCAATCTGTTTTACTATATAGTAAGGAGGAGCTGGATGGCAGTATACTGGAGAAGAGCATAGAAGATTTGACGAGGCATCACGATGTCCTTCGTATGGTTTATAAACAGAATCAGGGAGTATGGGAGCAGTTTAATGAAGCTGTAAGCTCCAATCGCTGCATGATTCACTTTTATGATTTAAGAGAATCAGAAGCTGCTCAGGCTGAGATGGCACAACTAGG
>NZ_CAGKLC010000264.1 GCF_903469665.1 Flavobacterium sp. UGB4466 | reverse complement strand
AACCTCTGACAGGTTCATATAATGATGTGATGTACCTTGTATCGATTGCTCTTGCAGCATTTTTAACAGGTCAGCAGGCGTAGTATCAACATCATACTGTACTCTGACCGGAATAGTATTACTAAACAGTCCGATCATATCTTCAACTCCCGCTAAATCGGCCGGACGACCTGATACCACTGCTCCAAAAACCACATCACTCGTGTTGTTGTAACGTGATAATAAATAGCCCCATACACCTTGCATAAAAGTGTTGTGGGTAATGCCTAAAGTGGTGCAAAGTGTGTCTACTTGCTTAAACACAGCTCCCCCTATTTCAAGGCGTTCACTGTATTCGACATAAGTAGTGTCTACAGCTCTTGTCTTGAAAGGAATCTCTGCCGGTGCTGCATAACCTTTAAGGTACTCCTTCCAGTGACCCAGTGAATGTTCTCTGTCTATGGTTTTCAACCAATTGATATAATTGGAATAAGGCATTACCGGTGACAGATCAGCTGTACTGCCTTTTATTGCGGCACTCAACAGCTCATTAAAGTCATTGATAAGCACACTTACACACCAACCGT
>NZ_CAGKLC010000263.1 GCF_903469665.1 Flavobacterium sp. UGB4466 | reverse complement strand
AAATTTATAAAAAGCACAAAATCAAGTAAAAGTACCATCTACAGATTTTACAAAAAGAATGAAGACCTATTTGCTGAAACAAATCTAAGAAACGGAAAGAGAGTGTTCCCTGCTGACCATACCAGATATTTTGACCCCTTGCTGGCATGAGCTTCCCACTCGTGAACGCAAAGATTTGGTCTAGTAAAAATTACCTTTGCAAGCCCTCGATCAATTGAGTATATTTACAACGCAGCGGAGCAAAAACTGAAGAAAATTGTAAAAGAGACCAGCGGTACAACTCATACTGATTATCTGGGAGGATTTCAGTACGGGTATAGCGAGGACCAAAGTATTCCGGTTGATCCGGGCGGTGGAGATCCAGAACCTCCTGCACCGGATGATCCGGGAAATCCGAAAGACCCAATCGATGGGTTCGACCCGGTTCCTAAAGATCCACCGGCAGAAGCGAATCGTTTTAGTGCCTTTGCAGCACAATCGGCAAGTCAGGCTGCTCCGTCGCGACCAACGTTGGAGTTTTTCCCTACGGCAGAGGGGTATTATGATTACATAGGTAAAAAATATGTGTACCAATA
>NZ_CAGKLC010000262.1 GCF_903469665.1 Flavobacterium sp. UGB4466 | reverse complement strand
AAAGTTCGCAAAGTTTTTTTAGGTAAAGCGTTGCGAACTTTGTGTTTATATAAAATTTAGCACATCACAAAACCTTGTGCTCTTGGCGGTAAAAATTATTCCCAGAAACTGCGCCAGCAGAGCGTAACCTAAATCTTTTAAGAAGTTTTTTTTGAACCGCAAGGCTCGCAAAGAATTACGCAAAGTTCACAAAGTTTTTTAGGTAAAGCGTTGCGAACTTTGCGTTTATACAAAATTTAGCACATCACAAAACCTTACGCTCTTGGCGGTAAAAATCATTCCCAAAATCTGCTCCAGCAGAGCGTAACCTAAATCTTTTAAGAAGTTTTTTTTGAACCGCAAGGCTCGCAAAGAATTACACAAAGTTCGCAAAGTTTTTTAGGTAAAGCGTTGCGAACTTTGCGTTTATATAAAATTTAGCACATCACAAAACCTTGTGCTCTTGGCGGTAAAAATTATTCCAGAAACTGCGCCAGCAGAGCGTAACCTAAATCTTTTAAGAAGTTTTTTTGAACCGCAAGGCTCGCAAAGAATTACACAAAGTTCGCAAAGTTTTTTAGGTAAAGCGTTGCGAACTTTGC
>NZ_CAGKLC010000261.1 GCF_903469665.1 Flavobacterium sp. UGB4466 | reverse complement strand
TTTATTGGTCTCAGATTCGGGTTTAAAACCCTGCAATTTATTGCAGTACTTTAGTAATGCGAAAAAATCTATATCTTTAGATTATGAGTACAGATATAAGAAAAGGTTCGCATACAGTAAGCCGATTAACATGTCATGTTGTTTGGGTTACTAAGTATAGATTTAAAGTTTTGAAAGGAGATGTTCAAAAACGTTGCCGTGAACTTTTGATACAAATATGTGAAGCCGAAGGTATTGAGATTTTGAAAGGAGTTGTGAGTTCAGATCATGTACACATGCACATTGAATATGCGCCCAAGCAGAATGTCAGCACTATTTTGAAAAGTTTAAAAGGAAGAACATCAAGAAAGCTTCAAATGGAATTTCCAGAACTCCAAGCTCGCTATTGGGGTCAGCATTTTTGGGCAAGTGGCTATGGTGTCTGGAGTACAGGAAATATTACAGATGAAATGGTAAATGATTATCTAGAACATCACAGAAGAAAAGAAGGGGATGATAATTCAAATTTCATTCTTGAATGAAATAAGAAGAGGGACTTTCAGTCCCTCGTAAAACAAACCTCTGCACTTTCAGTGCAGAGTGGTTTAGTT
>NZ_CAGKLC010000260.1 GCF_903469665.1 Flavobacterium sp. UGB4466 | reverse complement strand
CGAAGGCTGGCTCATTACCAAATACGATGCTTTTGGCAGACCTGTTTATACGGGTTGGAGCAGTCAGCCTTCCAATGCGGTGACCAGAAAAGCACTGCAGGACGCCCAAAATACAGCCAATGTTATATTTGAAACGAAAAAGACCTCAGGAACCATAGATGCTATTTCGGTATATTACAGTAATGACATTGCTCCGACTAATTTTAAGCTTTTAACGGTTACTTATTACGATAATTATGCTTTTCCCAATGCAGAAAGCCGGCCTACTACAATTGAAGGACAGACCGTTTTAGACAATGTCAAAGGTTTGGTAACCGGAAGCTGGGTAAGAGCTCTGACTACTGCCTCAGCTGCATTGGGAGAGGCCACTACCACTTTTTACGATACCAGATCCCGTGCGGTGAGAACCCGGACTCAAAATCACTTGGGAGGTTATACCAATACCAACAGCAGTTTAGATTTTACCGGGAAGTCGCTCTATAACATTACCAAACACAAGCGTACCTCAGGAGATACAGAACTCACCATAAGAGAAGAATTCACCTATTCGCCTCAGGACCGTTTACTCACCCATACCCATCAAATCAATGGTGGAACTGTTGAAGTTTTGGCGAACAATACTTATGATGATCT
>NZ_CAGKLC010000259.1 GCF_903469665.1 Flavobacterium sp. UGB4466 | reverse complement strand
TTCATCTTAATTCGTTTGCTTGTCAGTATTTCGGTGAACGTTTATCGCTGTTGCGGGTGCAAAAGTAGTCACTTTATTCAGTTAAACAATAGCTTTTTCAAACTATTTTCAATCTTTTTCATAAGTGACTGACTTGGTGTTTTTTACAGACTGAAGTTTTTTGATACTTTTAAAGTTTTGAATGGTTTGAGCTGATTTTACCGCAAAGAAGCCAAGAATTCTTCTCTTTGAGTTTGTTTCGCAAGGAACTCAAGGCTACATTTTGACTTCTTTTTAATCTCGCAAAGACACAAAGGCGCTAAGTTTTATTTTTTTGGACGGTTTTTCTTTTATTTTATCTCAAAAGTTCTTTTGAAAGCTGCTCCCCTAGCCCTGATAGTAGTGGAAATCCTTTTGTGCCGGGGTTCGGCACAAAAGATTGGAGCGGATAGCAGGAAATAGCTCCTGATCCTTAAAACTAAATTTCAAATTTTTCAAATTCCAAATTCCAAAGACCTCGACTTCGCTCAGCCAGACATGGCCGCTCCTACTATCTAAACTGTCGGAATCGAGATATAAAACTTTACCTTATATATAGGAGAGAACAAAAACTAATATACTTCCCAGAAACCTATCTCCAGAATCAATAAACACGCTCTTAATATAT
>NZ_CAGKLC010000258.1 GCF_903469665.1 Flavobacterium sp. UGB4466 | reverse complement strand
CTGGCTTTAAGAAACAGGGTTAATCCTCAGGAAAGTTTTGACGGTTTTTACCAGTCTGTAAAAGAGCATACTTTAAAGAGCTATAACCACCAGATGTATCCTTTTGATCGATTGGTGGAAGATTTAAATCTTCAAAGAGATACAAGCAGAAGTGCGGTATTTGACGTCATGCTTACCGTTAAAACTAATAGCGAAAGAATTGCCGGAGTTGAAATATTAGAAGAAGCGTTAAATCAGGTAGTTGATCAGGGGTATAGCACTGCAAAATTTGATATAGAGATTACTTTTCAGGAGGTGGGCGATTGCCTGTCTTTGAACTTAATATTCAACTCGGATGTGTACGAGAAGGAGATGGTTGAAGGACTGATAGGGCATTACAAGCAGTTGTTAAATGCACTGTTGGAAACCCCTGAAGAGAAAATAGCACAAATAGATTATGTATCGGAAGAAGAGAAACACAAACTGCTTTTTACTTTTAATGATACAACAGCAGCTTATCCGAAGGACAAGACAATTGTAGATTTAATTGAAGAGCAAGTAGAAAAGACACCGGATAACATCGCCATAGTCTTTGAGAATACAGAACTGACTTACAGAGAGCTTAATGAGCGATCCAATCAGTTGGCGCATTACCTAATGGATAATTACAACATTCAGCCGGATGATCTGATAGG
>NZ_CAGKLC010000257.1 GCF_903469665.1 Flavobacterium sp. UGB4466 | reverse complement strand
CCCTTATTAATCTTTAAAAGTATTATGCCAAATATTGCTCTAAAAGAGCAAAAGCCTAATCTCAAAAGGAACAACCTGGCCCTTAACAATTAATACATAAAAAAATCCGTTTTGATCCGTGTTTTCGCGTGGCGAATCCGTTTCATCCATGTGCTATTTTTTTAACCGCAAAGAGCGCGAAGGTTTACGCAAAGCACGCAAGAAAAAAGGGCTGAAAGCCCGAAAAGCAAAGAGCATGGTGCAAAGCACTATGTATGAACCAAAATAAACAGCAAATATCGCCCTGAAAGGGCAAAAGTCATCTACAGCCAATAAAAAAAACCGTTCTGATCCGCGTTTTCGCCTGCCGAATCCGTTTCATCCATGTGCTATTTTTTTAACCGCAAAGAGCGCGAAGGTTTACGCAAAGCACGCGAGGAAAAAGGGCTGAAAGCCCGAAAAGCAAAGAGCATGGTGCAAAGCACCATGTATGAACCAAAATGAGCCGCAACTATCGCCCTGAAAGGGCAAAAGCAATTTGAATCCAATAAAAAATCCGTTTCAATCCGCGTTTTCGCCTGGCGAATCCGTTTCATCCGTGTGTTATTTTTTTTAACCGCAAAGAGCACGACGATTTACGCAAAGCACGCAAAGATTTAAAAAACGTTATAAAACAAAAAACCCTATCCGATTTGGATAGGGTTC
>NZ_CAGKLC010000256.1 GCF_903469665.1 Flavobacterium sp. UGB4466 | reverse complement strand
GTAAAAACCTACACCATAAAAGTGCTCAGGCTTTCTGCGCCGCCAACGATTCAGGCCACTAATCTTACTTTTACCAATACAACGGGAACCGCAACGACAGTGAACTTTACAAAAGGGAACGGAGCGATGAGAGCTGTATTTATGCGTCTAGGTACAGATGACGGCCCTACACCTGTACCGGATAATGTATTTCTTAGGGAAAACATTGTTTTTGGTCAGGGAGGTCAGATCGGTACAACAGGCTGGTATCTCATTTATTATATGGCAGGCAATGTTGGTCTGGATGTCAAGGGTCTAATGCCCGGAACAACTTATCAGGTCATGATTATGGAGTTAAATACGAGTAGTAGTTATCCATCCTATTTAACCACAACCAGCACTGGTAATCGGGCAACAGTCACTACACTGAGTAATGTCGCTACTTTAAGTAATGTGAGTCTGAGTGCCGGGGCGTTGAGTACCGTTTTCTCCCCGGAAACTACAGTTTATACGGCTAAAGTGCCTAACGGAGCTAGCAGTATAACGTTAACACCAGTTACGACTGATAGCCATGCGACCATAAAAGTCAATGGGACAGTAGTGGCCAGCGGAGATCCTTCCCAAAAAATAGATTTGGCCTCTGGAGCGAGTACTATTGTTATTACAATAGAAGTTTTAGCTCAGGATGGTACAGCAAAAACCTATACGGTAACAGTCGAAAAAAGTAGTTTAG
>NZ_CAGKLC010000255.1 GCF_903469665.1 Flavobacterium sp. UGB4466 | reverse complement strand
GGATCAGGTTCAAAAGTTGGGGATTAAGCAAAAAGATTAGATAATCTGAACAAGAAAAAATCTATATTGCTCACTCCTCTAAATTGACTTCTAAAAGCTTTTATTTTAGCATTGAAAGATTCTGCCGAAGCATTTGTGCTTCTATTATCAAAATAGTTTAAGATTGACTGATAATTAATAGTTATGGTATTGAGTAGAATATTAAAGTTTTTAAAACCTGATTCTTCTACATTTCTATACCAATGTGCCAGTTTGGTCATGGCAATATGTTTGTCATTGTAGTTATTGTAAATTCCTCGAAGCTGTTGGTTTAAATTGTAAGCTGTTTTAATGTCAGGATATAGTTCAAATACCATTTGTGCTCTTTCTTCCTGGCTCCGAGTCCATTTTTCGCGAGATTTATAAAGTAGATACCTGCTTCTGGCTAATAACTGTTTAACAGAATCTCCGTTAGGTAAAAGCTGGGGAATGTATGTTTTGTTTTCTAATTTGGCTTGTAGTATCGATTGATTCTCAAAGTCCATAGCTTCCCAGCGATGTTTGATTCTAATCTCTTGTACTGCTTCGAGTGCTAATTTTTGAACATGGAACCGATCTGTAACCTGTATGGCTTTAGGAAAACATTTCTTAGAGATTAGCTTCATGGAATTAGCCATATCGAGCGTTATCTCTTTGACAAAAGATCTTTTCTTGTAATCAATCTTTCTGATGTGTTCTAT
>NZ_CAGKLC010000254.1 GCF_903469665.1 Flavobacterium sp. UGB4466 | reverse complement strand
AAGTTTATAACAAATCCTTTTAGAGCAGGAGAGCGTTTGTACAAAACAGGCGATTTGGGTCGTTGGCTACCCGATGGCAACATTGAGTTCATAGGTCGAAAAGACGATCAGGTAAAAATAAGAGGACACAGGATAGAACTTGGAGAGATAGAGCATGCTTTAGTCAAACATGAAGCTGTAACTCAGGCAGTTGTTGTAGCCAGAGAGAACGAGTCAGCAGAGAAAGAACTTGTAGCGTATATCGTTTCTAATGTCGAGCAGAACGCAAGTGATTTACGAGCTTATTTAAAACAGTCGCTGCCGGAGTATATGCTTCCGGCGTACTTTGTTCAACTCGAAGCGATCCCATTAACGGCCAATGGTAAGATAGACAGAAAAGCATTACCGAATCCTGAGGGTGCGGGATTATCGAGTGGTGTTGAATATGTAGCACCGGGAACAGAACAGGAAAAGGTTTTGGTTTTGGTATGGTCAGCGGTATTGAAAAAAGAAGGCATTGGTATCAAGGATAGTTTTTACAATCTTGGGGGAGATTCCATCAAGTCAATTCAGGTAGTAGCCCGATTAAAGCAACAGGGTTACAGACTTAAAGTAGAGCAGTTGTTAAGCACACCGGTATTGGAAGATCTGGCAGGGTTGATGGAGCTGACCACCCAGGTTAGCGATCAAAGTGAAGTGAGTGGTGCTGTTGTGCTGACCCCAATCCAGGAATGGTTTTTCAA
>NZ_CAGKLC010000253.1 GCF_903469665.1 Flavobacterium sp. UGB4466 | reverse complement strand
TCAAAAGATGAATACTAAAGGTCATTGTTATCCAAAATACATAATTCTTCAGGCAGTATATTTCAAGCTAAGATTTACACTTAGTTACCGTGATGTTGAAGAACTAATGAAGATTAGAGGAGTCATTGTGGATCATGCCACGATTCAGCGTTGGGTTTATAAGTTTGCACCTTTGCTTGAGGCAGAGATGAAGAAGAGAAAAGGTAGAGTGGGGACGAGCTGGAGATTGGATGAGACCTATATCAAAGTAAAAGGTATATGGTGTTATTTATATCGAGCGGTAGATAAATTAGGTAATACGGTTGACTTTCTTTTGACCAGAAAAAGACAAAGAATGAGTGCTCAGTCTTTTCTAATTAAAGCAATTAGTAATAATTGCCGGCCAAGAGTAATAAACATTGATAAAAGCGGTTCTAATACTGCAGCTATCAAAGTCTATAACAAACGTTCATTCTCAAAGATTAAAATCCGGCAGTGTAAATATCTCAACAATATTGTCGAACAGGACCATCGATTTATAAAATGGAGGATACAAAATGGGTTAGGCTTTAAAAGTTTTGAGTCGGCAAGACGAACATTGGGCGGAATTGAAGTTGTCCATATGCTGAGAAAGAATCAGATGATTGAACCAGGGATAACTATGTTTAAATCATTCTGTAGATTGGCGGCCTAACTTTTAAATTACTTAAAGTGTTATATTTGATTCTGACAGATGCGACAGAACC
>NZ_CAGKLC010000252.1 GCF_903469665.1 Flavobacterium sp. UGB4466 | reverse complement strand
GCCGGAAACTCTTCTTTCCATGACTTGATCTTTGCCGGGTTAAGGGCTTCTCCTCCAAAAATAACGTAACGTAATGATAACGCCATTTCTTTACCACTAACATATCCCAAAAGGGCATAAAATGCAGAAGGAGTCTGGTTGAGTACCGTAACTTGCTGTTCTGCCAATAACTCTGAAAAGGCTGCCACATCCTGGGCAATAATTTTGGGTATAATCACCAAACGACCTCCATAAAAAAGAGCTCCAAATATCTCCCACACTGAAAAGTCAAAACAAAAAGAATGAAACAACGTCCAGGTATCCTTTTCACTAAAATCATACAAGGAAGCATCGTTAAAGAACAGACGAACCAAATTGTTGTGCTGAATCAGTACTCCCTTTGGTTTTCCTGTTGAACCGGAGGTATAAATAACATAGGCCAGACTCGCTGAGCTTAGCACTGCATCAAGAGGCGTTGTAGGATGTTCATTAATCAAAGACCAATCCCTATCTACAACTACCAAAAGTCCGGTGTAATCTTCAGGTAAAACGGCCTGGCTCTCAAAAGTGCTCACTACCAGTAAGGCAGCTGTATCAGCAAGCATATAACCTATACGTTCCTGAGGATAAGCCGGATCAATAGGCACATAAGCACCACCCGCTTTCAGGATCCCTAAAATACCAATCAGCATCTCCACTCCCCGATCCATACAGATGGGCACCAAAGTCTCTTCTTGTACGCCTCGTTCTCTTAGATAATGCGCCAACTGATTGGATCGCTCATTAAGCTCCCT
>NZ_CAGKLC010000251.1 GCF_903469665.1 Flavobacterium sp. UGB4466 | reverse complement strand
CAATAGCGCTGCTATTCTATAAAAATTTGCCTTATTTCACTCAAAAATCCTCTAAGAATAAACCTCAAGAATAAATTTCAAACTGGTTCTGAATAATGATTTTAAATTTTAGATTTTCGCTCCATTTTCATAACAATTTAATTTTAAATTGGTTATCTTTAAAACCCATAATTTTAAAATTCAATTATCATGACTAGAATGTATCACTACGCAACTGTTTCAAAAGCTTTAGATCAATTGAATGAAAAAGGATTTACGTTTGATTTTAACTTAAACTCAGACCTGATAAAAAAGAATCCTGAAAAATTTGAAATTGTTCATGTGTATCGATACGAAGGGAATTCAGACCCCGGCGATGAGGCAGTTGTATACGGAATTAAATCAATCTCAGGTAAAAAAGGGGTTTACGTCGCAGGTTTCTCTGCCGATTCCGATCAGGAAACGGTAAAGTTTTTATCTGATTTAAGTATTAAGGGAAGGTAATTTTCGGGAGCTAATCCCGCTATCCGCTTTATCTTTTCCTTGCTAAAGGGGCAAGAAAAAGGATACCGCTCCTATCGGGGCTAAGGCTGATGGTTTCATAAGAAAGTTACGCTTAAAAAAGATGTCTTCCCAAGAAACGAGAAACAGCTGTAAACAGCTCGTCAAAGATTAATAATTTTCTTGACAGAGCTTAGCATTAGGAGTCTCCCGTTTCTTGAGAAGGCATAAACTAAACCACTCTGCACTGAAAGTGCAGAGGTTTGTTTTACGAGGGACTGAAAGTCCCTCTTCTTATTTCATTC
>NZ_CAGKLC010000250.1 GCF_903469665.1 Flavobacterium sp. UGB4466 | reverse complement strand
GTTCTCAGTTAACAGTACTTAAAACGGTCACTCAACCTCTAAAATTTCCTTTTAAATTAAGCTTACAGTCTTTTTAATTATTAATTACCAATTGTTAATTATCAATTGTCAATTGTTTTAAAAAGTAGTCCCGGGCAGACTCGAACTGCCGACCCCTACATTATCAGTGTAGTACTCTAACCAGCTGAGCTACGAGACTCTGTTTTTACTTAATTCTTTTCATTTTTTTAAATTAACAGCAAGAGTAATACAATCTCCAATTCAGAGACCCATAAATAATCATCTTTTTTCCTTAACGTGCACTAGGCTAACATTAAGGCTCTAGAAAGGAGGTGTTCCAGCCGCACCTTCCGGTACGGCTACCTTGTTACGACTTAGCCCTAGTTACCAGTTTTACCCTAGGCAGCTCCTTGCGGTCACCGACTTCAGGCACCCCCAGCTTCCATGGCTTGACGGGCGGTGTGTACAAGGCCCGGGAACGTATTCACCGGATCATGGCTGATATCCGATTACTAGCGATTCCAGCTTCACGGAGTCGAGTTGCAGACTCCGATCCGAACTGTGACCGGTTTTATAGATTCGCTCCTGGTCACCCAGTGGCTGCTCTCTGTACCGGCCATTGTAGCACGTGTGTAGCCCAAGGCGTAAGGGCCGTGATGATTTGACGTCATCCCCACCTTCCTCACAGTTTGCACTGGCAGTCTTGTTAGAGTTCCCGACTTGACTCGCTGGCAACTAACAACAGGGGTTGCGCTCGTTATAGGACTTAACCTGACACCTCACGGCACGAGCTGACGACAACCATGCAGCACCTTGTAATTTGTCTTGCGAAAGATCTGTTTCCAAA
>NZ_CAGKLC010000249.1 GCF_903469665.1 Flavobacterium sp. UGB4466 | reverse complement strand
TATAATGATTATGTACCTACTAATAATAAGTATAAGTACAATGGAAAAGAGTTGCAAGACGATGATATTGGAGGCTTGGGGCTTAACATGTACGACTATGGAGCACGTAATTATGACCCTGCAATTGGTCGTTGGATGAATATTGACCCCCTTGCGGAACAAATGAGAAGATGGTCGCCATATAATTATGCATTTAATAATCCTATGAGGTTTACTGACCCAGATGGAATGGGACCAAATGACATCATAATTTGGGGTTCGGCGACTTATAAGCAGACTGCGTTAAATGATTTACAAAAACTCACGAATGATAAGTTAACTATGTCGGAAGATGGTAAAGTTACTATTGAACAAAAAGGAGGTAGTAATTCAGATAAGACACTATCTGTTGGAACAGATTTAATATCTAGTTTGATAGAATCACCTAAAACTACTACAATTGAACAGTCTTGGGGGGATAATGGCACTAAGGCAGACAATGGTTTTGATAGTGTTCGTAATAAAGATGGCTCTCCAGGACAAGGAACAGATTCAACTGTAAGTTATAATGCAAATGGAAAAGGTGAAAGCATCGTTAATGCAGATGGAACAAAAGGAAGACCAGCCTTTATTGGACTTGGGCATGAATTAGCTCATGCTAAAGAAAATGCTACTGGAACTCGAAATACAACTCCAAATGAAACAAAAATTGACCCTGACGATGGAACAAAGGGGACATTAAGTGAAAGTGAAATAAAAGTTAGGGTAGTCGACTCTCAAATTCGTAAGGAACAAGGAGTCGTTGAAAGAAAACAACCATATAATTAAAAAATGAAAAATACTTTTTATTACTTAATAATAATAACATTATCATCATGTGGACACTATATAAAT
>NZ_CAGKLC010000248.1 GCF_903469665.1 Flavobacterium sp. UGB4466 | reverse complement strand
CCTATGAACTCGATGTTGCCATCGGGTAGCCAACGACCCAAATCGCCTGTTTTGTACAGACGTTCTCCTGCTTTAAAAGGATTTGCTATAAACTTCTCTTTGGTTAACCCTTCCTGGTTTAAATAACCTCTGGCCAAACCGTTTCCACTTATGCAAATCTCTCCGACTACTCCTATCGGCTGTAATTCCTCTTTGCAGTTTAAAATGTAGAGCTCTGTATTAGAAATTGGTTTACCAATCAGATCAAGATCATCTTTATCTACTCTGAAAACTGTCGTGTAAGTTGTGTCTTCAGATGGTCCGTACAAGTTTCGTATCTCTTTTACTTTTCCTTTTAACTCTTTCTTATAATTAGAAGGAATCGGCTCTCCGGCCATATTTAATACCGAAACAGACTCAAAACTCATCCCTTGCTGAAGCAATGCCCCCACAACACTTGGAACCGTATTAATCAGAAGTTTTTTCCCTGAATTTAAATTCCCAGGGATCGATAAGCCATCTTTAAGAACCTTCAACTCCTTACCTCTTGTCAGCGGATGAAAGATCTCAAAAACCGATAAATCGAAATTCAGTGAGGTGGTGAATAAAACGGTGTCAAAATCAGAGTTTTTAAATTCATCATGACTCCATTGAATAAAAGAATATGCATTCTTATGCTCAATCATGACTCCTTTCGGATTTCCTGTCGAACCTGAAGTATAGATCACATAAGCCAAATGATCGCTTTTAGCCGTGCGAGTCTCTAAGTCTTTAGCATAACGTTCCTGGTTTTCTTTGAACTTGTTTAACTCTTGCTCATCCAGACAAACCTTGCACTGAGTATCTTCTTTTATATAGTCTATTCTTTCCTCAGGGTATTGCGGATCAATAGGAACATAAGCTCCTCCCGATTTTAACACACCCAGTAT
>NZ_CAGKLC010000247.1 GCF_903469665.1 Flavobacterium sp. UGB4466 | reverse complement strand
TTCTTTAATTTTGGAGGCACCAATTTAAAAATGAATTTAGATTAAAAATTATTTGTATCTTATTATAATGTAGAGACTATGAGTTTATTTTTTCCTTATCTAAATATGGCTCAAAGAATTTCAAGTCAACTTCAAAAACAACTTTTGGAATTAAGCCTAATTGAACTTTCTCAAATAAATCAATTAATTTAGATGCATCAATTAATTCAATTGGTGGTGCTCCATCTCGTGATGCTTCGCGCTTTGCATCTTCGGAAAAAGTACCAGTTGTCAATATTATACCCTTTTCGGCACGACCTATCATTGCATTTCTAAAATCTCCAACTTGAGCGCGTGAAACAGTTCCTTTATATCTTTTGCATTGGAACAATACTTTAATGCTTACAAAAGGGTTTAACTCCAAGGTACCGTATCCATCAATTCCACCATCATGTGAGCCACCAGTAACCTCTACATTTTCAAAACCATGCTCACGTAATAAACGCTTGCAAATATTTTCAAATCCTTTAGGTGATAGCCCTTGCAAAACTTCCAGCAAATTTGGTTTAAGAGTATGCTCAATATTTTCCGGCTCATCTTCCTCTTGTTCTTTTAGTATTTCGTTCTTTGATTTTGCTTTTCTTGCTTTTTGATTTATTTCAACCCATTTCAAGAAAATTTCACGGCCTTGTTTTTCTGTTAAATAAGTTTCATTACCTTTTGGTGTTAAAGTCCAAATACCTTTACTCGATGCATCAAGGAAACCTTCCCAAACTAAATACTGCCTTGCCCATGCTACTTGATTGTAAAATCTAGGAATTCCAGTCTTGGTAGTTTCTTCTAAAGTTTTGTCCGAAATATTTAAATTTTTTGCAATAGTATTTGTAACTTCTTTAGGCCTGCCTGAGCCCCCTAATTGACGCAATGCTTCTAATAATGGCCCCATCCATTTAGGAAAGGTTGACTGTTTGTTTTTAATTTCCGTCATATCTATTCACAAAGAATTTAAAGTTAAATAT
>NZ_CAGKLC010000246.1 GCF_903469665.1 Flavobacterium sp. UGB4466 | reverse complement strand
CATCTAATTAAATATTACGTAGGTTCTTGTTTCTGTGGTTTTAGTAAATCCTCCATTCCCATCAGGACGATACACATCTCCTGTCGCTGATGTAGCCATGTATTTACTTTTAGTATTTGTATACGCATCTCTAGATTTCATATAACTATTTATAGTTCCTACTTGATTACCAACAACACTGAATGTTTTTACTCCTTCTTGTATCCTAACTTCTGTTTCAAGTATTGCACTATTTTGTTCTGTCGTTCCTTTGTTATCGGCAACATAATTAAATGTAAACATATCCTCTAAATTTCCACCTAACATTGAAGTAAGTGATGAAGCGTATTCTTTATACAATTCAGGACGTTCTGCTATTTTATCTGGTGTATGTCCTTCAAATAAATGTCCTATTCCCGTTGAATACATTCTTCCATTATCTTTCGAGTGAGCAAAACTATCTCCAAATCTATGTAATGCATATCCTTGTTGTCTTGCCGTTTTACCATTAAAATAACCTAACTCAGAATTTCTTCTTTCACCATCTCTATAACCACCAGTTAACGCATGCACATCTACCTGCCAATCCAAGAGCGTCCATGTATTTGTAGCTTTTACTATATCTCCACCTCTGTCCATTATTTCGTCTGGAATTTGAGCATAATAAGCTAACTCCCCAGCATTTGATTTTCCTGCTAACAAAGCCGCTAGATAAACAGTCCAATAATGTCCATCAACCTCGTAATTACCATTAGGGTCAACAAAAGTTAATGGATTATTAAACGCATATCTATAGGGAGTTATTGAGACTGCTTTTTCTGCCATTAGGTCAACATTCATCCAACGACCAATTGCAGGGTCATAATTACGTGCTCCATAGTCGTACATGTTAAGTCCCAGCTCGTCTTGCAACTCTTTTCCATTGTACTTATACTTATTACTAGTAGCAACATAATCATTATACCCCTTGTGTTTCAATCCAAAAGGATAATAATTATTCTCGTCAATAATAGTAAGAACTTGGGT
>NZ_CAGKLC010000245.1 GCF_903469665.1 Flavobacterium sp. UGB4466 | reverse complement strand
TCAGGCAATGGTGATGGAGTTTAACGGTTCCCCAAGTAATCCTTTCTTTTTAACCACAACCAGCACCGCTAATCCGGAAACAGTCACTACACTGAGTAATGTCGCAACATTGAGTAATGTAAGCCTGAGTACCGGAGTTCTTACTCCATTTTTCTCCTCCGAAACTACAGCTTATACGGCCAGAGTATCTAATGCCGCTAGCAGTATCACGATTACGCCGGTCACTACTGATACCCATGCGACTATAAAAGTAAATGGGGTAGCGGTGAGCAGTGGAAATCCTTCTCAGACGATTGATAATCTGGAAGTAAATAATGTGGAGGCTAAGGCTAATCGTATTGCGATCGAAGTCACGGCTCAGGATGGTACTGTAAAAACCTACACCATAAAAGTACTCAGGCTTTTAGCACCGCCAACGATTCAGGCCACTAATCTTACTTTTACCAAGACCACAGCAACTACTACTACTGTACATTGTATCAATGGAAATGGAAAACAAAGGATGCTTTTAATACGTGCAGGTACAGGCGATGGCACTACACCTGTACCGGATAATTTTTATTTCAGTGGAAGCACTATTTTTGGCTTGGGAGATCAGATCGGTACAACAGGCTGGTATTTAGGCATTTATGACTCAGTAGTTTCTGGGTTCCAAATCGAAGGTTTGGCGCCCGGAACAACTTATCAGGTCATGGTTATGGAGTTTCTAGATAATGGAAATTATCCATCCTATTTAACCACAACCAGCACCGGTAATCCGGCAACAGTTACCACACTGAGTAATGTTGCTACTTTGAGTAATGTGAGTCTAAGCGCCGGGGCACTTACTACGGTTTTCTCCCCGGAAACTACAGCTTATACGACTAAAGTGCCTAACGGAGCTAGCAGTATAACGCTAATACCAGTTACGACCGATAGCCATGCGACCATAAAAGTCAATGGGACAGCAGTGGCCAGCGGAAATCCTTCGCAAAAAATAGATTTGGCCTCTGGAGCGGGTACTACTGTTATTACAATAGAAGTTTTAGCTCAGGATGGTACAGCAAA
>NZ_CAGKLC010000244.1 GCF_903469665.1 Flavobacterium sp. UGB4466 | reverse complement strand
TTAAAAACCCAATCGTAGCCAACGTTGACAACAGCTACCCAGTTCAAACACCGGGTACAACAACGGCTACTACAATTGGAAACGTAACAGCAAACGATACCTTAAACGGACAGCCGGTAACCGCAGCCAATACCAATGTAACTCCAATCAAAACAGGTCCATTGAGCATTGACGCCAACGGAGTATTGACTTTAGATCCAAACACTGTAACAGGAACCTACCAAATCACATACGAAATCTGTGAAGAAGGAGCAACCCCTGCCAACTGTGCAAGTGCTACTGCAACTGTTGAAGTTAAAAACCCAATCGTAGCCAACGTTGACAACAGCTACCCAGTTCAAACACCGGGTACAACAACGGCCACTACAGTTGGAAACGTAACAACAAACGATACTCTAAACGGACAGCCAGTAACCGCAGCCAATACCAATGTAACCCCAATCAAAACAGGTCCATTGAGCATTGACGCCAACGGAGTATTGACC
This sequence comes from Flavobacterium sp. UGB4466, assembly GCF_903469665.1. Taxonomy (GTDB): domain Bacteria; phylum Bacteroidota; class Bacteroidia; order Flavobacteriales; family Flavobacteriaceae; genus Flavobacterium; species Flavobacterium lipolyticum. The sequence continues at coordinate 566 of NZ_CAGKLC010000244.1, read as the reverse complement.
TTAGATCCAAACACTGTAACAGGAACCTACCAAATCACTTATGAAATCTGTGAAGAAGGAGCAACCCCTGCCAACTGTGCTACTGCTACTGCTACTGTTGAAGTTAAAAACCCAATCGTAGCCAACGTTGACAACAGCTACCCAGTTCAAACACCAGGTACAGCAACGGCAACTACAATTGGAAACGTAACAATCAACGATACCTTAAACGGCCAGCCGGTAACCGTAGCCAATACCAATGTAACCCCAATCAAAACAGGTCCATTGAGCATTGACGCCAACGGAGTATTGACCTTAGATCCAAACACTGTAACAGGAACTTACCAAATCACTTATGAAATCTGTGAAGAAGGAGCAACCCCTGTAAACTGTGCAAGTGCTACTGCAACTGTTGAAGTTAAAAACCCAATCGTAGCCAACGTTGACAACAGCTACCCAGTTCAAACACCGGGTACAACAACGGCCACTACAATTGGAAACGTAACAGCAAACGATACCTTAAACGGACAGCCGGTAACCGCAGCCAATACCAATGTAACCCCAATTAAAACAGGTCCATTGAGCAT
>NZ_CAGKLC010000243.1 GCF_903469665.1 Flavobacterium sp. UGB4466 | reverse complement strand
CGTATCAACCTTTACTATACTATCGTAAAAGTTTTTATCAAACTTGTCTATTAATCTTTCTTTAAATTTTGGATTTAAATCGTCCTCACTTTCTGCTTCAGCTAGGTGTGTGTCATTAAATTCAGCAACATATTTTTTTTCATAATCTCTAACTGCTAAATTAGTAACATAATCAGTATAGTATTTTAATGCTATTATTAAAATTATTAGACTAAGAGCAATGCTTAAAAACAATTTTCTTTTCATGATTCTATAAATTAAATTTTTCTTACTTAGGTTCTGCAATATCTTTTAAAGTTACTGGGTCAATTTCTACAGGTTGCCAATTCCATGGTCGACTACCTACTTTTTCACCACCTCTATATATATTCCACACTCCTTTTTCATGCTTGTTTGAACCACTAAAAAACATACCAGAATCATTATCGTTGGAAGGTGAAACATTCCTAGTTGGTCCAACAAAAATTACATTCGATAATTCTTCAATACCAGAAGCCTTTTCCAGAATACCTCCTTCTGCTCCATTTCTACAGGCATAAGAAATAAAAGTTCCTCCATCTCTTTTTATTTCAACCCATCTTTCACCTACCGATGATTTGGTTAAAAAATTGTCAAGACCATCTGCAAATATTCTAGTACCATCCTTTTTGGTTCCTCTGTAGGTCAAATGTCCATTATATCCATGTCCAAAAAATCTTAGTGCATCATCCGTTACATTATCCATTAATGCGTATGCTGTTCTTACCAAACTTTGCTCCGCTACAGTACGTTTTGAGTATGTCTTATGAAAACCATTCAAAAAGGCTGGTGGTTTTCCATTAATAGAATTGGTATGATAAGCAATTGCATCTGCCTGATTTGATATTTCACCTGTATCCTTATTTGTATATTGTCCCGTATCCCAATCGTAATATATTCCTGATTGTCCTGCTCGTGGAGCCATTCCATCGGGGTCGATAAAATAAACAGGATTATTAAACGCATAATTATAAGGACTAAACCTTCTCATTTGTTCTGCCAGAGGGTCGATATTCATCCATCTACCAAGCGCAGGGTCATAATTTCTAGCTCCATAGTCATACATATTAAGTTCCAGCTCATCTTGAAGTTCTTTTCCGTTGTACTTATACTTATTACTTGTAGGTACATAATC
>NZ_CAGKLC010000242.1 GCF_903469665.1 Flavobacterium sp. UGB4466 | reverse complement strand
TGTTGCCCTGCTATTTATGTTATCGGAAAGCATCATCCACCACCGGAATAATTTTGTTCGTCGTTTTCCCGGAAATGTTACAAAAGTGCATGAAATTGATATGAAATTTAATTCCTATTATTTTGCAGGAGTCACAAAAGATAAAATATATTTGGGTAATCATACGGCCCCACTTTTAGTCTCAGTACTTGATACAACCCTGCAAAAAAGAAATCAATTTAAAATTCATCCTAACCGAATCGATTTTCAGTTTCAATCTGTACAAGTTCGTATTTCACCACCAGATTTTTATCTCATAGATGGGTCCGTCCCTGTAATTTACAAAGGTGAGATTAAGGATTGGAAAGCCTATGTAAAATGGAACGGAACTACCACTTTTTCTCACTATGAACTTATGGATTCGCTCACCTTGGCGTTTCGTTCCAATGACAATACAGAGGGTGAAAGTATACTTGGATCTCTGTACTTTGGCAATGAATCCAAAACGCATTTGAATCCAAAGCTATTGCAAAAACAGATCGATGGAATTTTCGATGTAGACGGAGTTCTTCATTACGACAAACCCCTTGGGAAATTGGTATATACTTATCTATATCGTAATGAGTTTATTGTAGCCAGTGAGTTGCTTAATCTGGAGTACAGAGGAAAAACAATTGATACTATCAGTAAAGCCCAGATCAAAGTTGTTGAGGTTACAAGCCGAAAGGAACGAAAACTAGGAGCGCCTCCTTTACTTGTCAATAAAACAAGTGCCGTTTGTAAAAAATTATTGTTTGTCAATTCAGCATTGCCGGGGAAATACGAACCTGCTGAAATGTGGAAGGAAGCCAGTATTATTGATATCTATAATCTTAATACTAAGTCTTATAAGGGGAGTTTCTACATCTACCATATCAAGAAAGAAAAACTCAAGAATTTTTTTGTACAAGGTGATAATTTTTATGGGTTTATTGGCAAACATTTAGTCCATTACAAATTAAACGAAGGACTCACCAATTCCTATCAGAATAAAAGCATAAAATAGAATTCTATCATGAAAATATACTGCAGTGTCAGGGAAAAGATCGAAAACCTGTAAAAGAGTAGATCGTTAACAATTAAATTATATATCATGAAATCAAAATTTGCAAAACAGGTTATACCTGTTGCCGTATTT
>NZ_CAGKLC010000241.1 GCF_903469665.1 Flavobacterium sp. UGB4466 | reverse complement strand
CCCAAATGATCTTTGTATTGGTACACATATTTTTTACCTATGTAATCGTAATACCCCTCTGCCGTAGGGAAAAACTCTAAGGTTGGTCGCGATGGTACAGCCTGACTTGCCGATTGTGCTGTGAAGCCACTAAAACGATTGGCTTCTACCGGTGGATCTTTAGGAACCGGGTCGAACCCATCGATTGGGTCTTTCGGATTTCCCGGATCATCCGGTGCAGGAGGATCTGGCTCTCCACCGCCTGGCTCAACAAGATCAACCGGAATACTTTGGTCCTCGCTATACCTGTACTGAAATCCTCCCAGATAATCAGTATGAGTTGTACCGCTGACCTCTTTTACAATTTTCTTCAGTTTTTGCCCCGCTGCGTTGTAAATATACTCAATCGTGCCATTTGTTCCAAATGTAATTTTCTTAGGTAAATTCAGATGATTGTATTGTATTTCGGTGATGTTTTTGTTTTTGTCTGCAATCATATTCCCATTGACATCATACGTGAAATCATCCCCTGTTTTATTGCCGTCTTTAAAACCTTTGTTGTCATTTCCGACGGGGCCGTCGGTTACTTTAGTGAGCTGGTTCGAGTTTTGATCTAAATAACCGTAAGTTAAATCATCGGTTTGAAAAACTATAGAAGGTGCATCACTGTCTCCATAACGCTGCAAAGACTTGATATTTCCGTTTTTGTCGTAACTCAAACTTTCGTTATACGCTCCTGAAACCGGTATAGCGTCATTGGGTTTACTGTAAATGGCACTGGTCAGACGGTTCAGCTTGTCGTACTGATAGCCATAGGAACGCTTGCTAAGATCCGTATCTGTTGTCCAGGTGGTCTCTGAGATATTTCCGTTGTACAAGGCCTGAATCTGCGAGTTGCCCGGCTGTTTGTCATAATTAATTTTAAAAGCAAACAGATCTTTAGGATCTGTGTCCTGCTGCAGGTCCTCTACATTGTTGATTCCGGTAAGCCAGCCTCTGATGTTGTAACTGTAGTGTACTTTCTGTAACGGAGTTCCTGCGTTGTTCCCCACATTTTTAACGCTCAGTTGTCCCAGATCATCATAAGTATTGTTCGCCAAAACTTCAACAGTTCCTCCGTTGATTTGATGGGTATGGGTTAGTAAACGGTCTTGTGGCGAATAGGTGTATTCTTCTCTTATGGTGAGTTCTGTGTCTCCGGAAGTACGTTTGTGTTT
>NZ_CAGKLC010000240.1 GCF_903469665.1 Flavobacterium sp. UGB4466 | reverse complement strand
TTTAGAAAATAAAAAAGATTTTTCGGCCACACTATATGAAATACTCCCTTTATCAGAATCTTTAGAAAAAATAAAAACTTCAGGAGATTTAGTTAACTTTAATGGATACATCATTGCCTGGGATTTAGAAAGAGGATTTGTAAATGGGGCAAAATTTGAAAACTCCAATACGACAGCAGGGCTAACGGGACTTAGAGTAATCTCTCCGGAGGAATCAGAACGCCTCAATAAATCGACATCTAAATCTGATCCTTTTGAGTTAGATGAAGTAATCATCCGCAGAGAAAAATCCGAGAATAAGCAGGAGTATGGAGGAGGAGCTTATGGAGGCAGTTTAAATGCAGGATCAAAGGGTAATAGTCCGAAAGGGTATGTGAAGTCTCCGGGAGGTGGGGGAAGTAGTAGTTCTACAGAGTCAACGGTGACTAAAGTTATTCCGCCTAGTTGTGAAAGTTTTAACTTTACATCAAAAAAAGGGGCTAATTGGCAAGTAGCGATGGTCAAAAATATTAATTTTAGAGTTATAGGATTGAGTCCAAAAGGAATTGAAATATTGCATGTTCTTAGTTATCCGCAAGCAATATATTTTGGTACACCAACAAATATACAGGTAGGTAATACAGATATGACACCTGGAATTGCGGCAAATGTTTCTGCTCGAGCACTTCAACAATCAATGCAGGACGTAATAGATAAATATGGAGGAACAGACGTGTCAGATTTGATACTTGATCGATATTTTAGAGAGAGATTAGTGCACAATTATCCTCTTTACGTTAGTGGAGGTAGGGTAAATTTTAATTCAACTGAAAAACTTCCCGCGACTAATTATAAAACAAATACATGGACTTCAGGAAACTGTAATTAACTATTTAAATCGATTAGTATGATTGAAAAGGTTTTAAAAAATTTAATTTATTTACTCTATCCGCGAAATATATGTGCCTATACAGAAAAAGACATGTATTTTATTTCCGAGGAGTATAAGAGATTACTTCAAATAATAAATGATTTTAATAATGAAGAGAGTAAGGTCTTTAGGAAGAGAATTGCTGCAGAGTTTGAACATGATTACACATTAAATAAATTAAATGACCACACCTTGCTTGATTTAGGGGATAGATGTATGACTTTTAATGTGAGTGTAATCGAAGATGGTGAGTTATATACAATATCATTATTTATTAGCATTATAGTACCATATTATGT
>NZ_CAGKLC010000239.1 GCF_903469665.1 Flavobacterium sp. UGB4466 | reverse complement strand
TCTCTCTTGCTTCTGCCTGTTTTACCCGATCTTAAATCTTTCACTGTAATGTTAAGATCTGTATTGATAGCAGCATCTGTTGATTTCTCAATGGTATATAAATCAGGGTAATCATTTCTAATTGTAGCTCTCATTACTCTAACTTGACCCGGAGTGAACATAAACCGGCAGTTACCGTAATCCATAATATTTTCAATTAACCTTCTGTTACCACCACATTGAACAGGAGCAATACAATTTTTAAAGGTCAGCGGGTATGTTATTAATTCAGCAGGAGGGGTATCACTAATCTTGTCATTAACTTTCGTACAACCGCCCTCAAAAGTATGTTTCAGCGAAAAATAATGCCCCAACTCGTGGGCAGGCGCACTTCTTCTTTGAATATGCGGAGGATCATCAGAGGTATTATAGTCCAAAAGCATGAGAGAAAATGCCAATAAGTTACTTTTTACATCTTCCCATCTAATAGTATATGCTGCCATATCATCATCTATATTATTGATTATTTTAGGTACATATTTGATGAATACCTCCCGTTTATTAAACTCTTTCGCGCTAATTTCACCATCTCTTCCTTCTTTCTGTATCTTATCTGCGTTATAAGCCTTCTTTGATGCCTTACGAATGCTGATATCAATATCTTTGAACACGATTCTTGCATTGGCCATTTCGGCACCCGCCGCCACTGCTGCAGGCGGTAAAACCTTAGCTGTTTTATCGTTATAGACTTTATTAGCCCAATTAAATTGTTCTCTTACCATCTCTTCGTAATAAAGAGCCGTATTATTGTCTTCCGGAGCTTCCAGAACTTCTACTTTTACCTTCTTGATAATGTAATAAGGTTTTTCTATCTTTATTATTGATATTAGGTTTTCATTCGACGCCACTGCAGGAACTCGTACGTCCATCAAAGTAGCATCTTTCATCGTAATTTTTACCACTACAGGCTGGTTTACCAACTGTATCAGTTTATCCTGATCTATTTCCAAAGAACAGGAAGAATTTACAAGGCTGAAGGCCCTAAGCCAGGTCCAGGCCCAGCCTCCACAATTCACTGTAACTGCACTCGATGATTTGGCACCCAGTGTTTTTATATCATCGGAAGAGATCTTACCAATCTGAATGCCACGATCCCAGTATTCGTAATTCACCTCTTTTGTTGTTTTAGAAAATACATTTGGGGAACTTTGAGTGATTTCCACATTATAGATCGGTCTGGTTACAAATGTCTTCTCATCATTTGTCAATAGCTGCAACCCTCCTGCTCTCTT
>NZ_CAGKLC010000238.1 GCF_903469665.1 Flavobacterium sp. UGB4466 | reverse complement strand
ACGGTTGGTGTGTAAGTGTGCTTATCAATGACTTTAATGAACTGTTGAGTGCCGCAATAAAAGGCAGTACAGCTGATTTGCCACCGGTAATGCCTTATTCCAATTATATCAATTGGTTGAAAAACATAGACAGAGAGCATTCACTTGGTTACTGGGAGGGTTACCTTAAAGGTTATGCAGTACCGGCAGAGATTCCTTTTAAGACAAGAGCTGTAGATACTACTTATATCGAATACAGTGAACGCCTTGAAATAGGGGGAGCTGTGTTTAAGCAAGTAGACATACTTTGTACCGCTTTAGGCATTACCCACAGCACTTTTATGCAAGGCGTATGGGGGTATCTATTGTCACGCTATAACAACACGAATGATGTGGTGTTTGGGGCAGTGGTATCAGGTCGTCCGGCCGATTTAGCGGGTGTTGAAGATATGATCGGACTGTTTATCAATACTATTCCGGTCAGAGTAAAGTATGATGTTGATACTACGGCTGCTGACCTGTTAAAAATGCTGCAAGAGCAATCGATACAAGGTACATCACATCATTATATGAACCTGTCGGAGGTTCAGTCTCAGAGTGAACCGGGCATGGATCTGATGGATCATGTCATGATATTTGAAAACTATGCAGTAAAGGAACTGGAAAACGAAGGGGTATTCAATAGTCGGGAAGAAGAGGGGCTTTCAATAGAATCAAGGGAAGTCAGTGATCAAAGCAACTATGATTTTAGTATATTAGTTACTCCTTCCCCCGTTTCATTACACCTAAATATCAGATACAATAGCAATCGTTATGATACAAGATCATTTAAGCAGCTGGTAAATCATATTGATACCGTAATCAAGGCGTTTGTACAAAACGCGGATCAGTCTTTAACAGCATTGGATTATGTATCGGAAGAAGAGAAAGATAAACAGTTGTTCACCTTCAATGATACAGCAGTAGCATATCCGAAGGACAAGACAATTGTAGACTTGTTTGAAGAACAGGTTGCAAAGACACCGGATCATATAGCCATAGTCTTTGAGAATACAAAACTGACTTACAGGGAGCTTAATGAGCGATCCAATCAGTTGGCGCATTACCTAATGGATAATTACAACATTCAGCCGGATGATTTGATAGGGATACAATTGGAGCGAAGTGAGTGGATGATTGTGGCGATACTGGGGGTATTAAAATCTGGAGGAGCTTATGTTCCTATCGATCCGGAGTACCCATCTTCCAGAAAGGAATATATTGTAAAAGACAGTGCTATAGCATTGCTGATAACCGAGGC
>NZ_CAGKLC010000237.1 GCF_903469665.1 Flavobacterium sp. UGB4466 | reverse complement strand
TTTTAACCATTAAGATATTAAGGTTCATTAAGCAGTATAGTGGTTATGCCTAACGGGTTAATTACAAAACTTAACTTGTCTTAATATCTTAATGGTAAAAAAAAAATTTAAAAGCTAGTTCTTGACGACGATTTACGAATATGTAATTCCGGAGCAAGAACTACCTTTTTTTCTATTTTAATCGTCTCCGTTTTGTCGACCTGTTCCAGAAAAACACGAGCAGACATTTTACCCATTTCAAGCGGAGACTGATCCACCGAAGTTATCGATAATTCCATAAATTTCGTGAAAGGCTCATTACTGAAACCCGCTACGCAAAATTCTTTAGGAATACTGACATTTCTTTCTTTTAGTTCCTGAATAGCACCTAAAGCAGCAAAATCACTTGATGAAAATATAGCATCAGGAGGTGTTTCCAACTGAAGTAAAAGCTCTATGGCCTGCTTTCCGTGGTCAACGGTACTTTTTACAGGAATGACATATTTTTCGTCAAATGTTATTCCATGGTCTAATAAAGCCTGTTTGTATCCTAAAAATCGGTTTTTAAAGATTTCAAGCGACTGATCTCCTGATAAGTGAGCAATATTTCTACAGCCTTCATCAATTAAATGTTTAGTCGTTTGGTAACCGCCTCTAAAGTCATTTATGGTTACAGAACTCACTCCGTCAATATGTTTGCTTCTGTCGAAAAAGATAAGTGGAACATTTTTTTGCAAAACATATTGAAAAGCACCATCATTTTCTCCCGTTACATCGGTAACCGACATGATGATACCGTCAACTTGGGCATCTATTAAAGTATATAAGTTTTCGTTTTCTCTTTTCGGATTTTCGTGTGTCTGGCAAATAATTACCTGATAACCATGTGGGTGAAGTTCTTCTTCTATTCCTCGGATAACCGAAGCGAAAAAGTTGCTGTCGATACGCGGAACTATAACGCCAATATTATTACTTCGGCCGCTTTTTAATGCTAGCGCCAGCTTATTTTGCTTATAGTTCATTGAAGCCGCAGTTTTAATAACCAACTCGCGCGTGCTCTCTTTTATTTTCGGATTATTGTTTAATGCCCGCGAAACGGTAGCAGCGGTGATATTTAATTTTTCGGCAATATCGTAAATGGTTATCTTTTCGCTCATTAAAAATGGTTTTTCATATTTATCTCTGACAAAAATACATTTTTTTTTATAACGTTTTACATATTGTTATCGATTACCATAATTTATAATTAAAACGATTTCGATTCTACAATGATAATAAATTATCTAATTTTTTACATTAACTGTAATTATATTCCGTAATAAAAATTAAATA
>NZ_CAGKLC010000236.1 GCF_903469665.1 Flavobacterium sp. UGB4466 | reverse complement strand
GGTATTCAATAGTCGGGAAGAAGAGGGGCTTTCAATAGAATCAAGGGAAGTCAGTGATCAAAGCAACTATGATTTTAATATTATAGTTACCCCTTCCCCCGTTTCATTACACCTAAATATCAGATACAATAGCAATCGTTATGATACAAGATCATTAAAGCAGCTGGTAAATGATATTGCTACCGTAATCAAGGCGTTTGCACAAAACGGGGATCAGTCTTTAACAGCATTGGATTATGTATCGGAAGAAGAGAAACACAAACAGTTGTTCACCTTCAATGATACAACAGTAGCATATCCGAAAGACAAGACAATTGTAGACTTGTTTGAAGAGCAAGTAGAAAAGACACCGGATAACATAGCCATAGTCTTTGAGGATACAGAACTGACCTACAGGGAACTTAATGAGCGATCCAATCAGTTGGCGCATTACCTAATGGAAAATTACAGCATCCAGCCGGATGATCTGATAGGGATACAATTGGAGCGAAGTGAGTGGATGATTGTGGCGATACTGGGCGTATTAAAATCAGGAGGAGCTTATGTTCCGATCGATCCGGAGTACCCATCTTCCAGAAAGGAATATATTGTAAAAGACAGTGCTATAGCATTGCTGATAACCGAGGCAGGCTTCATCTACGATATTGATTATTATGAAGGAGACGTTTTTGCCATTGATGTAGAGTTTGATTCAGAGAATTATAGTTCAGAAACAGTATCGAAACGAGATGCATCGGATCATCTTGCCTATGTGATCTACACCTCAGGTTCTACGGGTAATCCCAAAGGAGTGATGGTAGAGCATCAGGCTATTGTTAATACTATTTTGTCGCAAATAACTGATTTTAATGTAAATAGTGGAAGCAGGGCACTTCAGTTTGCATCATTTTCATTTGATGCTTCTATTTCAGAAACATTGATCATTTTACTTTCGGGTGCTCGCTTATTTATTGCTACCGAATCACACCGTAAGGATCCGGATTTACTAGTATCCTTTATCAGGTCTAATGCAATTGATATTGCTACACTTTCTCCGTCAATTCTGAACAGAATAGAAATTAGTGAATTGACAGGATTAAAGACACTTATCACAGCGGGAGAATCAGCTCAGTACGAAAAGGCTATTGATTATCTTAAATATGGCACGTATTACAATGCATATGGTCCAACTGAAGCAAGTATTTGTGGAACGATATTTAAGCTGGACCACAGAGAAAAGATAGTATCTGATAGTATTCCAATTGGTAAGCCTATTGGCAACACGCAGATTTATATTTTAAACGAAAAAGAAGAATTACAAGCTATAGGAGTAGTCGGAGAGATTTGTATAGGCGG
>NZ_CAGKLC010000235.1 GCF_903469665.1 Flavobacterium sp. UGB4466 | reverse complement strand
CTGACCGGAATAGTATTGATAAACAGTCCGATCATATCTTCAACACCCGCTAAATCGGCCGGACGACCTGATACCACAGCACCAAACACCACATCACTCGTGTTGTTGTAACGTGACAATAAATACCCCCAAACACCTTGCATAAAAGTATTGTGGGTAATGCCTAAAGCGGTACAAAGCGTGTCTACTTGCTTAAACACAGCTCCCCCTATGTCAAGGCGTTCACTGTATTCGACATAAGTAGTGTCTACAGCTCTTGTCTTAAAAGGAATCTCTGCCGGTGCTGCATAACCTTTAAGGCTACCCTCCCAGTAACCCAGTGAATGCTCTCTGTCTATGTTTTCCAACCAATTGATATAATTGGAATAAGGCATTACCGGTGGCAGATCAGCTGTACTGCCTTTTATTGCGGCACTCAACAACTCATTAAAGTCATTGATAAGCACACTTACACACCAACCGTCCATCAGGATATGATGATGACTCCAGATAAACTCATACTCCCCTTGCGACAGATCAACAACCTGCAAACGCATCTGAGAACCACTGCCCAAATCAAAACCTCTTTCCCTGTCCTGTTGCTTGATCAGCGCTACTTGCAAATCTTGGTCTGCCGAACCGTCAAGTTTCTGATAAGTAAAATTACTCGCTACTTCTTTCCTTACAATCTGCAAAGATCTCCCTGCATATTCAGTACTAAAACTACTGCGCAAAACAGCATGTCTGGCTGTTAAATTATCATAAGCTCCTTTTAATTTTTCTATATCCAACACTTTGGCACGAACCCTGTAGGAGGTCTGCTCAAAATAAAGCGAACCGGAATCTTCTGCCAGCCAGTGGTAGTAGATGCCTTCCTGAAGAGGGGATAACTCATAGACATCCTCAAGGGTATTATCTGCGTTAAGCTCTAAGAGCTCTGCCCCGCTCAATCCTTTGAAAGTTAAATCCGATGGGGTCAGATGCTGCTCTTTGCTTTTAGCCAATGCTGCGATTAAAAACTCCAGATGTTTCTTGTAAGATCCCGCCAGGTTTTTAATCGTTGCCGCATCATACCTCAAACCTGAATAACGGATCGATATACCCAGTTCCCCCTTTACCAGCATCCCCGATACATCCAGAATTGCATGCATTTTATTCTCTTTAGAAGTATCTGATCCCATATGCTCTGAGGCATATTCAAACAAGGAATCTTCCTCATTGGATACATTTACACCAAAATCGCCCAAATAATTAAAGGTAATCTCCGGTACAAGTGTACTCTCAAGTCTTTCCTGACTTAAGTGGGTCAGAATACCATAACCAATTCCTTTATTAGGCAAACGGCGTAAAGCTTCTTTTACTGCCACTAAATGTGCTGCTTCATTACCAGAACCCGATACATCCAGTACAAACGGATAAACCGTTGTAAACCAACCAACCGTTCTGCTGATATCTACTCCATCGATGATCTCCTCTCTTCCATGACCCTCCATCTGTAAGACACTTCTAGC
>NZ_CAGKLC010000234.1 GCF_903469665.1 Flavobacterium sp. UGB4466 | reverse complement strand
ATCATATATAAAATCGTTGATTTCTTCTCCTTCAGAATCAAACTTTAAAACGATCCTTGAACATAATTTATCTACCCAATTCTCAATTTCTTCAAAAGAATCAATGTTATTTAGAAAAGACAAAAGCTCATTTTGATCTGAAAAATCATCTATGAACATAACAATGTCCTCTTTAAAACTATCTGCATAATTTTCATGTGCTTGCAACAAATAACTTTCTAAATGTCGAACCTTCTTATTAAAACTTAACATAGGAATTTTATTTCAAAGATAAGCAAAAACCCGACTATACTCCGTTGTTTTAGAGTCTACATTTTGCAATTTTTGTTAACATGGATATTAAACAAAAATTCGGACTCAAAATTAAGGAGCTTAGAAAACTCAAAGGATTATCTCAAGAAAAGCTGGCCAATTTAGCAGAGATCGATCGAACTTATTTACCGACGATTGAAAAAGGTGAAAGAAATGTCTCTATTGAAGTTGTTGAGCGATTAGCGAACGCTTTAGAAGTAAATATAAAAGATTTATTTGATGAATGATATTAATATGATTGTAATAAATAAAGTTGAGGATAATTGTAAAATAATACTCTAATAAAAGATATGAGCAAAGAAAATATAAGTATTACAAATGTATTAGAATTCATTAGGCTGAAGGCAGAAGAATTTGGAGCAAATAATGATAAGGAGTTTAATAAATCATATGTTGAGAGAAATAATACTAAGCCAGACGTGCTTAAAGATAGAGGAGCTTTTTTTGGTTTTATTCATCCGGAAGAAGAATCTGGAGGACCATTCCATGATTTTTCATTAACTATTTTTCCAAGTATTGACAATAAACCTTGGTTGGTTTGTTTAGGTATTGGGTCAAGCGGTTTCAAAAATGATTATGAGCTTGCTAACTATCCTGGAGTAAGAAGACTTTTTTCAAAACTCATTAATGAAAAAGGGTATTGTAAATCAGATTTTGCAGATATAGAAACACCTTTACCAAAAACGATTGCTAATAGTGAAGATCTAGAGCAAATAAAAAACACGATAAAGACTTACACAAAAGTTTTACCTGCTTGCCAAATTGTTGAAAATCCTGAAAGTGAAGAAGGAAAGAAAATAATAACTGCATTTGTTGCTGGTTATGCGAAACTTAGAAATTGGCCATCTAATAAGGATCAACGTAAAGCAATTTCAGAAGCTTTAAAACCTTTTTTTGAAGAAGATAAAAAAAATGAAGTTGAAGAAATAAAAAGCCTCCTTAGTGATAGGAAATATGTTGTTCTTCAAGGATCTCCGGGAACCGGTAAGACTAGAACGGCGAAGGAAGTTGCAGAAAAAATAAAAGCAAAGACATTTTTTACTCAATTTCACGCAGAAACAAGTTTTTCTGATTTTATATTTGGTATTCGACCAGATTTGAGTAATAATGAACTTCTCTATAAAGAAAATTTAGGGATTTTTACCAGAGCTTTGAAGTATGCGAAAGAAAATAGTAGCGAAAAAATAATTTTAATAATTGATGAGA
>NZ_CAGKLC010000233.1 GCF_903469665.1 Flavobacterium sp. UGB4466 | reverse complement strand
ACTTTAGCCGTATAAACTGTAGTTTCCGGGGAGAAAACCGTAGTAAGTGCCCCGGCGCTCAGGCTTACATTACTCAAAGTAGCGACATTACTCAGTGGTGTAGTAACTGTTGCCGGATTACCGGTGCTGGTCGTGGTTAAATAGGATAGATAACCATTACTAATATTTATCTCCATAATCATGACCTGATAAGTTGTTCCGGGCATTAAACCAATAACTTCTACACCATTATTACCTACCAGATAATAAATGAGATACCAGCCTGTTGTACCGATCTGATCGCCCTTACCAAAGGTTTCATCGTCTTCAAAAAATACATTATCTGGTACAGGTGTGGTGCCATCGCCTGTACTTAGGCGCATAAATACAGCTCTCATCATTCCGTTCCCATTTGTACAGTTCACTCTCGTTGTATTTGCTGTGGTATTGGTAAAAGTAACATTAGTGGCCTGAATCGTTGGCGGCGCTAAAAGCCTGAGCACTTTTATGGTGTAGGTTTTTACCGTACCATCCTGAGCCGTAACTTCGATCGCAATACGATTAGCCTTAGCATCCACATTATTTACTTCCAGATTATCAATCACTTGCGAAGGATTTCCGTTGGTCACCGCTACCCCATTTACTTTTACCGTTGCATGACTATCGGTCGTAACTGGCGTTACTGTTACGCTACTGACTTTGTTAGGCACTTTCACAGTATAATCTGTAGTTTCTGAAGAGAAAACCGGATCCAAAGCTCCTGAACTAATACCCAAATTGCTTAAAGTAGCGACATTACTTAATGTAGTGACTGTTGCCGGATTAGCGGTGCTGGTTGTGGTTAAAAAGAAAGGATTACTTGGGGAACCGTTAAACTCCATCACCATTGCCTGATAGGTCTTTACTGGACTCAAACCATTAATCGTTAACGCATTACCTTCACTAGTCTTAACAATGGCATACCAGCCTGTTGTACCAATCTGATCACCCTTACCAAAGGTTTGATTGTCTTTAAAATAAGTATTATCCGGTACAGGATTACTCGAAGTTGCACCTTCACGCATAAATACAATTCTTCCTTCTCCATCTCCATTGGTCCAGTTCAACATAGTGCTCGTCGCTGTCGTCTTGGTAAAAGTAAGATTAGTAGCCTGAACAATAGGCTGAGTCAAAGCAAGTCTGGTTACATTTACCGTATATGTTTTCTGAGTACCATCCTGAGCGGTTACTGCTACGGTAATGTTATTATCTCCAACTTTTAGAGCAATCGCTTGCGAAGGCCTTCCACTTGCCAACGCAATATCATTTACTTTAATGGTCGCCTTATCACTACTCATTACGGGCGATACCGTTATGTCGCTAGTCTTGTAAGGCACCGTGGCTTTGTAACTCATCGTAGCTGAGTTAAAAACTGGATTCAGAGTTCCGTCGCTAATACTCAAATTACTTAAAGTAGCTACATTGTCAGGTGTCGTCAATGTGGCAGAATTACCGGAGTTGACTGTTCTTAAATAATATGTATGACCACTAGCTCCATAAAA
>NZ_CAGKLC010000232.1 GCF_903469665.1 Flavobacterium sp. UGB4466 | reverse complement strand
TATGTATGCCCAAAAATCAGAAGGCAGTGGTGTTGTCAGCTATCCGGATAATAATATAAAGGTAGTTGGAGAGAAGGTATTTTGGTCTGCAAATCCGAAAACAGACAATAGCAGTGAGTCTGATTTACTGACCGTATATTACAAAGGACTTTACAACCGTCGCAATAACTACCTAAGCGGTATTAAGGGAACCATAGATAAACCCGGAGGTTATATCAAAATCGAGGTGCATGCTTACGACAGTAAGAGAGCAGGAGGGTTGCAGCTATTGACAAATGATGAGAAGACATTTGTAACCAGACCGATCTATAATGTGGAAATCACTCAAAGTTCCCCAAATGTGTTTTCTAAAACAACAAAAGAAATGAATTACGAATACTTTGATTATGGCCAGCAGATTGGTAAGATTTCTTCTGATGATATAAAAACACTGGGTGCTAAAGCATCGAATACAGTTACAGTGAATTGTGGAGGCTGGGCCTGGAACTGGCTTAGGGCTTTCAGCCTTGTAAGTTCTTCCTGTTCTTTGGAAATAGACGAGGATAAACTAATACAGTTAGAAAACCAGCCTGTAGTGGTGAAAATTGCGATGAAAGATGCTACTTTGATGGACGTACGGGTTCCCGCGGTGGAAAGGAATGACAACTTGAAGAGAATAATAGAAAAAGAGTATCCTTATTTTATCATCAAAAAAGTAAATGTAGAAATTCTGGAAGCCCCGGAAGATAATAATACAGCCTCTTATTATGAAGACATGGTAAGACAGCAATTTAATTGGGCTAATAAAGCCTATACCGATAAAACGGGTAAGACTTTACCGCCTGCAGCAGTGGCGGCGGGTGCCAAAATGGCTAATGCCAGAATCGTGTTCAAAGATATTGATATTACCATCCGTAAAGGATCAAAGAAGATCTATAATCAAGATAAGATAAATTCAATACCTGAAATACAAAAATTAAACGCTGATGGAATTAATATAAGAGATCTTGTAAGTAATGATAGTAAAGAAAAAATAGTCATCAAATATGTACCTGAATTAATCTCAGAAAAGTCGGTTTTTTCAGGAGTAACTGTTGTCGGGCGTGATGGCAATGAAAAACTATTACTAGCTTTTATTGTTTTGGCTTATGACTATAAAGATGATGTTAATGAACTATCGATAAAAAAGACAACAGCTGCACACGAGTTGGGACATTATTTTAGCCTTATACATACTTTTGAAGGTGGTTGTACCGGTAAAAATGATAAAATTAGTGATACTCCACCTGCCGAAGAACCAAAAACGAGATTTTATGAAAATTGTATTGCTCCTGTTCAATGTGGTGGGCACAGAAGGTTGATAGAGAATATTATGGATTATAGCAACTGCACGTTTATGTTCACCCCAGGTCAGGTTAAAGTAATGAGAAATGCGATCAAAAAGGATTTTTCAAATTTATATACCACTCAGAAATCAACAGACGCTGCTATCAATACAGATCTTAACATTACAGTGAAAGATTTAAGATCGGGTAAAACAGGCAGAAGCAAGAGAGATAC
>NZ_CAGKLC010000231.1 GCF_903469665.1 Flavobacterium sp. UGB4466 | reverse complement strand
TTAGCCAGTACCATTTTGAAGTGGTACTGGCATGATTTTGATTATTTTACAAGTACTTTGAATGACTTTTTGATATTACCTGACTCAATAACTACAAGAACCATATTACTCTCAGTACTTGGAGGTAATTGTATTTGTGTCTGAGCAGTAGACGATTTCACTGTTGTAAGTAGTTTACCTGTAACAGAGTAAAGACTTATTTGCATGTTTTCTAAATCACCTTCTGGCAAATCAGCGTCTACAGTAAGCATTTTTCCTGCCTCAACCGGATTTGGATACAATTTAACCTCAAGTGATTTCTGTGTCTTCATTTTAGAAGGACATGTTTGCAGCACTTTACCATCTTTAGTAGTCATTTTTACACTATAGTCGGCAGTAAGATCTAATTTATTCGCCAGATCGTCTCCTGCTGAAAAGTATTGGCCTGTACCAATTAATTGTCCATTTTTAAACCATTGGTATGAAACAAACTCGTAACCTCCATTCGTTTGAGGGTTGTTGTTTACGATAAGTACATTATTGAATTTTTGGTGTACAATATCATCGAAATCAAATGGTTTTTCTACAGTTATAGCATAAGTAGCATTAGTACTTCCGTCTTCAGAAGTAATCGTTACATTTTGCGTATAAATTCCAGGTTTAGGTGTATTGATCGTAAAATTAGCTGCAGGCGTAAAGGTTGCATTGATTGCATTGTTCAATGCTACATTTACGTTGTTCTCGCCACATGCCATCAGGTAATTAATAGTTTTAACCGGATTT
This sequence comes from Flavobacterium sp. UGB4466, assembly GCF_903469665.1. Taxonomy (GTDB): domain Bacteria; phylum Bacteroidota; class Bacteroidia; order Flavobacteriales; family Flavobacteriaceae; genus Flavobacterium; species Flavobacterium lipolyticum. Next base: position 791 of record NZ_CAGKLC010000231.1, on the reverse strand, counting down.
GGATAAACTTTAGTACCAACAGTAATTTGAGTTACGGTCAATAGCGTTTTGCCAATGGTCAGTGTACCATTAACATAAGTAAAGTCGTAGTTCCCCGAAGTTCCTCCGCTTATTGTGATAGGATAAGTTCCCGTCGAACTTGACGCTACAGCACTTGTTGTAGCACTTGGCGCTGTGGTAAGACTCCCTACTGTATCTCCGTTTACAAAACCGCTATAAGACAGCGTTAAGACCGGATTAGCAGCTCCATAAACTTTTGATTTATTATCGGCTCTAACGGTCAATGGCGCTTTACCAATGATCAGTGTACCAGCAGCATAAGTTAAGTCGTAGTTGCCCGAAGTTCCTCCGCTTACTGCAATACCATAACTGCCCGCCGGACTTGATGCTACAGCACTTGTTGTGGCACTTGGCACTGTGGTAAAACTCCCTGCCGTATCTCCGTTTACAAAACCGCTATAAGACAGCGTTAAGACCGGATTAGCGGCTCCATAGATTTTTGATTTATTATCGGCCGTAACGGTCAATGGCACTTTGCCAACGATCAGTGTACCAGCAGCATAAATAAAGTCGTATTTATCTGAACTTCCTCCACTTACTGTAATATCATAACTGCCTGCCGAACTTGATGCGACAGCACTTGTTGCGGCACTTGGCGCTGTGGTAAGACTCCCTGCCGTATCTTCGTTTACAAAACCGCTATAAGACACTGTTAAGTCTGGATTGACAGCTCCATAGGCTCTGGATTTATTACCAGCTGTAACCGTTAATTGTGCTTTATTTACAGTTAG
>NZ_CAGKLC010000230.1 GCF_903469665.1 Flavobacterium sp. UGB4466 | reverse complement strand
AAACCTAAGTATCTCAGCATCTTAGAAACTTAAAAATAAAAATATGTACAAAGAATTAGAAAAATTTAAAGTAAACAGCAGCTTTACTTTTACAATTGAAGACAGTTTAGAACAAGTTTGTAACGCTCCTGAAGGAGGTGCAGGTGTTTTTGTAGTTTATGCAGTTGAAGGAAATACAAAAGAATTGATCATGGTAGGATCTACCGGAACTGTTCAGAATGATGGTACTTTGAAAAGCAAAAACGGCGGATTGTACGATAAAATTGTAAACGGGCATCAATTTGCCAAAACAGGAAGAAAATACTCTTGGCCGGCACAAATGAAATTAGAAAATATTACTGCTCTTGAAGTAGTTTGGTTCGAAACTTTCAATGCAGATTCAAAAGGAATTCCAACTACAGTAGAAGGGCAGGTTTTGCAAAATTTCTTAGATGAAAATGCAAAATTGCCAAGATGGAATGTAGCTTTCTAGAAGAAACTTCAATATAAAATTGTCGAAAGCCTTGCTAAATATTTTAGTGAGGCTTTTTTTAATAAATTCGTTGCAAGAAGAACATTTGGATTTCTTGCAAACCTTTTTGATTAGTTGGGCTGTAAGCCCTAAAGCACAAACATAGTGCAACGCACTATGACTAAATCAATGGAGCACATTGCCCTGAAGAGGCAAGAGCATGCTTAGGCCATAATTATAAATGCGTTTTTGTTTGAGATTCGGCTTTCACCCTTTCAGGGCTTAGAAAAAAAAAAAAAAAAACATTTAACCATTAATAGTGCTTCGCACTATTATATCGCTATGGCTCTTTCAGAGCAAGTCTTTAAAACTATGCTTGTGTACTCAATATAGGTTTATAAATGATTATTTGCTGATAAATTTTTCAAACCTTGACATCATTTCATCTTTCTCTTTCAACATACGCTCGTATAACGCAATTTTTTCGTCATATAATTGAACAATTTTATCAATAGCATTGAAAGAGGGTTGATAGCTAAATCCAGAAGCGACAGCATTATCTTTAAAATCTTGGAATGAATAAGTATTTGCTATAACATTTATCGCCTGTTCTTCATCAAAATTCTGAAAAGCTTCAACAGGAATCTTTAGTAGTGCAGAAATTTGTTTCAACAAACTATCTTCAATCACTTCTTTCTGCTCCAGCATAGAGATTTTCTTCTGATTCCATTCTTCTCCCAGATCATACACTAATGCTTTCTACTTTATGTTAAGCATTTCTCTAAAAAAGTTTTACGTTTCTTCCCTGATGTATTTTCTGTTCCATAACAATTATCCATTTTCTAAAGACTCAAAGATAAGGTCTTGGCTAAGTTTCAAGGATAAAAAAACATCCCGTAAAACATCCCTTTTGTCAGATATTACAGCTAAATTTCAAATAGATTATCCTTTTGAAAAAATAGAGCTTCGCTTAAGATTCTTTTTGTTAATCTCCAGTTTATTTTTTTATCATATTTCAATTCGCAATTTAAATTTAACAATAAAGACCTCTTTTTCAAGCAAAGCTAAAATTGTAACAATGTAACAAATTAAAACAAAGTTAAAACTGTTATTAAAGATAATGTTAAAAAAT
>NZ_CAGKLC010000229.1:336-1618 GCF_903469665.1 Flavobacterium sp. UGB4466 | reverse complement strand
ACATATTTTTTACCTATGTAATCATAATACCCCTCTGCCGTAGGGAAAAACTCCAACGTTGGTCGCGATGGAGCAGCTTCACTTACCGATTGCGCTGCGAAGGCGCCAAAACGATTGGCTTCTGCCGGTGGATCTTTTACTGGATCCGGAGTAAAAATAGGAGGATCAGTGTCGCCCGGATCAACCGGAATACTTTGGTCTTCGTTATACCTGTACTGAAATCTTCCCAAATAATCAGTATGAGTTGTACCGCTGGTCTCTTTTACAATTTTCTTCAGTTTTTGACCCGCTGCGTTGTAAATGTACTCAATTGATCGAGGGCTTGCAAAGGTAATTTTTGTGTACCGCTATTTCAGGACTAGACAGTTTTGGTTTGGTTGCGAAAATTTGGTAACTTAGACTGGAGTAAACCTAATCTTCTTTTTATGTCAAAATCAAAAGAAACTCCGGCACAGATTATCAAAAGATTAGAAAAAGAACTGGCAGATGAAAAACTGAAAAACATGGTTCTTAATACTATGATTGATATTTCTGACAGTCAATATGGAACTCAAATCAGAAAAAAGTTTTCTCCCAAACCATCAGAAGCATCCAGCAGGAAAAAGGAATAAGCATGTCCTATGCCTGTAGATTATTTGGGATAAGCCGACAATCAATTTATCAGCATGAATCACGCTTGTTAATACGTAAAGAACAATCGCTCAAAGTTAGGGAACTGGTTGAAAAACAAAGAAGAATAATGCCTAGATTAAGCATAAGAAAACTTTATTTTTTATTGGAGGATTGTTTTGCTGAAAATGGGATCAAAATCGGAAGAGATGCATTTTTCAAGTATCTAAAAGGAGAACAGTTGCTTATAAAGCCTGCAAAAAGTTATATTAAAACGACTTTTTCTAAACACTGGCTTCATAAATATCCTAATCTTCTCAAAGATATTGATAGATATAGGCCTGAACAGGTTTTTGTTAGCGATATAACTTACGTGAAATCTTATGAAAGAACTCATTATCTCTCATTGGTTACAGACGTTTTTAGCAGGAAGATTGTCGGATATCATTTAAGTGACGATATGAGTGCGGAGAATGTTGTTAAAGCCTTGAAGATGGCGGTTAAGAATAGAAAAAATAAACTTGCACTAATACATCATTCAGACAGAGGGCTTCAGTATTGTTCCCAAGTTTATCAAAATGAATTAAAAAAGAATAATATTGAGCCATCAATGACCGATGGATATGACTGTTATCAGAATGCTTTAGCAGAAAGAATCAATGGGATTTTAAAG
>NZ_CAGKLC010000229.1:0-326 GCF_903469665.1 Flavobacterium sp. UGB4466 | reverse complement strand
AAGAATGAATTTTTAATCTATAAATGTAAATCAGCAGTAGAGTTAAGTAAATTAATTAAAGAATCTGTAGAATGTTATAATCAAAAAAGACCACATTTAAGCTTGAAAATGAAAACACCTAATTTTGTATATCAAAAAACCAGCAAAGAGAACTTTACTGGTTTTAATTAATATTGTAAAACTTATCAACCTATTTTAGGACGACTCATATAGTGCTGTACTAATTTTTAATTTGTTTACTCTGATTATAGCTTTCTAAGATTAATCGCTCTAATTCGTCGAAAGAGCAATCTAAATCCCCAGAAGTAATTATATAAGGTGTACCC
>NZ_CAGKLC010000228.1 GCF_903469665.1 Flavobacterium sp. UGB4466 | reverse complement strand
CAGCCGGATGATCTGATAGGGATACAATTGGAGCGAAGCGAGTGGATGATTGTGTCGATACTGGGTGTGTTAAAATCAGGAGGAGCTTATGTTCCTATTGATCCGCAATACCCTCAGGAAAGAATAGACTATATTAAAGAAGATACACAGTGTAAGGTTTGTCTGGATGAGCAAGAGTTAAGCAGGTTCAAAGAAAACCAGGAACGTTATGCTAAAGATGTAGAGACTCGCATGGCTAAAAGCGATCATTTGGCTTATGTGATCTACACCTCAGGTTCGACAGGGAATCCAAAAGGAGTAATGGTGAGTCATCAAAACTTGACGAATAAATTAATTGAAGAGAAAACCCTATTATCAATAGATAATGAAAGCATTAGTTATTGTCTAACTAATTATGTTTTTGATGTTTCTCTATTAGAAATATTTCTGGTGTTAATCGCAGGAGGAACAACTGTTGCTTCGGCAGGGAATATTGTTAATAATGCACAGGCAGCAATTAGAACGATAATAGATCGCAAAGTCACGATTTTGCAAGGAACACCCACGTATTTTGCTCAATTCGTATCAGAGTTAACACAAGAGACAGCTAAGGAATTGAATAAGTTCTTAAGGACGATAGCTATGGGAGGAGAGTCACTTAATGCGAATTTAGTTAAAAGCATAAAAGAACTCCTGCCAGACGTTAAATTAAATAACCATTATGGGCCTACTGAAATTACGATAGATGCAATCGTAAATAAAGATGTAAGCTCATTTGAAGCCAATATTATAGGCAGACCGCTTGGAAACACGATTGTCTATATTTTAGACGAGCATCAAAAATTGGTTGCGGTCAATGTTACGGGTGAAATTGTGATTTCAGGTCAATCGGTTGCTCAAGGTTATTTAAACCAGGAAGCGTTAACCAAGGAGAAGTTTGTAGCAAATCCTTTTAAAGCGGGAGAGCGTCTGTACAAAACAGGCGATTTGGGTCGTTGGCTACCTGATGGGAACATTGAGTTCATAGGGAGAAAAGACGATCAGGTAAAGATTAGGGGGTACCGAATAGAACTTGGAGAGATAGAGCATGCTTTAGTAAAACATGAAGCTGTAAATCAAGGAGTAGTTGTAGCCAGAGAGAACGAGTCGGGAGAGAAAGAACTCGTGGCGTATATCGTTTCTAATGTCGAGCAAAACACAAGCGATTTAAGAGCTTATTTAAAACAGTCGTTGCCGGAATATATGCTTCCGGCGTACTTTGTTCAACTCGAAGCCATCCCATTAACGGCCAATGGTAAAATAGATAAAAAAGCATTACCGAACCCTGAAGCTATGGGATTATCGAGTGGTGTTGAATATGCAGCACCGGTAACAGAACAGGAAAAGGTTTTGGTTTCGGTATGGTCAGCGGTATTGAAAAAAGAAGGCATCGGTATCAAGGATAGTTTTTACAATCTTGGTGGAGATTCCATCAAGTCAATTCAGGTGGTAGCCCGATTAAAACAACAGGGTTACAGACTTAAAGTAGAGCATCTGTTAAGCACACCGGTACTGGGAGAGCTGGCAGGGTTAATGGAGCTGACCACCCAGGTTAGCGATCAAAGTGAAGTGAGTGGTGCTGTTGCGCTGACCCCAATCCAGGAATGGTTTTTCAAA
>NZ_CAGKLC010000227.1 GCF_903469665.1 Flavobacterium sp. UGB4466 | reverse complement strand
GAAGAGTGAAGAGTGAAGAGTGAAGAGTGAAGAGTGAAGAGTGAAGAGTGAAGAGTGAAGAGTGAAGAGTAAAGAGTAAAGAGTAAAGAGTAAAGAGTAAAGAGTAAAGAGTAAAGAGTAAAGAGTAAAGAGTAAAAATCAAAATCTACAATCTACAATCTACAATCTACAATCTACAATCTACAATCTACAATCTAAAATCTAAAGTCTAAAGTCTACAATAAACTAAGGTGAAGTTAATTCAAAACAAAAATCCCTCTAAGGTCAGACTTAGAGGGATTTTTTATGGGCAAAGGCGGAAATTTGTTTTTATAAGAATTCCCCGTGTTGAGAAATATCCAATCCTAATTCTTCTTTTTCTTCGGTAACTCTTAGCGGGGTAATTTTGTTTACGACAAAGAATAAAGCGTAAGAACCTACAAAAGCAAAGATAGAAACGATTACCAAAGCAGTTAATTGATTGATAAATAGTGTTGGAGTTCCAAAAATTAGACCTTGATTGTCTCCAACGGCAGGGTTGATTGCTTTCGAGGCAAAAACACCGGTTAACAGCATTCCTACCATACCACCAACACCATGACAGGCGAAAACGTCTAACGCATCATCGATTTTTCCTTTAGGGAATTTGCTTACTACCAGATTACTAACGATGGCAGAGAATGCTCCGATGAAAATAGCATGAGAGATGCTTACAAAACCTGCGGCAGGAGTAATGGCAACCAGTCCTACGACCGCTCCTATGCAAGCGCCCAGAGCGGATAATTTGTGTCCTAAGATCTTATCCAGGAAAACCCAAGCCATAGCAGCAGCTGCGGCAGCAACAGTTGTTGTTCCTAAGGCCTGAACAGCTAATCCGTTAGCTCCTAATGCGGAACCTGCATTGAAACCAAACCATCCAAACCATAACAAACCTGTTCCAAGTAAAACATAAGTAATTCTGGCTGGATTTACTTTTTGAATTTTTCTTTTTCCTAAGAATATTGCTCCTGCTAAAGCGGCCCATCCGGCACTCATGTGCACTACTGTTCCTCCCGCGAAATCTAATACTCCCATTTTAAAGAATACTCCGTCAGGATGCCATGTCATATGTGCTAAAGGAGAATATATGATTAGGATGAATAAAACCATGAATAACAAATAAGCCCAAAAACGCACACGTTCTGCAAATGCACCAGTGATTAGTGCAGGTGTAATAATGGCGAATTTTGCCTGAAACAATGCGAATAACATAAAAGGTATGGTTGGGGCAAGACTCCAGGCAGTGCTGGTACCTACATTCTGAAAGAATAAATTGGAAGTTGGGTCTCCAATGATTCCGCGAATAGAAGGGCCAAATGCTAATCCGAAAGCGACAATAACCCATAAGATAGTAACAATTACCATTGCCATAAAACTTTGCAGCATGGTACTAATAACGTTTTTCTTACCTACCATTCCTCCGTAGAAAAATCCTAATCCCGGTGTCATAAGCAAAACAAATGCAGTGGCTACGATCATCCAGGCTGTATCTCCTGTGTCAAACTTTACAGCTTCTGCCGGAATTGGATTATCGGATAGTATAAAGTTGGATAAAAAGGTGAATACTAAAATCGTGATAAGAATCACACTTAAAATAATTTTTCGCATAGTTATTTAGTTTTAAATTTTTTATAAATGTATAAAATCAAGTAATAACCATGTAAAAAATAGGGGTAAGTGCTTTATTTTTATTAATTTTTTATTTTGACCCCCTGTATTTTATGT
>NZ_CAGKLC010000226.1 GCF_903469665.1 Flavobacterium sp. UGB4466 | reverse complement strand
ATATAGTTTCTCTTTAGGTATTTTAATCACCATAATCGCACAAATATTCTCTCTATTTACTCCAAAGCTCATTAGCAAGTCGTTAAACGCTATCGAAAAGTTTGACAAACTGCCAAAAGCCGATCAATCTTCGCAAATCGTCATTGATACGTACCGTGAAGGATTAATCCATAACGTACTGTTAATCATAGCCACTACCATTGTAGCGGGTTTTCTAACCTTCTTAATGCGCCAAACTTTGATCGTAATGTCGCGTCATATCGAGTTTGATTTAAAAAATGAAGTTTTCAAACAATATGAAAAACTCTCACAAAACTTTTACAAACAAAACCGCACCGGAGATTTAATGAACCGCATTAGCGAAGACGTCTCAAAAGTTCGTATGTATGTGGGACCGGCGGTAATGTACACGATCAACACTTTCATTCGTTTTGCCATTGTCATAATATATATGTACAATGTCTCACCATTATTAACACTATATACAATTTTACCTTTACCAATTCTTTCTTATTGCATTTTCAAACTAAGCTCAGAAATCAATAAAAGAAGTACCACTTTTCAGCAATATTTATCTAAAGTTTCCAGCTTCACACAGGAAATCTTTTCCGGTATTCGTGTTATAAAAGCCAACTCACTGGAAAATCAGCATCAAAACAACATGGTCGCTCTGGCTGACGAAAGCAAAAAAAAGAGCTTGGATTTGGCCAAAGTACAGTCTTTATTTGGTCCTTTGATGATTGCTTTAATCGGAATCAGTAACCTTGTAGTCATTTACTTTGGAGGTGTCATGTACATTAACGGAACGATTCCGAATATTGGAACGATTGCCGAGTTTATTTTATATGTGAATATGTTAACCTGGCCGGTAGCTTCATTAGGATGGGTTTCATCAATGGTACAGGAAGCCGAAGCTTCTCAGAAACGTTTAAATGAATTTTTAAAAATCGAGCCCGAAATAAAAAATAATAACGAGAATCATTCCAATATTGAGGGTACCATTTCTTTTGAAAATGTAAACTATACCTACGAAGACACCAAGATCGAGGCTCTTAAAAATGTAACTTTTACTGTCAAAAAAGGAGAGACATTGGCTATTTTAGGAAAAACCGGTTCAGGAAAGTCTACAATATTATCACTAATCTCCCGTTTATATGATGTAACCGAGGGGAAAATCACTATTGATCAGAACGAAATCAGTGGTCTGAATCTGTATGATTTGCGAAATAATGTTGGAATTGTACCTCAAGACGCTTTTTTATTCTCGGACACTATTAAAAACAATATAAAATTCGGCAATCAGAACGCTACAGACGAAGAAGTAATCGAAGCGGCCAAAAATGCGGTAGTTCATGATAATATTATCGCTTTTAACAAACAATACGATACTGTTTTAGGAGAAAGAGGAATCACTCTCTCAGGCGGCCAAAAGCAGCGGGTCTCTATTGCGCGCGCAATTATTAAAAATCCGGCTATTTTACTTTTCGACGATTGTTTGTCGGCAGTGGACACAGAAACAGAGGAAACGATTCTTAGCAATTTATTTAAAATTTGTAAAGATAAAACTACAATAATTGTAAGCCATAGGGTATCATCTGCAAAAAATGCCGATAAAATAATCATTTTGGAAGACGGGAAGATCATTCAACAAGGCTCTCATAATCAATTAATAAATCAGGAAGGCTATTATGCATCGTTATATTTAAAACAACTTTCGGAAAAAGAATTACTTTAATTGTTGCGTAAT
>NZ_CAGKLC010000225.1 GCF_903469665.1 Flavobacterium sp. UGB4466 | reverse complement strand
CAAGAATTAAAATTTTATATTCTCTTTCAGTTCGTTACATCGTTATTTTGCAAAAACACCTAATCTGTAACATTACCAAAACACCTAATCTGTAACATTACCCTCAATCGCCGCAATCGCTATGCTTGTTTTTTCTGCATAAATGCCAGGAACATTTTAGGTTTTAATTGAAGTTTATCGTTGGCATTTATGCAGAAAAAACAAGCATGTTTACACAAGTTTTAAAACGCAAAAAACCTCGCTGGTAGCGAGGCTTTCTTTTTATATGCTTTGTCGATTTTTCTTAGGCATCTTTTTTTCTATAATTTATTATAAATTCAGCAATTTCAAGATCACTTGCACTTGCATTAGTCCCAACAAATTCTTCGATCATATCTTGTGCCATATTCAATGGAAAAAGATTCTCATAAGTTACCCCTTCAACTTCTAAAATAAGTTTATTAGGTATTTTTTCAGCATCAAAAAAAAGAATATCTGAATCAAGGTCAACTTTTTCAATCATATACATATCGATAAGATCATATTCGATATCTGACAATTGTGTACTTGTAAACTTCTCAGATTCCTTTACACTTTTTAAATGTTTTACCAGTTCAATTAATTTCATATCTATATTTATTTATAATTTGTTCCATATTGACATTCCACCCACTCCGCCTGGGTGCAAGGTATTCCAAAAGACTGATCCCGGTGTATGTTGTACTTTTGGCACTAATTGCATAACTCCTGGCTCTATAGCATGATGCCACACCCAATTCGTTGGGGACTTACCTAAAACACTTCCAGCTGATGATTTCGGAACAGTAATCCCTAACTCATACATGGAGGATGCTAACGAAGCATCCGTCTCAATAGCTGTATTCAGAGCGGTGTTAGCCGCTTTAAAGTGTCCATAATAACTTCCACCCGGAAATAAGTCACTTGATAATGATGTTTCGAATGCAACTGAATATACAGAACCCGATGCTTCTGCCGTTCTTGCTGTTGTCCCAAATGTTGCACTCCAAACTGCCCCTATACCTTTAAAAGCCCAACCCCATGAGAAAAAAGGAGAGGTAAGTTCCATCGATTGTGAATTTCCAGTAGCCATCTTCCAACCCTTAAAACCATAACCTCTTAATTTCCCCCCATTACTTCCAAATTCTCCTTGTGAAATACTTTTTAACTTAACGGAAGTTGAAGATATGATCTTTCCATCTTTACCATATAAATAATCGGTTGTATCCCCACCTTTATTATTTACTTGATTCCCTTTTTCATCATACCCATTATCATCACTATAACCTGCAATAGCTTGCTCATACGATACGGTTTTACCACCATCAGTATAGACTCCTTTATTACCCTTTTTGTGTTCGTCCCAATTATACGTTGCTTGCCTTCCATCAGGATCAATAAAAAATACCGGATTATTAAGCCCATAAGTATAAGGACTAAATCTTCGACTAGTTTCGGCCAATGGGTCAATATTCATCCATCTACCAAGCGCAGGGTCATAATTTCTAGCTCCATAGTCATACATATTAAGTTTAAGGCCTCCGATATCATCGTCCTGAAGTTCTTTTCCGTTGTACTTATACTTATTACTCGTAGCTACATAATCATTATACCCCTTATGTTTCAACCCAAAAGGATAATAATTATTCTCGTCAATAATGGTAAGAACTTGGGTTGCAGGATTTTTAGCATAACTCAATCGTATGTTACCCAAATGATCTTTGTACTGGTACACATATTTTTTACCTATGTAATC
>NZ_CAGKLC010000224.1 GCF_903469665.1 Flavobacterium sp. UGB4466 | reverse complement strand
ACAATACAGTTCCTTCTCCTGATAATAAATAATCAGGGGTATTACAGTCTACTACCAATGCCTGCTCTTCTTCTGTGCTTAACATCGTCAAATCACCTATTGATGAGGTTCCGTTTTCTAAGACAGCTGTTAATAAGTTCTCGTAATGTGATCTTAATCCTGATACCGTAGAAGAGCTGAAAAGATCTGTAGAATAGTTGAATGAAAATAAGATTCCCTCAGGGCCGTCTTCGGCAAAAATGGTTAAATCAAATTTCGAAATATTATAGTCCACTGCCATCGGTTCAATAGTAATGTCACTAAAATCGGCCACCTTAGCATCCGGATTGTTGTTTAAAACAAACAATACCTGGAAGATAGAATTTCTGCTCTTATCTCTTGCCTTCTCCACACGATCTACTACTTTTTCGAACGGAACGGCAATATGATCATAAGCTTCTAAAGTGGTTTGTTTTACCGATTTCAGCAACTCATTAAACGATGGGTTACCAGATAAATCGCTTCGAAGAGCCAAAGTATTCACGAAGAACCCGATCATAGATTCTAATTCCTGCTGCGGACGATTGGCAACGGTAGTTCCGATACAGATATCTGACTGTCCGCTGTAACGATATAACAATACTTTATAAATGCTTAACAATAACATAAATAGGGTTACTCCTTCTTCTTTTGCATAAGCCTTTAAAGCTTCACTACGCTGGCTGTCTAGCCTAAAACTAACAAAGTCACCGTGGCCGCTTGGAACGGCAGGTCTTAGATAATCAGTAGGTAGTGCTGAAGGAGCTACGCCTCCTAATTTTGACTCCCAATACTCTAGTTTCTCTGCTAAATAAGCGCCGGATACCTGAGAACGCTGCCAAACCGAATAATCTGTATATTGAAAACTAAGCACCGGTAAATCGGCTTCTCTTCCTGACGCATACGAAGCATAAAGTTCTTTAAACTCATTAACAATAACAGAAGAAGACCATCCATCGGTAGCAATATGATGACGCACCAGTACTAAAATATGTTCTGCATCTGATACTTTTATTACTGTAGCACGAAGCATATAATCTTTTGATAAATCAAATGATTTGTTTACTTCATTTGCCAGGAATGATTTGTAATCCGTTACAGAAGTCAAAACACTCATCTCCCAACGATCAGAAGACTGCAGTTCCTGATAAGCCACACCTTCTTTCTCTACAAACACTGTTCGCAATGCCTCATGGCGTTCTACAATTGTTTTTAGCGCCTGAGAAAGAAAGTCTATTTTAAGATCTCCTTTAAGGTTTAATAATACTGGTACATGGTAATGCTCACTTCCTTTTAATTTATCAATAAACCATAAACGCTCCTGAGCATATGACAATGGAATATCGGCAGGTAAGTCTTGTTTGGTTACCAAAGGAAGTACAGCTGTATTGTCCTGACTTTCTATAAAAGCTGCTAAAGCTGCAATATTAGTATGGTCGAATATATCAGTGATATTAATTGCCACATTAAGTGTCGTTTTAATAGCTGATAATAAACGAACAGCCAGTAAAGAATGACCTCCCAATTCAAAGAAATCATCCGTAACCCCAACCTGTTCTACATTTAGCAGATCTTGCCAAATAACAACCAATTCTTCCTCTGTTTTTGTCTCTGGTGCCACATACACACGTCCTTCTGTAACAGTAGGATCCGGTAATGCTTTTCTGTCGATCTTTCCGTTTGAAGTTAATGGCATCTGATCCAAAACCACAAACACCTGAGGAACCATATAATCCGGAACCAATCCTAAAAGATACGATTTCAAATCAGACTCTGAAAA
>NZ_CAGKLC010000223.1 GCF_903469665.1 Flavobacterium sp. UGB4466 | reverse complement strand
ATAATTATTATCCTTTTGGATTGAAACACAAGGGGTATAATGATTATGTTGCTACTAGTAATAAGTATAAGTATAATTCGAAAGAATTGCAGGACGAGCTGGGGCTTAACTTTTACGACTATGGAGCAAGAAATTATGACCCTGCAATTGGTCGTTGGATGAATATTGACCCGTTAGCGGAACAGATGAGAAGATGGTCTCCTTACAACTATTGTTTTGATAATCCTATGCATTTTGTAGACCCTGATGGAATGGGACCTTTAGATTGGATTAAAAATATTGCGACAGGAGAATATACATGGAACAATAATGTGACTAAAGAATCAGAAACTCCAAGTGGATATAGCTATGTAGGTAAAGAAGATAGTTCCATTGTAAAAGATTTAGGTTGGGTAGGTACATATCCATCACCTTCAACAACAAAAGTTGGATGGGTTGCGTCAGATTATGAGCAGCAAGGAGGAGTAACTATGGGGGCTTCACACGTAACGACGGTTACAGCAGAATCGAATATCAATGTTAATGCTAATGTTACAACAAGTTTTGATTCTAATGGGCAACTCTCCAAAACATTCAATGGTATTGATATAGGAATTGCTGTTGAAGGTACCGCTACAGGAACGGATAATGTTGTAGTTACTGGAATGGCTACTACAACTTTTGGAGGTAAAGATTATGGTACAGGTCTTCAAGGACCAGACGGAAACCAATCTCTAATACAGCAATCAGGAACAAGTTCCGTGTCAGGAAGTCTTTTTATACCAGCAACTGAAATATCAGCAGAAAAAGGTCCTAAAGTTTTTCCAGGAGCAAATGTTTCAGGAGCATGGCAAAACGTTAAAGATGATGGTAGTGGTGCTGTACCTGTGACAGGGCGATTTGGAATTATTGCGAAAACCTATAATTTTCAATATACTCCTTACTCTCCAATAAAACATTAACAGATTTAAAAATAATTATAAAAATAAATTACAAAATGAATTATTCAAACTTTAGTCTAAGAATATTTTTTAACTGTATTGTAATGATAACATTTTTATGTAGTTGTAACGGACAAACAGGAAATAAAGATGTTTGTAAAACAAATTACATAAGTGCAAAAAATAAATTTAATAAATTCTATACAGAGAAAAATCCTGCTTTACTGTCCGATGCGTTGAAAGATGTTAAAAAATCTCTGGATTGCCCAGAGACCAGAATGGCATCAATTGAGTTGAAAATATCTGCTCTTTCATTTTTAAAGGAATATAATAAAGCATATGAATTTATAGATTCCCTTGCAGAAAAGGATTTCTCAAAACCATATGAAAAGAGAATGCAATACAATTATTTTAAAGCGTTAGATTGCGAATCTAAATTGCAAAATGAAGATAAAAAAATATATTTTGATAAAGCAATAGCAGAAATTCAAAATTTTATAGACAATCAGAAGTCATTCGACCAAGAAGCATATTACAATTTGTTTCTTGTAAAGTCAAAAATTTTGGGTCCAGAACAAATTAATAAAGAAATTGATAATTTAAAAATAAAATATCCTAATGATAAGGATTTTTTTGAAGCTCTTAAAGAATCATTTAACGAAGAGGCAAAACAAATTAATGCATCTGTGAAATAAAATACTAGATGTACAATATCTAATAGTGCTAATAAGCCATTCCATAACGGAGTGGCTTTTCCCCCGCTGGCGCGAGCGTCCCGCTCGTGAACGCAAAGAAAATCGATAAAGAATATAAAAGCCCCGAACTGCCGAGGGTTATGTAGAGCCTTCAGGAAGTTCTTATAAATATATTTATCAATACAAAGATCACTTAGGTAACATACGATTGAGTTATACTAAAAATCCGGCAACCCAAGTTCTTACCATTAT
>NZ_CAGKLC010000222.1 GCF_903469665.1 Flavobacterium sp. UGB4466 | reverse complement strand
ATCATTCTGTAGATTGGCGGCCTAACTTTTAAATTACTTAAAGTGTTATATTTGATTCTGACAGATGCGACAGAACCCCCTTTTACTAGTATAAACTAAATCAAAGCGTTTGCAATGTGGCTTTTTAGATACTTACTACTTAATAAAACGTATTAAGAACCATTTTTTATTAGCCCGCGTTACAAACGCTACAATTATCTTTTAAATATTATGTAGGCACTCGTTGTATACGAGCACCAGAGGGAATAAAAAAATCACTAACCGAATACTCCGTTGATCTGCGATAACACCCAACTGAAACCTCCGCCTGCCAAATTCACATAACAGGTTTGTCCACTGAATGCAATAATAGTTCTACCCGCAGGAGCAGTCACCTGAAAATTTTGTGTATCAACTACATTGGGATTAATGGTGGCGGGATAACTTGTGCCGTTGATGGTGATTTGAACTACCACATTTTGTCCGTACCAGTAGCCTGTTACGTAACTGAAAGCGGTGAGGCCATTTGTGAGATTGATCGGATTATTCCCATTGCCGCCATCGCCACCGTGTTGTAATAGTTGTACCACATACGAGCCGTCGCTGCTGGCATTGGTACATTGGATGGCATCCACAACATCTCCGCTACGGATAACGATACTTTGGATAATAGTAGGAGTAGTTTGCGCATTCAAGATGGCTCCATCGTCGAACACAGCCACATCCGGTTGGCCGGTCAGGTATGGCCGCATCAATAGTTGCTGACTTTGCTCGAAAGGCCAGTTGGAAGAATCAAGCCGCCAACTCATCATAGTTTGGTAGGGGTATTGCTTACTCTGGTACTGAATCCCAGCAGCGTATTGCTGAGAAGCATAAAGCGCAGTGACACCACTTTCTAAATAAGCACCGAATCCCAATAGATCGGCATTGATACCGTGTGCAATAAATACGCTAGGATCGCTAACCCAGTAACTTTGCAAATTGAACACATCCACATTGGCATTCACAGCATCCGCATTCAGGTTGTTGACATTACCGGACTGGTTAGAACTCGCCGAAATGGCCAGATAATAGGTATCCCCGAAAGCCTTACCCAATGCGTTGAGCCATTGGCCGCATTGCTTATGAGAGAGTTGGCTCGTGGGCTGTTCCCAATCAATGTCGAAACCATTGAGGTCATTGTTAGCCAGAAAGTTGGCAACATTGGTAGCAAAAGTGGTCAGCAGGACGGGGTTGTTGATGATCGTTTGGAGATCCTTGGTGATTTCTTGGGTATAGGCCAGTAAAGCAAATATGGTGATGTCCGGGTTTTGTGCACGGGCATCTAAAACCTGTTGTGCAAGATATGTGTTACTGGTTTGCAGGGTGGGACTGCTAGGGTTGCTCATATCCACTCCAAACCAGCCGATGCTCAGGTAATCAAGGGTGCTGTATATACCGTTGAGCTTAATAGAACTAAAATTGCTGTTGGGTGAGCTGTAGGTCGCGTTTGCTGGATGTAGCTCATTAGTCAGCCACGCACCGATGGCGCCGGTAAAGTTTTTTTTGCTTTTCATGTGATTAGAATTTTAGAGTTTTCTACCTAATTTTTAATTTCTTTATTAAAAATACCAACTAATAGGCTTTTATAATGCAAAAAATGTAATGAGTACGATTTTCTAATGTATGAGTAAGCATAATCTTGGAATAAGATGCAATTAATTATTTTAAACGATTTAGAAGAAGAATTAAAGGTTAAGAATCAAAACACAAAATTAGATCATAAAATAAGCACAAATTTGTCTTATGGATTTTTAAAAAACCGAATTTTAGAATTGCTTTTTAAAGAAGCTCCTTTAGAAGAAGTATTCAGGTTCTGTCGCATCTAAAGCTAAGTTTTATCTTTGCCTTTTTAAATTCTTAAACTCATGAATACTAAAGGTCATTGTTATCCAAAATCTATTATACTGCAGGCCGTATATTTTAAGCTTAGGTTTACATTAAGCTATCGGGATGTTGAAGAGATCATGATAAT
>NZ_CAGKLC010000221.1 GCF_903469665.1 Flavobacterium sp. UGB4466 | reverse complement strand
GTTCCACTTGTATAGGTTCCTGAAGCTGTGCTGGCGCTTACAAAAGTATAACCGGAAGGTAAAATATCCGTTACACTTACTCCTGTTGCGTTGCTTGGACCTGCATTGGTTGCTGTTAAAGTAAAAGTAACATTACTGCCAACATTAGGCGTAGCGCTACTTGCGGTTTTGGTTATACCAACATTAGACTGCGCAACCGGGGTTGGGGTAACACTAGAGGTATTATTTCCAGGGGTAGGATCTGCTTCATTGGCAGTTATACTCGCACTGTTGGTATACGTTCCTGAGGCATTGACTGTGGCAATGATAGATAAGGTAGCATTCGCTCCATTGGCTAAAGTACCAATGGCCCAGATTCCAGTTCCACTTGTATAGGTTCCTGAAGCTGTGCTGGCGCTTACAAAAGTATAACCGGAAGGTAAAATATCCGTTACACTTACTCCTGTTGCGTTGCTTGGACCTGCATTAGTTGCTGTTAAAGTAAAAGTAACATTACTGCCAACATTAGGCGTAGCGCTACTTGCGGTTTTGGTTATACCAACATTAGACTGCGCAACCGGGGTTGGGGTAACACTAGAGGTATTATTTCCAGGGGTAGGATCTGCTTCATTGGCAGTTATACTCGCACTGTTGGTATACGTTCCAGAGGCATTGACTGTGGCAATGATAGATAATGTAGCATTAGCTCCATTGGCTAAAGTACCAATCGCCCAGATTCCAGTTCCACTTGTATAGGTTCCTGAAGCTGTGCTGGCACTTACAAAAGTATAGCCAGAAGGTAAAATATCTGTTACACTCACTCCTGTTGCAGCACTTGGGCCTGCATTAGTTGCTGTTAAAGTAAAAGTAACATTACTGCCAACATTAGGCGTAGCGCTACTTGCGGTTTTGGTTATACCAACATTAGACTGCGCAACCGGGGTTGGGGTAACACTAGAGGTATTATTTCCAGGGGTAGGATCTGCAATATCTGGAGATGCTATAGAAGCACTATTCAAATAAGGACCTGCAGCTTTTACCGTAGCAGTAATTTGCAAAGTTGGGGAAGAGCCTATATTTAATAAACCAATATCCCAAACCCCTGTCGAGGAATCGTATGTCCCAACACTTGGTGTAGCAGACACAAAAGTGTAACCAGCTGGTAACAAATCTGTAACCTTGGTATTTGGTGCATTACCAGGACCAGTATTGCCTGCTGTGAGTGTAAAAACAACATTGCTTCCCACATTTGGACTTGGGTTATTTACAGTTTTAGAAACAGAGAGATCGGCAGAAATTATACCCTCTATAATATCTAAAAAAACACCCGAATCCAACGATGCATCACCAGCGTCAGCAATTACAATTTTAAAAGTATAAGTTCCTCCAGGAGTTAAGCCAGCAATGGATTTCTTTATCGACTTTGTTAAACCATTATGTTCTGTAAAAACTGGGAAAGGTCCTGGTTGAGGCGCTGTATTCAGGTTATATTTACCTCCAGTAGTAGTTGTAATGTGACCATTATTGATATACAAAGCAGATTGAGAACCATCGTATGCAGCGACAGGTGTTGCCGGTGAGCTAAATCCAGGAATACCAGAATTTATCTTATTTATTGATGTGGCATTACCATTTGGCAATGTTGCGAAATTCTGAATTCCAGAAATACCAGGCCCCGAAACAAAAAAACCAAAAGCATCATCATAATTAGAACCTACATAATCTGGAAACTCCTCTGAACCAAATTGATAACTAAAAAGTAGTCCCGAAACATTCGGTGCTAAAGTTATTGTAAAAGAATACGATACTAAGTCACGTGTTGCGGTAGGATCAATTAAAGATAAATTGGGATCTGATAATGTTGTAGCTCCAGCAGGGTTAAAACTATTTTGGACAGCAGTATTTTTGTTTGCTAATTCGAAAGGGGCACTTCCTGTAGTAAAGTACACACCGCTCGGTATCTGCAAACCAGCGCCACTAATACCATTAGAAAAGGTGGCAACTTGATTTGCACGCAATGTTGCGGCAGTTGCTGCTCCCGACAATGTTCCACCAACGATAACTATTCCAGGCCCATTTAAAGCGGTATTTATCTGCAAATTTGATGGATTTGTTACAATAGTAGCTTGAGCATATATTGAAGATGATATAT
>NZ_CAGKLC010000220.1 GCF_903469665.1 Flavobacterium sp. UGB4466 | reverse complement strand
CAGGTTTTCAAATTCTACTACACCAAAGTGTAGTTCAATTGGTTAGCCTTAAATACTACCTTATTGGGTAGTTTATCTTTTACAGACGAAAGCTCAAAATCTTCCGGTGTAACCAAATGTTTGTTCTCGTTATAGAAAGCAATAAGCCCATTATAGGACATCGATACAGGAATGGTTTCTGATCCCAGGTATTCGATTGATTTGCCCACAATTTTTACTTTGATGCCCATTAGGGTTAGCACGCGAAGCAGTTTGGCATCGATTTCAGCAAAGGCCATATTGTCTTCGTGTTTGCAAACCGGTGCAATGGCACAAACCAATAGTTTTTTTAGAAGGTTAACATCACGAACACCTTTTTTGATGGCAAAACGTCCAATGTGCCAGATTTCATTGATGGCATCTCCTTCTGCACATAAGAAAGGGTTGATACCAAACATTTTTTGAATGGGAAGCGGGGTAATGAAGTCCCATTTTAGAACTCTGATGGTTCCGGTAAAGTCTCCCAGTTCGTTTTTGAATGCGAATATTTTGGAGTTTTCAAGGAAGTTCATTTCTTCTTTGTAAACGGCATCAATATCTTTTTGATAGTGGCTTGGAAAAACTTCATTAGAGTGATGATTGAAGTTTTCTGTGACTACAAATTTTGACATACGGAAGATGTCATTTTGATTCATTTCTGTGTGGTGGTTTTTGGCGAGTTTCATAGTATTTGTTTTCTCCAAAACTATCACCACAATTTACGCTTCCTATTACACAAAATACTAGTTCACAGTATTTTAATCAAAAACCACCCTTAAGTGTAGTTTTTGATAACGAATTTAAGAAGAAAAAAAGCGGCCAAAAAACCAAATATCATTTTTATTGAAATGAAGTTAAATTCGTATAGAAATAAAATTATTTTAACATCATATCTCCAATTTTTCCTATATTCACAACCTGTTAAAAAACTATTAAAATATGGTAATTGAAAACGACTTTTTTTCCTCAAACAACACCGTTCAAAAGATCTCTGAAGATGAAAAAGGCAGACTGGGAGATTATTTAGAACTGGTCAAAGCATTTGCCAGAACAACTTACAGCAGTATTTATATTATTGATTACGAAAAAAAGGGGTTTGAGTATGTGTCCGAAAATCCATTATTCTTGTGTGATCACACCCCGGCTGAGGTTCAGGAACTCGGATATGCCTTTTATTTTAAGTATGTAGTCAAAGAAGATCTCGATTTATTACTAAAGATCAATACCATAGGTTTTGACTTTTATCAAAACATTCCTGTAGAAGAACGCCTGAATCACACCATTTCCTATGACTTCCGCTTAAAAAATCCCAATGGAAAAACTTTTTTGGTGAATCAAAAACTGACTCCTGTTTTCCTGACCAATGACGGTAAAATCTGGAAATCGATTTGTATTATCTCGCTTTCTTCTGAATTGCAGTCGGGGAATATTAAAATTTATAAAAAAGGGGAAAATAAAATCTTCAGCTATGACCTTGAAGGAGGCTTTTGGAAGGTGCTGAAAAAGATAGAACTGACCAGCCGTGAGAAGGAGGTTTTGCAATATTCTATCAGGGGTTTTACCATTGCCAACATGGCTGAAAGTATGTTTGTATCGGCTGATACCATTAAGTTTCACAAGAGAAAGTTGTTCACCAAACTAGGGGTAGGAAATATTGCTGAGGCCATCGCTTATGCCACCAGTAATAAACTGATTTAATATTCTTTTATTCCTTTTAAAAACTATGTTTCTATGCGTTGAGTGTTTTTCACGCAGATCTTGCAGATTTCTTAGCTGTTGGCTCTTTGTTGGAGTATTGTTTTAACACATAGAAACATAGATTTTTTTACCTTTGAAGAAACTATGTCTCTATGTGTAAAATCATTTTTCATGCAGATTGCACAAGTTTTGTAATCTTTTTAATCCGTTAATCTGTGGCGATTATTAAACACATAGATACATAGCTTTTCTAACTGAAATTAAGGCGTTTCACTTTTAATAAAACACAGAGCGTTATAGTAGAGGAATGTATTTCTATGAGACACTCTTTACTCTTTACTCTTCACTCTTCACTCTTCACTCTTTACTCTTTACTCTTTACTCTTTACTCTTTACTCTTTACTCTTTACTCTTTACTCTTTACTCTTTACTCTTTACTCTTTACTCTT
>NZ_CAGKLC010000219.1 GCF_903469665.1 Flavobacterium sp. UGB4466 | reverse complement strand
AATGTACTAAGGTACTGAGTTTTTTGTTTTAGGTTTTAAAAAGTTGTACTAATTTTTAAAAATACATCAGCTATGTGAGAGAAAAATATTTCTCTGTAGTATTCTTTTTTAAATTAGGAAACTATGTTTCTATGTGTTAAATATTATTTTTTCGAAGTACACTAAACGGATTAATTTTAAATCAAATGACTAAATATTATCTGCTAATTATCGGTTTGTTTTCAATGGCTTGTTTCGCTCAGAAAACAACACTTTATACTATTGGTGATTCTACGATGGCCAACAAAAAAGATCCAGAACGCAATCCGGAACACGGTTGGGCACAGGTTTTACAGCCTTTCTTTACCGAAAATATTGTGGTTGAAAATAAAGCCGTAAACGGACGCAGTACCAAAAGTTTTATCAATGAAAAACGATGGGATTCGATTTATAAAAAACTCAAAAAAGGAGATTACGTTTTCATCGAGTTTGGCCATAATGACGAAAAAATCGAAGATTCAACCCGATATACAAACCCGCATACCAGCTACCGATACAACCTGATTAAGTTTGTAAAAGAAAGCCGCCAAAAGGGAGCAACCCCCGTATTGTTAAGCTCCATCGCGAGACGTAATTTTAATGAAAAAGGAGTTTTAATACCCACACACGGTGATTATCCTTTAATAACCAGACTGGTGGCGCAAGAATTTAAAGTCCCTTTCATTGATCTCGAATATTTGACAGAAATATTAGAACAAACCTACGGCCCCGAAAAATCGAAACTGCTGCATTTGCATTTTAAAGCCGGTGAAAATGCCTATTACGATAGCGATAAAAATGATGATACCCATTTGTCATTAAAAGGAGCCACAGAAATTGCCAGAATGGTAATCAATCAAATTAAAGCAGCAACAGATCCTGCCCTGGCTGCATTAAAAAAAGGAATTAAATAGAAGACTTATACAAAAAAAAACGAATAGACAAATTAGTTTCATATTTGTCTTATTACGATAGTTTTATGGCTTATTGTGGTGCTTGAGAGAAAATGTTACAATTAAATTTGCTGTATACTTTAATTACTTCTTCATTATTTTTTAAGAAGAGAAGAGGAAGGTTAAAAGTGTATGATTTATTAATAAGTAACACTGATAACAGCATATGGGCACCTCTACTTTTTCATTGGAGTTTGATTTGAATATTGCAGAGATACGTAATTTGCATAAGATGTACTTCAAAGATCTGTACAAACAAAGAGTAATGTTTTTTTTAGCAGTTACTTTATTGGTCTTTGTTTATTCAGATTGGAAAGGGAACAATGATTTTTTTCAATGGATTATAAAAGACTTGTTTTTGGTGATCCTTTTTTTACTTTTTCATTATCCAATAGTAAATACAATTTGCAAAGTAACTTTTCGATTGGTTAGAAAATTATTAAAATTTGATCGTTTTTCACGTCAGTACAAATTTAGTTTTACGAATTCATTTATAGAGGTACATTCCCCCCTAGGCGGATTTACTCATAGATGGTGCCAGATAGAGAAAGCAATTCTCACTAAGGACTGTTTTCTGTTATATATTAAAGACAAAAATGGTTATATTATCTCAATTTCAAACAAAGAAAATTGTAGCAAGAAAATAGAAAAACTAATTGCATTTATTGATTGCAATGTTACCCGGGTAGAAAGAATCTGATTGATGGGTAAGAGATTTTTTTAGCAAAAGTAAAAGCTAGAATAAGGGAATAAACCATTTTTCATAGTTGGAGTTTGGTACGACAAATACCTTCATTTTTGAAGCCTTTTGAGTCGAATCCGGCGCATATTTGACGTTTTTTTGTAAAAATAGGAAGAATTTCAATTGCGGAAAGGGGTGAAAATCTAGTTTTTTGATGTGTTTTGAAGCTACAAAATGAAATTTTATTGAAAATACTACGGAATGCCTTACAGGGCAGGAGTTATCAGGGGTGGAAAATAAAATATTGACTATTAGTTTGTTGTGAAAAATGAAATGCAAAAAAGAGAAAAAGTAAATTTATCGTTAAGTCAGAGACCTAAAAATGAGGATAAATTTAACAGCAAATGTGTTGTAACTCCCATTCAAACTTCTATTTTTGCGACTTAATTTAATAATTATAAGCATGAACGATCTATTAGTAAAAATCAACGCCGAAATTGAAACATTTAAAGCAGAGGCTGAATCATTAACTGAAAAAGGTGTTAAAGCTGCTGGACCAAGAGCGCGTAAATCTACTTTAGAAATTGAAAAACTTTTAAAAGAGTTTAGAAA
>NZ_CAGKLC010000218.1 GCF_903469665.1 Flavobacterium sp. UGB4466 | reverse complement strand
CAATTCACAATTAGCAATTAACAATTAACCATTATCAATTCTCAATTCTCAATTAACCATTAACAATTAACCATTAACCATTATCAATTATCAATTATCAATTATCAATTATCAATTATCAATTATCAATTATCATCTAACACACTTTTGTTTTGCTATTAAAAATAAATGTATTAATTTTGCAGTCCTTTTGGCAAAGAAGAGTTTCCTTTAGGTATCAACTATTTATGTAAAACAACTTCTGTATTTTCTACTGCTTTATGAAACTCGAGAGAAACAGAATACAAATTTTTTATCAGCATGTCTGAACAATTAAAATCACAAGAAGAGTTTTTAGCAAATTTTAACTGGCATAACTTCCAAGAAGGAATTGATGCAGTTGATGAGAAAAACTTATTAGAATTCGAAGAACTAGTTTCAAAAACTTTCATCGCTACAGATCAGGAAGAAGTAGTAGAAGGTGTAGTTGTTAGAATTACAGATAGAGACGTTATCGTTGATATCAACGCAAAATCGGAAGGTGTTATTTCTTTAAACGAATTCCGTTACAACCCAAACTTAAAAGTAGGTGACAAAGTAGAAGTATTAATCGACATCCGTGAGGACAAAACTGGTCAATTAGTATTATCTCACAGAAAAGCTCGTACTATTAAATCATGGGATAGAGTTATTGCTGCAAACGAAACAGGTGAAATCGTTAATGGTTTTGTAAAATGCAGAACTAAAGGTGGTATGATCGTTGACGTTTTTGGTATTGAAGCTTTCTTACCTGGATCTCAAATTGACGTTAAGCCAATTAGAGACTACGATGTATATGTAAACAAAATGATGGAATTCAAAGTGGTAAAAATTAACCACGAATTCAAAAACGTTGTTGTATCTCATAAAGCACTTATCGAGGCTGATATCGAAGTACAGAAAAAAGAAATCATCGGTCAATTACAAAAAGGACAAGTATTAGAAGGTGTTGTTAAAAACATTACTTCTTATGGTGTGTTCATTGACTTAGGTGGTGTTGACGGATTAATTCACATTACTGACCTTTCTTGGAGCAGAATCAACCACCCAAGTGAAGTTCTTGAATTAGACCAAAAATTAAACGTTGTAATCCTTGATTTCGATGATGAGAAAACAAGAATTCAATTAGGATTGAAACAATTAAACGCTCACCCATGGGATGCTTTAGATGCTAATTTAACAATTGGTGATAAAGTAAAAGGTAAAGTAGTTGTAATCGCTGATTACGGTGCTTTCATCGAAGTTGCTGAAGGTGTTGAAGGTTTAATTCACGTTTCTGAAATGTCATGGTCTACTCACTTACGTTCTGCTCAGGACTTCGTGAAAGTTGGAGATGTTGTTGAAGCAGTTATCTTAACTTTAGACAGAGACGATCGTAAGATGTCATTAGGTATCAAACAATTGACTCAAGATCCATGGACTGACATTACTTCTAAATACCCAGTAGGTTCTAAACATACAGGTATCGTTAGAAACTTTACAAACTTTGGTATTTTCGTAGAATTAGAAGAAGGAATTGATGGATTAATCTACATTTCGGACCTTTCTTGGACTAAGAAAATCAAACACCCATCTGAGTTTGTAAATGTTGGTGAGAAACTTGATGTTGTAGTATTAGAATTAGATGTTGAAGGACGTAAATTATCTTTAGGTCACAAACAAACTACTGCTAATCCTTGGGATCAATACGAAGATTCTTTCGCTGTAGGAACTATCCACAATGGTGAGATTTCTGAAATCGTTGACAAAGGAGCTACTGTAGAATTCGGAGATGATATCGTTGCTTTCATTCCAACTCGTCACCTTGAAAAAGAAGACGGAAAGAAATTGAAAAAAGGTGATACTGCTGATTTCAAAGTTATCGAATTCAACAAAGAATTCAAAAGAGTAGTAGCTTCTCACACTGCTATCTTCCGTGAAGAAGAAGAGAAAAACGTGAAAGCTGCAACTGAAAATACTTCATCTACATCTACTACTAATGCACCAGCTGCAACTTTAGGAGATAACAATGATGTATTAGCTGCATTAAAAGCTAAAATGGAAAAAACGGAGAAAAAATAATTCTTAGTTTCCTCTAAATAGAAAGTCCCACAGCAATGTGGGACTTTTTTTTACTTCAATATTTTTTTTATTTAAAATTTAACAGAAAAAGTTGTGTTATTGTGTTAAAGAATTATTTTTGTGTAAAAATACCACTTATGAAGAAACTCTACTTTGTAGTTCTGGCTCTATGCCTTTTTAATACTTTGAATGCACAAATAATAAGTATTCCAGACACTAATTTTAAAGATAAATTATTAGCATCAGCCGCATATTTAGATAC
>NZ_CAGKLC010000217.1 GCF_903469665.1 Flavobacterium sp. UGB4466 | reverse complement strand
CAATAAAGACGGGACTTAATCGGGTATATTCTAAAATATTACTTCGTAAATAACAATTCTCTGTACTTCGTTAGCGTCCAGCTTTCATCATCTACTAATAATTCTAATTTATCACAATGATTACGAATGTCCTCAAAATAAGGTTTTACGTTATTGCAGTAAGCTTCGGCCATTTTTTGTGCATCAGTCAATTGGTTTGCTGTTCTTCGTTCACTCGTCATAGCCAATACTTTAGAATTAATTCCTTCAATATGGCCTGAAATTTCTTTAATCAAAACTATTTGCTCTTTTGCAATAGTTTCAAACTCCTTACCAAAAATTTCTTTTAATCCTTTCACATTTTCGATTAAAGTATTTTGATAGCGGATAGCTGTTGGAATAACGTGATTTCTGGCAATATCCCCTAATACTCGTCCTTCAATCTGGATTTTCTTAGTGTATTCTTCCAATTCAATTTCGTAACGTGCTTCAGCTTCTACGTGATTTAAAATTCCTAATTCATCAAATAACTCCAAAGCTTGTTTTGAAACCTTAGCTTTAATAGCTTCCGGAGTCGTTTTAAAATTACTTAACCCTCTTTTAGCGGCTTCTTTTTCCCAGGCTTCGCTATATCCATCTCCTTCAAACAGAATTTTTTTAGACTGCTTGATGTATTCTCTCAAAACATTAAAGATTGCATCGTCTTTTTTCATGTCTTTAGATTCAATCAAAGAGTCCACCTCTGTTTTAAAATCTCTTAGTTGTTTGGCCACAATAGCATTCAGAGTAGTCATCGCGTTAGAACAATTGGCATTTGAACCTACAGCTCTAAACTCAAATTTATTTCCGGTAAAAGCAAAAGGAGAAGTTCGGTTACGGTCTGTATTGTCTAAAAGAACGTCCGGGATTTTCCCTACTACATTTAATTTTAAGTCTGTTTTTTCTTCAGGCGACAATTTCCCGGTGGTTACACTTTCCAATTCTATTAATACTTTAGACAATTGTGCTCCAATAAAAACCGATATAATTGCCGGTGGTGCCTCATTAGCTCCCAAACGATGATCATTGCTTGCTGTTGCAATAGATGCTCTCAATAAAGTTTCGTAATCATTAACCGCTTTAATTGTATTGATAAAGAAAGTTAAAAACTGTAGATTACTCATTGGTGTTTTACTCGGACTCAATAAATTAACTCCTGTATCTGTTGCCAATGACCAGTTATTGTGTTTTCCGGAACCGTTTACCCCTTTAAAAGGTTTTTCATGAAACAATACTTTAAAATCATGACGTTCCGCTACACGCTGCATCACATCCATTAATAAAGAGTTGTGATCTACAGCCAGATTGGTTTCTTCAAAAATCGGAGCCAATTCGAATTGGTTTGGCGCTACTTCATTGTGACGAGTTTTTACCGGAATCCCCAACAACATACATTCCTGCTCTAAATCTCTCATATACGTTAAAGCACGTGTTGGAATAGAACCGAAATAATGATCGTCTAATTGTTGTCCTTTTGCAGAAGTATGCCCCAGTAAGGTTCTTCCTGTCATCATTAAGTCAGGACGTGAATTAGCTAATGCTTTATCAATTAAAAAGTATTCCTGTTCCCATCCTAAAGTAGCGGTAACTTTCTTTACATTTTTATCGAAATATTTACAAACTTCGGTCGCAGCCTCATCCATAACGGATAGTGCTCTTAATAATGGGATCTTATTATCGAGCGCTTCTCCTGTATAGGCGATAAATACGGTTGGAATACATAAGGTTGTACCATATATAAATGCCGGAGAAGTTGGATCCCAAGCGGTATACCCTCTTGCCTCAAATGTATTTCTTATTCCTCCATTCGGAAAACTTGATGCATCAGGCTCCTGCTGTACCAATTGTGCTCCTCCGAATTTCTCTACAGGATCACTTCCGTCATAAGAAGTCTCAAAAAAAGCATCATGCTTTTCTGCTGTTGTACCTGTAAGCGGCTGAAACCAGTGTGTATAATGAGTTACACCTTTTGATAATGCCCATTCTTTCATCCCCATGGCGATATAATCGGCCAGTTTTCTGTCTATCTTAGTTCCGTGTTGAACGGCATCTCTCACTCCTTTTAAAGCATCAGAAGTCAAAAACTGCTTCATCGCTTTCTCATTAAACACATTTGAACCAAAAATGTTTGACTTTCTGTCTATTTCTTCAAAATGTACAGGCTTTCTGTTGGAAGCTTCTTGTAAAGCTTGGAAACGTAATGTTGACATGTATAGTAGGTTTAAAAATTCGTAATCATTTTCATTAAAAAAAGTGAAACAAATATAATCAATAAAACCCCCTGTTTAAAACATAAACCAGAGAATTTTATTCGATGATTTTTCAACGTTAAGCGGTTTTTTCAAAGAATAATGAATTTGATTCAAAGAAATATAACAAAACACCGCAGTACTATTCATTAAATAAACATTTTTTCATAATTCCTTAAACTAAA
>NZ_CAGKLC010000216.1 GCF_903469665.1 Flavobacterium sp. UGB4466 | reverse complement strand
AGATTGGTTATATTTGAGAGTAAATTCTCAAAATATAAAATGGAAAAAAAATTAAAGCAATTCTTTGTAAAGTCTTTTTTGGTGCTGCTGTTCCTTCATTTAGGGTATTTTTTATATGGTTTTTTTACCTTTAAAGGCATTGCCAACATCAATTCCTATTTTGAATTTTACAGATTTAAATTTTATGATGATGTTTCCATTTCCCATTTTTTCATCAGCGGTTTGTTTTTATTTTTCTTCCTGATATTTTTGGTTAAAAATCACTCCCGATATCCTTATTCTTTAACCAATCTTCTTAAAACCGGTTTGGTATTACTGCTGATTTGTTTTCTGAGTTTTTCCTTTTTCATCAGTTATAGTTTTGGGCTGAATGCTAAATTAAGGAGTGAACTTCCGGAAGTTAATTTCAATAAAGACAAGGTTTTACTGAATGTTTTAAATCCGTTTTTATACAATTATACATCTTACAGTTCTGAAAAGTTGTTTAATCCGGTTCATATCTTATATCCAAAACCCTATCCTGTCACGGAAGTAGTAGATAGTGTTTTAATATCAAATGGATATTACAACACAGAGAGCACGTATTACAGCATCGATACTTTGAAAGTGCTCACAACCGATTTAGATAAAGTTTCGACTGTAACTAGCAAGGTTTTGGATGAAATTGGTTTAGATAAAAAAGAACTTTCGGAGAGAATTATAGCCAAAAAAGCGATTAAAGACAGTACAGAGATCCTATTCAGAGGTGTTGAGGTACGACCTCAATATGACGATAGCATTTGTATTTTTCTCGAAAATAAATCATTGTTTAAACCGGTGAAAGGAATTGCAACAGAAAAGCAACAGTACGATGCTGCAGTACAACGTTATAAACTGCTGTACAAATACAAAAAAGATTCGTTGCAGTTGAATTTTCAGAGGCTGGATACTCTTTTGAAGAAGTATAAAATTGAGAGTAATATTGTTCCCAAAGAACTTGTCGCAGATGCTTTTTATTTTAGGGAACATCGCGATGAAGTATTGAATACGATTCGAAACAGCTTTGACCGAAAAGCATTAATAGAGAAGTTTATCACTTTTGATAAGCTTTTTTACGAACCCAACTATTTACATCCGTCAATTATTGGGATGTATTTTGGCGTGATTGTAACCGTTTGGCTGATTCTTTTTTTAGTGTATGTTTGGTTTAATCGCAGAAGTAGAGGTTAGGGAAAGTTTATCCTTTCCATTGTTTTTATACCCTGTTGTAATCTGCTCTCCAGTGTACGATGGCTTTTTTTATAGCGTCTCCGCTGAGATTATTTTTAAGAGCATCTTCCAAAAGCGGTAGGATTTCGTCGTCAGGAGCAAATCTCAAAGCAAAAATCTGATCGTCTGTTAGTTTGTATTCGAATTCTTCAAGCCTTTTTCCGGTAAGGCTCAAATAACGATAACGAAGTTCCAGCCTCACGATTCGGTTCTGAAGCGTCAGGGCGTAATGCTGGCGCAACATATAGGCAAGAAAAAACAGAAATAGAAAACAAACACTTATAAACGACCAAATAAGTGTATTTTCGGTCGTACAGGCGAAGTAAATACTGCAACCTAAGAATAGTGCTAAAACCGGATAATAAACAAAATGATGCGGGGTATAAAACCGAACATGATTGTAATAAGTTTGAATTTTCATAATGATATCGTTTTGGTTTCCGATTAAGTAACAAGGCTACTCCGGAAGAGAATAGCTTATTCAAAGAAAAAATAACGCAATCAATGTTTTTTACAACTTAAATGTATTAAAAAAAAATTAATCTGTGTGAGGTGTCGATGTATTATTATGAGATGGATCAACAGAAATTTTCCACTCCTGAAGTTTAGATTCATAGCTTTTGCCTGCATTTGCCGGACTTGTTGAGGGTAGTGTAATCAAGTGATAGTTTTTTTTCAGCTGGACATATTTTTTAAAGAATGCTGCTGCTTTTTGTCCGTTAAAAAGAATGGTTGTGATTTTGGGATGTTGTTCTAAAAAGGTTTCAAAATCATTAGGGGTTTCGTTTTTAATCGCACTGTCCAAACTCCCTATCCGGTCACAATGCTGTAACACATCCCACACCGCAATGTTGTTTTTTTGCAGCAAAGCTTTTCGGGTTTCATAATCAGTAGATTGATTCTCTTTCAAAATAACAAACATAAATTTCCAGAAATTATTCTGATAGTGACCGTAATATTGATTCAGTTCCAATGATTTGGTTCCGGGCATGGTGCCCAAAATCAGAATAACAGCATCTTTGTTGGATAGGGGCGGGAAAGAAAAACTTTTCATGAAGTACTGTTTTTGTAAAGCAGTAAGGTAACCATTTTAAAAGTTACTTTTAAAGAGCCTCATTAAAATTTTGAAGACGAAATAATTTAAATTGCAGCTTGATTTTTATTGGTCTCAGATTCGGGTTTAAAACCCTGCAATTTATTGCAGTACTTTAGTAATGCGAAAAAATCTA
>NZ_CAGKLC010000215.1 GCF_903469665.1 Flavobacterium sp. UGB4466 | reverse complement strand
ATCGCTGTTGCGGGTGCAAAAGTAGTCACTTTATCCGCTTTCACAAGCTTTTTCTAAACTTATTTTTAATCTTTTTTTAAACTTTTCCTTAACAGTCTGATAACACACCCTTTACACCTTCTTATTTCTTTTAGAATCATAGGATTTTTCTTCATTCATACATATCTATCACAATATTACCCTTGAACATTATTCTTTTTTTACATCATTCTCAACATATTTCATTATTTATTGCCAAATTTTAATCCACAAACAATGACAACCTCACCTGCTCTAACAGCTTTACATCCCAAACAACTACTAAAACCATCTCGAAACAAACACAGCAAATTAAAAACCACTCCAATCCCGATCTTTAAAAAAAAGCAACCATAATAAAGATTCAACCTAAAAAACTGAGAAAACACTAAACCGATACTCATTTACACCTATAAGACATTTATCATTCATAATTCAACTTATTGCCATCAGGAAACAATTTAACAAAAACAAAAGCAGACTACAGAGATTCGAATTTACAACCCAATGAAATTCGAGCAATTCAAAAGTTTTATACCACCCTTCCAAAGATCAGACAGAAAAATCCAAGATTTTAATAACAAACAACCATTTATCCTCAAAAAAACTAACAGGCAGAACAAACACTCTTCACTAAAAACAGACTCTTGTCCTTACAAAATACGAGCAACAACTACCGTCATTCCCGCTAAATATTTCTCCCCTAGCAATCACTAAGACTATTTCAAAGCAAATTCTAACCTGCCCGATCACTTGCAAAAAGCCAACAAAGATTAATCAAACCAGAGTTTAAAAAACAGACACAACAAAAACATTAATCATACCCAATTCATAAACTCGTTCAACCACACATGTCCTATACGGTTGCATATTCATCTTTTCGTGTTAGTTAATTATTATGGCATTCCCCTACGGGTCGGGCTGTCCGCTAAATCTTTTGCGATAGAAGTTTCAGGGATTTTTTAAATGTACGGTCATCACAAAAGGATATCGCTCCCATCCCTAACGCAGTCAACGACAAAAAGAATATTTAAAGAAAAAAAAGGGGGCATAAATCATCCATGAGCTATTTTTTTAACCGCAAAGAGCGCGAAGATTTACGCAAAGCATGCAGGGAAAAAGGGCTGAAAGCCCCAAAAGCACAAAGCATGGCGCGAGGCACTATATCTGAACCAAAATGAACAGCAAATATCGTCCTGAAAGGGCAAAAGCATTTTCATTTCTGCAAATCAAAAAAATCCGTTCCAATCCGCGTTTTCGCTTGGCGAACCCGTATCATCCGTGTGTTATTTTTTTTAACCGCAAAGAACGCGAAGGTTTACGCAAGAAAAAAGGGCTGAAAGCCCGAAAAGCAAAGAGCATGATGCGAAGCACTACATATGAACCAAAATGAGCCGCAACTATCGCCCTGAAAGGCAAAAGCAATTTTCATTTCTTCAAATCAAAAAAAATCCGTTTTGATCCGCGTTTTCACCTGGCGAATCCGTATCATCCGTGTGTTATTTTTTTTAACCGCAAACAGCGCGAAGGTTTACGCAAAGAAAAAAGGGCTGAAGGCCCAAAAAGCAAAGAGCATGGTGCAAAGCACTATGAAATAAATAAAAATAATGTCATTTTCGCCTTGAAAAGGCAAAAGCGATTTCCATCTCTACAAATCAAAAAAAAATCCGTTCCAATCCGCGTTTTCGCTTGGCGAACCCGTATCATCCGTGTGTTATTTTTTTTAACCGCAAAGAACGCGAAGGTTTACGCAAAGCACGCAAGAAAAAAGGGCTGAAAGCCCCAAAAGCACAAAGCATGGCGCGAGGCACTATATCTGAACCAAAATGAACAGTAAATATCGCCCTGAAAGGGCAAAAGCAATTTTCATCTCTACAAATTAAAAAAAAAACCCGTTCCAATCCGCGTTTTCGCCTGCCAAATCCGTATCATCCGTGTACATTTTTTTTTAACCGCAAAGAGCGCGAAGATTTACGCAAAGCATGCAAGGAAAAAGGGCTGAAAGCCCGAAAAGCAAAGAGCATGGCGCGAGGCACTACGTATGAACCAAAATGAACCGCAACTATCGCCCTGAAAGGGCAAAAGCAATTTTCATTTCTGCAAATCAAAAAAAATCCGTTCCAATCCGTGTTTTCACCTGGCGAACCCGTATCATCCGCGTGCTATTATTTTTAACCGCAAAGTCCGCGAAGGTTTACGCAAAGCACGCAAGAAAAAAGGGCTGAAAGCCCCAAAAGCAAAGAGCATGGTGCGGGGCACTATGTATAAACCAAAATGAGCCGCAACCATCGCCCTGAAAGGCAAAAGCAATTTTCATTTCTGCAAATCAAAAAAAATCCGTTCTGATCCGCCTTTTCGCCTGACGAATCCGTTTCATCCGTGTGCAATTTTTTTTTAACCGCAAAGCGCGCAAGGATTTAAAAAACGTTATAAAACAAAAAACCCTATCCGATTTGGATAGGGTTCTTAAAAGAAAGGCGACGACATACTC
>NZ_CAGKLC010000214.1 GCF_903469665.1 Flavobacterium sp. UGB4466 | reverse complement strand
GTTTCAATATTTAACCTGTGAAAGTCACATTTATTGTGAAAATAGATGCATTAATT
Source organism: Flavobacterium sp. UGB4466 (assembly GCF_903469665.1). GTDB lineage: Bacteria > Bacteroidota > Bacteroidia > Flavobacteriales > Flavobacteriaceae > Flavobacterium > Flavobacterium lipolyticum. The sequence goes on along the minus strand of NZ_CAGKLC010000214.1, from coordinate 2,515 downwards.
CTTTATACAAGAACTTTGAACTTGAAGTGAAGCATCATATGTGAATTATTTAATGTTTAAAGAAAAGGTTTGTAACTATCTGTAAAAGTGGCAAATAAACACGATCGTCCTTTTTTTACCCATTTCAAAACAGTCTCATTTTATAAACCGATACTACTCTGTAGCGAATAAAATGTTAAAAAAATTGGTCTGTTCTTAATTTTGGAATACAAAATTGCATTTGCTTAATTTTTTAAGATGTGAATCTAAGAGCAGTGCAAAAGAAATTAAACTTCGAAATGACCATTTTATTTAAACAGATTTGATATATGAAAAACTTTACTCTAAAAAGCTTCAATTTTCTTAAGCCTGTCTTTTTACTTTTTATATTAGGCATTTCTTATCAACTGGAAGCACAGACTTGTGCCGGGCTTAATTCCATCTATCAAACCAGAGGAGGGACTGGAACTACCGTAAATATATTTGAGTATAATTTACCCTTACAGCGGTTCAATGCCTTAGGTACTTCCGTTACTATGGGAATTACCTCTGGAGCTGCTTCGGCTTACAATTCTAACACAGGATATTTGTATATTAATGGTGATGGCACTGATCCATTACATGATGTTAGGGTTTTTGATCCGGCTGATAACTTTAACTACGTAGGAAAGATTAGTCTTAATTTAATGGGGACGCAAGATATTTATGCCAATATGTTTTCAAGAGGAGACTATATCTATTTCAGGGATGAGGCGAAAAATATCCTAACAAGATTTAATGTCAATCAGCCTTTTGTCGGTGGAGTTTTCAGCGTTAATGTTGAGCAGATACCTCTTACAAATAACATGGGAGGAGCCTATTCGGCCAATGATTATACGTATTATAACGGAAAATTTTATGGAATTGCAGGAAAAGGAACTAGTCCACGAACAGAGTGTTTTTTAATTATTATTGACGAAGTTGCTCAAACTCTTGAGAGCAGAGTATTGAAGCTGACAGATTCTAATGTTTCCCATAGGTTTGGGAATACCATTGGAAATGATTTTGGTGCAGTTTGGATTGATTCTAAAGGTGTCATGATGTTTTTTAATAATGATACTGGAAATGTTTATTTACTTAAAGATGTAGATCTTCCGGGATCAACAGATATTAGCTGGGTTCTTCCATCCAATACCTCTTCTGATAATGACGGGTTTGGATGTGAAAGTATCGATTTGTTCACGCCTATTATAGCCATAGGAGGTACTTGTTCTCTGCCTGGTACAGCGACTATAACAAACTACCTGAATAATGCAAGTGAATACGAATACAGATTTTATGAATATCCTAGTGGAACTCAGGTTAGCGGTGTAACAATTTCATCAGCGGGAGTTATCAGCGGGTTAAATTACAATCAGGCTTATACCGCAGCTTTATATATTATTGGGGCTGATTATACTTCGAGCCCGTCGGAAGTTTTTACAATTCCAAGTATTACAGGACCAACTGCTGATGCAGGTTCCGATTTTACTAAAAACTGTACGATAAATGTTGCGGGGAAACAAATTGGAATGGTAGCAGAGCCAGGAGTTACTTATTCGTGGTCACCGACAACGGGATTAGATTTTAGTAGTCCCTATTCCAGTTCAAATCCATTCGCGAATCCATCGGTAACCACAACTTATGGGTTAACGACTACGAAATCAGGCTGTTCTAAAACAGATACGGTAGTTGTTACAGTAGATACAACTCCACCGGCAACTCCGATAGTAACGGTAGTAAACAATTGTGGTAGTTCTGTACTATCAACAACGGCTCCGGGTACATTGTTGTGGAGCAATGGACAAACAGGTTCTAGCATTACAGTGACTGATTCAGCAACTTATACCGTAACGACAACAGCCGCTAATGGTTGTGTGAGTGCAGCTGGGAGCGGTGTTTCGGCACCAAACGCAAACCCTGCAGCACCAACGGCCAGTGTAACGGTTCAACCTGACTGTTTGACTCCAACAGGAACTATCGTAGTTACAGCTCCGGCTCCTGCGGCCAATGTGACGTATACGGTAACGGGTACCGCTCCGGTGAGACCTGCAGTGACACAGTCTACAACTACCTTTGCCAATTTGGCTCCGGGTACTTATGCCGTAACGACAACCAATACCACTACAGGCTGTGTTTCCTTGCCAACGAATTTAACCATCAATGCCGTTCCGGGTAACCCTGCGGCGCCAACGGCCAGTGTAACGGTTCAACCTGACTGTTTGACTCCAACAGGAACTATCGTAGTTACTGCTCCGGCTCCTGCGGCTAATGTGACGTATACTGTAACAGGTACTAGTCCGGTGACTCCTGCAGTGACACAGTCTACGACTACCTTTGCCAATCTGGCTCCGGGTACTTATGCCGTAACGACCACCAACACCACTACAGGTTGTGTATCCTTGCCAACGAATTTAACCATCAATGCCGTTCCGGGTAACCCTGCAGCGCCAACGGCCAGTGTAACGGTTCAACCAGACTGTTTAACTCCAACGGGAACTATCGTAGTTACGGCTCC
>NZ_CAGKLC010000213.1 GCF_903469665.1 Flavobacterium sp. UGB4466 | reverse complement strand
TTAGCTCAGGATGGTACAGCAAAAACCTATACGGTAACAGTCGAAAAAAGTAGTTTAGGAGTAGTTGATAATAAAATTGAAGGTTTTGCAGTGTATCCCAATCTTATACAAAAGGGAAAGGTATATGTAGAAACTAAATCAACTGCTGTGAAAAATGTAAAAATATTTGATATGTCTGGGAAAATGGTTTTATCAGTTCAGACAACTGGCAGAGAAGTAAATATTGAGGACTTACAAACAGGAGTTTACATAATAAAAGTCAATCAGGATGGAGCTGAAGCAACAGAGAAATTAATTGTAGAATAAGATTGGGTTGTTTTTTGCGTTCTGTTTCGTAAGGAAAACGGGTATCGAATTCTGAATTCTGTATCGGGTCGTATATTTTCAGGAGCTAAAATGAATTGGTTTAGAATTCGGAAAAAAGTCTTTTCAGTCCTCTGAAAAGACTTTTTTGTTTTTTGCTCGTTTTGGTTTATTGTGGAAAATCTTCAAACGGTCTTGTACTATTTTATTTGGACAAAAAAATCTTTAATTGCTGCTTATTTTTTTCTACGATTACAGTTTGTTTGGCGGGTATAGTCTTTAAATTTGTTAGTGGCTACCCTCAGTTGCGAGATACAACTATAAGTAGCGTGATTACAACTATAGGGAGGGTTGTTTTTAAGGTTTTAGAGAATAGGTCAAACTAATTTTGCGGTATCACAAAAGATAGTATTTATGAAAGCTAACAAAATCGGCAACAAGATTGCCAAAGTACGAAAAGAGCAAAACATGTCTCAGGCGCAACTTGCTCAACTTTTATTTATCAGTCCGCAGGCAGTGGGAAAATGGGAACGAGGAGAATCCTTTCCGGATATTGCTACTTTAGACCGACTTGCAGAAATTTTAAACGTTGACCTTAATTTTTTTTCAGAAAATCTTCAAATGTCAGAAAATGCGTCAACTTCCAAAGTAATAAATGCTACTAAGGAGCAGGAACAAAAAGAATCTAAAGAAGCCGATACTTCTGACAGACCGGAGCGGCCATTATTGATCAATTTTAGTGGCAGTGCCCTTGCAAAAACAGACTTAGCGGGAGTTCGTCTGGCCAATAGGAAATTTGTTGGAAGCGATTTGCGTGACAGTGACTTTTCAAATGCAGACCTGACAGGCAGTTTGTTTAAAGGCAGTGATGTGCGTGAAGCTAATTTTACCGGAGCGAACTTGACAGATTGTACTTTTTCTGCACTTGATCTTTCCAATGCCAGTTTCATTAAAGCCACACTTGTGCGTACTGAATTCAGTGCTTCAGAATTAGGCGGAGTAAAGTTTATGGATGCAGAATTGGTTGATGTAAAGTTAGTCAGAGCTGATCTTCGAAAAACGGTATTCGTAGACTGTATTTTTAATGGGGTTGACTTTAAATATTCAGATTTGTCGGGGCTTTGTCTTGACGGACATATTTTTATGGATGTGAACTTCTCTAATGCGGCATTGAATAACGTTTCGTTTAAAGGAGCCGTTTTTAGAAATGTTTCGTTCCGTCCGGCATTTGCACTGACAAACCGATATTATAAGACACTTCAGACCATCTGTTTTGACGGAGCGGTAATGGACAAGTTAACTTATGCTGCCCTTAAAGGTGTTGGTGTCGATTTGTCGAAGGTAACAACGATCTAGTTTAAAAGTAAAAAAAAAGCAAAGTTTAGTTTAAACTTTGCTTTTTTTAAATAGTTTGTATTCTTGTGTTTAATTGGTATTCAATGTGTTGTGTGTATCATGGAATAATTTTGGAGGTAAATCATTTAAAATCTCTCTTTAAATTATAGCGTGTGGTTTTAGTTGTGGACTTACGTATCGAATTCTCTTTTTAGGTGTAATTCAAAAGTACAATGAGACAGATTTTAATAGGAGTCACAATAATAGTTTTGGATCGACTTTTATTTCAAAACATTGATTTTTTAAGAGTGTTTTTGCGATTGTTTAAAATACCATGCCAGTTGTTGATAATATTGTTACGGTTATTACTTTTGAAAAAGGGGTATGTTTTTTTTGTGTTATTTTACCAATGGGTATAATTAGGAATTATCCTATAATTAATAGCTAAAAAAAACATTTTGATATGACTCGTACTTTTACTTTCTTTTTTTCGAAAAAGATTTTCTTGGTTTATAGGATCACTTTTTTGTCGGTTTTTCAGACGATGTTGGCGCAGGAGACTCCGCCTACAGTACAATGTTCCAATCTTGCTTTTACGAATACTACAGCAACAAAATCGACTATTAGTTGGCAACCTGGGAATTCAACTTTTAGTGCAGTATTTATCCGCAAAGGAACAAGCACCAGCTCTAATGCCATTCCGCTAGATAATGTTAATTATAACGCTAATACTGCTTTTGGTTTAGGAGATCAAATTGGCACATCAGGCTGGTATTGTGTTGCTAGTACTAAGATGAATAATATGGAGGTGACTGGTTTAACTCCTGGAGCTACCTATCAGGTACAGGTGTTCGTTAGTAATTTTTATGGAGCTAGTGGTCATACATATTATTTAAGAACAGTCAACTCCGGTAATTCTGCCACATTGACGACACCTGA
>NZ_CAGKLC010000212.1 GCF_903469665.1 Flavobacterium sp. UGB4466 | reverse complement strand
CGTACAGAAATTCCTGTCTTATTATAATTTATTAATTCACAACTCTTATTATGATCATTTTTGCTGCTGTCGGCATATACTTCTGTTATTGCAAAAACTCATTTCTTTATCAATACCTTTTTTAATCCAATAAAACTCCTTAGCATCAAAAAATCAAAAGCTATTTAATTATTTCTCCTGAATAATATTTTTCTAAAAAGAATCCTAAATCAGCTCTGTAGCCAATTCCGGAAGCCTCAAATTTCCATTGTCCATTTCGTTTGTATAATCTTCCAAACTCTACACCGGTTTCAATCGAAAAATCTTCATCTAATTCATATTTAGCAATTTCCTGTCCTGTAGCTTCATCCACAATTCGAATATATGAATTTCTTACCTGACCAAAATTTTGCCTTCTTCTTTCAAAGTCTTCTATAGTAACCACAAAAAGAATCTCATTTACCTCTGCAAAAATTTTACTCAAATCAACCTTAATAGCTTCGTCGTCATCACCATCACTATTACCTCCTGTCGGATCATCTCCCGTATGTTCTAATGCACCATCGGGAGAGGCAAGATTATTATAAAAAACAAAGTAATTTTCGTCTATAAGTTTACGATCAGAATTAATCATTATGGCCGAAGCATCTAAATCAAAACTATGACCTGTACCCTCATTTGGATCCCAACCTAACCCTATATTAATCCTTGACAGGCCAATATCAATTCTTTGACCTTTACGCAAATTTATCGCCATTAAAACAATCCTTTTTTTTTAAAATAAAACATACAATGATACAAAAAAGCAAATTAAGTAAAATGTGGGTTTCCGTAAAAGCGATAATATTTATTAACAAATTAAAATCCATTATCAAAAACATCAACCTACCCCCCATAACAAGTCATACCATCCTGAATACAAAAAATACAAACTAAAATAGTATCTTTGTTCTACTCTTCTTCGTAAGATAAATTTTAACTATTTTTATCAGAATCAAAATGTTTTACTCTAAAACAAAAATTGATTCTCTACAACATCAACAATTAATTGAATTGCAACCATGTTAAAAAAAGGATCTAAACTATACAGTATACTAACAGGAAGCTGCCCAAGATGTCACAAAGAAAGCATGTACTCTGACCGAAATCCGCTTCATTTGACCAAGGTTCTTAAAATGAACGAAAATTGCAGTCACTGTGGATTAAAATACCAGATCGAACCATCGTTTTTTTATGGCGCCATGTATGTTAGTTATGGTTTAAATGTTGCAGTCGGAATTGCAGCTTTTATCGTTTCGTTTGTACTTTTCAAAACCTCAGTCGAAGAGTCTTTTCTGATCATTGTTGCAACGTTGATTCTATTATTCCCATTTGTCTTAAGACTTTCGAGGAACTTGTACATTAACATGTTTGTTTCTTATGATCCCGAAGCAGGATCGAAATAAAACTATTTTCTTTTCTTGTAAAAACGATGAATATCAATTGTTGGATCTAAAGGTTTTTGATCTTCGATATACTCATACAAATCTTTAGCCATGGCCGGGCCAAGCATTACACCACGCGTTCCTAATCCGTTTAAAAGATGTAATGAACTGTATTGATTGTGCGTACCAATAATTGGCCTACGGTCACGTACGGTTGGCCTCACCCCGCCAAAATGCGAAACAACTTCAAAATCACAATTGATAATTTCCTCTATACGATCGATTAACTCTGTTCTTCCTTCTTCTGTTGGCGCATCCGTTTTGTCTTTCCAATTGTAGGTTGCTCCCACTTTAAACAAATCGTTTCCTAAAGGCAAAATAAAGACGCTGGTATTCACAATCACATCCAGATCCAGATCAGGTGCCTTGATAATAAAAAGCTCCCCTTTGGTTCCGTCTAAGGGCAAATCCTGAAAAAACGGATTGGCATGCAGTCCGAAACCTTCCGCAAAAACAATATGCTTAGCCTGATATTCTTTATACTGAACAAAATCTTCCTCAATAACCAACTTAGCATAATCAAACGACTCCTGAAGCAATAATTTGTTTTGAAGTAAATACTCGCGATATTTATCCAACAATAAAGCCGTATCGACATAACCGGTATGCAAAACCTCACCGTAATCAAACGGAGAATCGATACCATTGTATTTTTTAAAGATTAATTTGGTAGAAAGAAATGGTGCCAGAAGCGGTTTATCCGAAGCTGAGAACCAATTGTTTTGTTCTTCTATAGAGAAAAATTTTCTTAAAATAGGAAGTTTAAAATTCACCTTGGTTTTCAGCTTACCTTCGATGGTCTCATAGAATTCTTCCATTAAGGACAACTGTTCTTCTGCTTTCCAAACTTCACTAAAACGTTTTAAAATCACCGGATTGTACAATCCTCCCGCAACTCTTGATGAATTTTGCGTTTCATCATTTATAACTACTATAGATTTATTGTTTTTAAGTGCAATTTCAGCAAATGAAATTCCAGCCAATCCAGATCCGACAATTATATAATCCAACATTTGTAAAGGGGTAAAATAAAAAACTCTTACTACAAATGTAATAAGAGTTTTTGGTATAATGTTACTAATTTCTTAGTAGCTCCACATATCCTGTTCAAAGTTGCGAATCTTCTCTTTTACTCTTTCAGATTCTAACAATTGATTTTGTGCATTATCTTTCATGTAATCTTTAATCTCACG
>NZ_CAGKLC010000211.1 GCF_903469665.1 Flavobacterium sp. UGB4466 | reverse complement strand
AAATCAGCGTTATAAATGTTGTGTTTGGGTAGTGTATCAATTGTATGGTTTTTATTTATTGAAATGTCTAGTCCTGAAATAGCGATACACAAAAATTGCCTTTGCAAGCCCTCGATCAATTGAGTATATTTACAACGCAACGGGGCAAAAACTGAAGAAAATTGTAAAAGAGGCCAGCGGTACAACTCATACTGATTATCTGGGAGGATTTCAGTACAGGTATAGCGAAGACCAAAGTATTCCGGTTGATCCTGTTGAGCCAGGCGGTGGAGAGCCAGATCCTCCTGCACCGGATGATCCGGGGAACAGAGATCCCCCTATTGATGGATACGATCCGGTTCCTAAAGATCCACCGGTAGAAGCGAATCGTTTTGGTGGCTTCACAGCACAATCGGCAAGTCAGGCCGCTCCATCGCGACCAACCTTAGAGTTTTTCCCTACGGCAGAGGGGTATTATGATTACATAGGTAAAAAATATGTGTACCAGTACAAAGATCATTTGGGTAACATACGATTGAGTTACGCTAAAAATCCCGCAACGCAAGTTCTTACTATTATTGACGAGAATAATTATTATCCTTTTGGATTGAAGCACAAGGGATACAATGATTATGTAACTAAAAGTAATAAGTATAAGTATAATGGCAAGGAGCTCCAAGACGAGCTGGGACTTAACATGTACGACTATGGATCTAGATTTTATGACCCTGCAAGAGCAGGTTGGAGCAATATTGATCCACTTGCGGAGAAGATGAGAAGGCACAGTCCATATAATTATTGTTTTAATAATCCAATGAGTTTTACAGACCCTGATGGAATGGCACCTGATGATTGGAGAATTAATTATGTTGATAAAAACGGAAAACAACAAGAATTTATTTTTAATGGAGGTGCGACAGTTCTACCTGATAACCAATTTGTAAGGGATTTTGTAAGCGCTTATAATTACGATGTTAATAATGGTGGTGGGCAAGGTCTAAAGTCAGTTGCAGAAAACCCTAATTTAATGGTGGATGTTCAACAAACTGATGGAGTTACAACTACTGATCAACCTTCATTAGCTCCGAATTCAGGTGATTATAATGTTGTAAAATGGAATCCAAATATGGGATTAGAGACAACGAGTGGAAATATTTTATCTCCAGCAACTGTACTAGACCATGAAGGAGACCACGCAGGTAAATATGCAGCTGAAGGAAAAGTTAAAATGAATCTTAGGCTTGGTAAAGAAGATGCCCAGTATGATAATAAAGAAGAGAAAAGAGTTGTCACTGGTTCGGAACAAAGAACAGCTAGGGCAAATGGAGAAGTTGCAGCTCCTGAAGTTACTAGAAATAATCATCAAGGGTTACCAGTCATCACAAACTCTCCAACATCAACTAACGTTAATGCATCCAAAACCGTGCAATTTAATCAGAAGATGGCTAACCAAGGAATATTCTATAATCCTTCTTTTGAAAAATACAAAAAGTAATAAACTATATAAATTATGAAAAGCATATTTTTAACAATTATTATATTTTCAGCCTTAAATTGTAATATAAAAAATGAACCTTCAATAGCTGATAATCAATATTTAGAATTTTTTTACTTCAAAGGGAATAAACTTTTTCCTTTTAGACTTAATTGTAAATCTATACGAAGTGAAATGTTTAGAGATGATGTAAAATATAAAAAAATAGAAGATAGAGAATACATCGAGAGATTCACAAAGGAATATGAAAAATTGAAAACTGAAAAAAAGCAAAATGAAATAGATGTGCGTATGCAAATAATTTTTCATAATGGTAAAATCACAGATACCATTTGCATGGGAAGTCATTTTGGCATCAAAATTAATGGAGTAAAGAAAAAAGATTCTAAACCTTTTTTAAATTTAATCCAAGAAAAGATGTATGAACCAGAAAAATAGATAAGGTAACTAGTAAGAAAAAAATATAGCTTTGGCTATAAAAAGTAGTTTTAAATTATTAATCAAAATAAAAACCTAACAACTGGATGAATAATTTGGTGTTAGGTTTTTTTTATGTCTAGTGGTTTTAGGTAATGTTCCAGATTAGGTGTTTTTGCAAAATAAAGATGTAACGGACTGAAAAAGAATATAACATTTTAATTCTTGAATAGAAAAAGAGACGACTGGTTGGTCGCCTCTTTCGTTTTTTGTCTTTTAATAAGCCTTAAAATGATTTTGCTTTAACTTAGTGTTTCAAATTAGGTCATGAAAATAAAATGTAATTCTTGCAATAATAAATGCATAAAAAATGGATTTCAATCTGAGGGAAATCAGCGTTATAAATGTTGTGTTTGGGTAGTGTATCAATTGTATGGTTTTTATTTATTGAAATGTCTAGTCCTGAAATAGCGGTACACAAAAATTACCTTTGCAAGCCCTCGATCAATTGAGTATATTTACAACGCAGCGGGGCAAAAACTGAAGAAAATTGTAAAAGAGGCCAGCGGTACAACGCATACAGATTATCTGGGAGGATTTCAGTACAGGTATAGCGAGGACCAAAGTATTCCGGTTGATCCGGTTGACCCAGGCGAGGGCGGTGGAGATCCAGAACCTCCTGCACCTGATGATCCGGGCGACACTGATCCTCCTATTTTTACTCCGGATCCAGTAAAAGATCCACCGGTAGAAGCCAATCGTTTTGGTGGCTTCACAGCACAATCGGCAAGTCAGG
>NZ_CAGKLC010000210.1 GCF_903469665.1 Flavobacterium sp. UGB4466 | reverse complement strand
CTTTTGAATGTTTTTATAATGCTAATTATTATTTTAGAAATCCCCATCGTTATAAAACTGAAGCTGAAAAAATAAATAAATTAAATATTTTAAAAAGGAATTACTTTAATAATAAGAAAGAACATAATAGATCTGGAAAAGTATTATATGATTTTTTGGAAGTTTCGGGTAATTTACTTAAAGAAAATGTGAAAATTGCAGTAGCAAACATTCTAGTTGAAAAAGATAATATTGCGAAATCATTTAAAAATACGCCAAATACATCAAAAGCAAGAAGAAAAGAATTTTTAAATATCTTAAATGATGCTGAACGTAATAAAGCAGATTTTCTTATTTTACCAGAGCTAAGTGTTCCGCATAGGTGGTTTCCTCTTTTGGCTGATGAATCAAGAAGAAAAGATAGGGTTTTAATTGCGGGGTTAGAGCATATTACAATTAATGATATCTGTTTCAATTTTACAATAACTTTACTTCCTCTAAATAATGGAGGGATAAAAGATGCCGTTTTAGTGCTTCGTTTAAAAAATCATTATTCTCCTCATGAGGAAAAAACAATAAAAGATCAAGGGAAAGTTGTTCCAAAACCAACTGAGGCTACGTACAATAAATTCATTTGGAATAAAATTCATTTTTCAATTTATAACTGTTATGAATTAGCCAACATAACTCATAGAACAATATTTAGATCTGAGGTTGATATTTTATTTGCTTCAGAATACAATCGTGACATAAATTATTTTTCAAATATTGTAGATACTGTTACAAGGGATATTCACTGTTATTTTGTTCAAGCAAATTCATCAGATTTTGGTGATTCAAGAATTACTAAACCTTCAAGAACCGAAATTAAAGATATTCTGAGATTAAAAGGAGGAACTAATAACGTTATTCTTTGCGGAGATATTGATTTGAGATCTTTAAGAGAATTTCAATCAACAAGAGTTACAGGTCAAAAGGCTGTAAAATTCAAGAACACTCCACCGGACTACGATCATAGTAAAGCAGAAAAAAGGTTGTTAGGTAAATAGAATAGATAAAAAAAGGTAAAATTAAAAAGCAGTTCTTGTAAGAACTGTTTTTTAATTTTATTAGTCAAACTCTAAGAATCCCTATCAACCATCTCCCCTGCTAGCGCGAGCGTCCGAAGCAAATCACGCCAGTATTTCCTCAAAGAAAATCCCCCGCTAGCGCGAGCGTCCCGCTCGTGCACACAAAGAGTAAAATTTCATAAAGTTTGTCATTTCGACGTAAGGAGAAATCACATCAATATTTCTGCAAAGAAAGTCGCCAATCTTTGTAGAGTTTCGAGTGTGATTTCTCCTTACGTCGAAATGACAAGATTGCGTAAAAACTTTGCGACTTAGCGCCTTTGCGAGATTTTGGCGTTAGAATTTTCAGCTTTGCCCCCCGCTAGCGCGAGCGTCCCGCTCGTGCACACAAAGAATATTAATTTATATCAATTAGTAAAATAGTTTGATCGTTATCGCCATAATTTCTGGCAGAACTGTATTTCCAATCTACAGGATTAGTAACAAAACCTGCTTCAACTGGATTTTGATGAATATAGTTTAGCTTTTGCTCAAAGACTTTTAATGACCAGATTTCGATAGGATTATTGTTTTGCTGCCAAAACTGTCTGAATTTGATATTGCTGTTTTTCTTTCCAGCTCTCTCAAACATCCACAACATCCATTCTTTTCTACTCTCTTGTGGGTGTTCTTCGATTGTTCTCAGCATTTTTTTGGATGTGAATCCTTTAAAATCTCTTATCAATCCTGAAGGATCTGCATCTCCAGATCTAAAAATCAAATGGATATGACTCGGCATAATACAATAACCGTATATTTCCATAGCTTTATGTTTGCGGCAGTAATCTAATGATTCAATGATATTTCCAAAATATTCCTCTCTAGTAAATACGTCTATCCAATAAACGGTAGCAAAACTTATAAAGTAAGCTCCTACTTTTTCTCTAAACTTATATTTTCTGCTCATTATAGTAGTTTTGGGCTAATATAAGAAAAACTTTACGTTCACGAGCGGGACGCTCGCGCTAGCGGGGGGAAATCACATCAGTATTTCCGCAAAGTAAGTCGCCAATCTTTGTAGAGTTTCGATTGTGATTTCTCCTTACGTCGAAATGACAAGATTGTGGTTGTTTTTTTAGCGAATTAAGCTTTCTTTTTTACCGGAACTTTTGTTTTTAATTTTTCAATAAGAGCGTCGGCTTCCTGATATAGAGAAATCGATCGCAGCGATTCTGCATAGCGGTAATAATATTCGGGTTCTAAATCGGTGGTGAGGGCGAAAAGTTCGCGGTACCATTTGGCTGCTTTATCCAGATTGCATTTAGCATAGCAGGAATTTCCTAGTTTTTGAAATAAATCAACAGATTTATAGCCTTTTGCTGCAACCCTTTCGTAGGTTTTCATCACATCAACATAGGCATATTTATCGCTTACTTTATCGGTTTGATATAATTTTTCGCTTTGAGCGGAGGCACGAATAGAAAACAAAGTCAATAGCATTACAATAGCTAGTTTTTCTTTCATGAAAATGAATTTAAAAGGGGTCTTGATGGTATTTTTATTTTTTTGGAACAATGTGAAAGAAAGTGAATTATTTAGTGTCGATGGATTTTGTTTTTTGCAAATATATCTAAATCAGTAATATAACATGCATTTTGGCGATGTTTTTTTGACTTTATCGATAAAATTAGAGTTAAAAACAATATTAAATCTTATCGGGTAAATAATTTCTTATCGATATCAAAACGTTTAAAGATTGTAATTTTTTTATTGGTCTCAGATTCGGGTTTAAAACCCTGCAATTTATTGCAGTACTTTAGTAATGCGAAAAAATCTATATC
>NZ_CAGKLC010000209.1 GCF_903469665.1 Flavobacterium sp. UGB4466 | reverse complement strand
TTCAGGATTCCCCAATGTCGTTACCATGGGTGTCGAAAACTCACGAATATTTTTTTTTTGTTCTAAACTCGGGAGATCTACACGACGGCTATAACTCAATTGTATGGTGTTTTTCTCATTTAAATTATAAGTAAAATGAGCAGATGGATATAGCGTGATATAATCGTCATTAAACGTATCCTGACCATGATTAAAACTGGCAGCTGCTTTGTAGCTTTCAAAACGTGCACCTAATTGATAACTGAATTTTTTGAATTTCTGACCGAATGTTACATAAGCCGAGTAGATATCTGTATCGTAAGTGTAATAGAGCAGCTGATCCTCGGTTGGGTCAGCAGGGTTTATTCTGGCATAATCATTTGCTGATTTTGTGATTCTGGCTTCGGCACCTAATTCCAAAGTTGTTTTTTCGTCCAACGGATTAACATAATCTATATTAAATGTATTGAGTTTACGATGACTTTTGTTTAAATCTGTATAATTTACATTTTTGACAGTGTTGTCAGGAGCACTGTTTTGGGTGTCAAAATGGGCTTGTTGCGAGGCATTGTATTTACTGAAGTTTCCTTCAAAATCTAAAGTGTGGCCTTCTTTTTTAAAGAGATGTTTGTAAGCCAGATTATAAGTTTCCATTTTTTGAGGGCCTAAGTATCTGGAATTTTGCGAGATGTTGCTGATTTCAGGATTATTGTTGTAGTTGATATTAGCGTCAACAAATACGTCCTGATTGTATTTGCTTTGATTCGTGTAGAAAGAAATCGTATTCTGCGCGTCAACGAAATAATCCATTCCGATTTTATACAGATGAGAGTCGGCATTCGATTTAAAGTCTATTTTTTGATAAAGATCCTGATCGAATCTTTGAAGAGAACTGTCGAAAAAATAGGTTCCTAAATTTTGACCGGCGTTTCCATAAAAATTTACTTTTCCGTTTTTGTAATTCAAATTCAGCGATTGATTGTGTTTGGTAGCTTCCCCAAAAGTGATCCCTCCGCTGTAACTTCCGTTAAAACCTATATTGGTATTTTTGAGCAAAATGACATTGATGATTCCCGACATTCCTTCCGGATTGTATTTGGCACTTGGATTGGTAATTAGCTCAATTTTTTTGATAGAGGTTGACGGGATTTGTTTTAGCAATTGAGCAGGATCAATATTACTGGGTCTTCCGTCAATCAATACTCGGACATTATCATTTCCGCGAAGCGAAATTTTTCCGTTTTGATCTACATTAACAGATGGAATGTTATTCATAATCTCAGAAGCTGTAGCTCCGGCAGTGGTCAGGTCTTTACCGACTGTGATTACTTTTCGATCCAGTTTTTGCTCAATGGTTGAGCGTTCGCTAATAACATTAACCCCTTTAAGTTGTGTCGCTTCTTCTTCAAGAGCAATTTTAAGACTAGCCTCTTTTTGATCTTCACTTAAAACAACAGATCCCGTGTATTTCTTAAATCCGATATATTGAATTTCAATCGTGTAATTTTTTAAAGCCAGATTTTTAATGGTAAAATCGCCGTTATCATCAGTGTTAACTCCTAAGACAATTTTTCCATTGTCTTTAAGCGAAACTGTAGTATAAGAAATAGGAGCATGGTTTGATTTTTCGGTAACTTTTCCAGAAACAGTTCCGGAAGTTTGTGCCTGCAGAGTTGTCATTGTAGTCAGTAAGACTAATAAAAGTAATTTTAATTTCATGAACATGTGATTGATTTGATTGATGATTGTTTCTTTTTGAAATACTTCAAAATGTATCACTAGAGACCGTCTTTTCAATCCGATGTTACAGTAAAAATTAAAATCAGAAATGTCTTTTTTGTGATGCGCTGTTTTAGAGTAAATTAGTTTTTGAATTTTTGATAATTTTAACAATTTGTAGGTTTAGCTTCCGGATGGATTTTCATTTTCTTCAGTAGAATAAGGAGGTTACAAAGGAGGCGTGTCTTATTATTGTAAGTATGGCAGGAATAAAAACAGCGATTCAATTTTAACTAAATGTGCCAAATATCCATAAAAAAAAGCCCGAAGTTGGCAAACTCCGGGCTTTTTAAAAAACTATTAAAATCGATTAGCAAAAGTTGGATTAGAACAATCCGCCTCCACCTTTATTGGTATTGTCTTCTCTTTGTTTACGTTGCAGGTTTTTGATTTTAGCACCTCCAAAGTTGTAAGTTAACCCTAGGTAAACTGTTTGGCTCTCCCATGTAAATTGCCCTGAGTGTGAATAAGGATACTGAGAATCGAAAGCGTATTTCATGGTGTTAAACACATCGTTAAAACGCAAACTGATGTTCATTTTATTGTTTAACAAGGTATAACGGGATCCCATGTCCATTTTATACATAGCATGGCTGTTATTTTGAAGACCTTCAACTTCTCCTCTGTAAAATCCGAATAATAAGAAACTTAAACGTTTGTTTACTTTAAAGTTAGAATTCATACGTCCGTTGAAAGCACCTACTGTGATTTTTCTTTCCAGCGGACTGCTTTTTTGAGTTACAGGATCGTATACAAACACGATACCTTGTTGGTTAATGCTTGAAAAGTCAATAGATGGTGAAATGTCCCACCATTTTGCAATTTTATAAGTGAAAGAAGCTTCAAAACCATAAGAGGTATTACGGTCAAAGTTGGCATACGTCAGGATTTGTTTGTTACCACTTGGATCTGTATCGTCCGGAAGTAAAACTCTGCTGATTTGGTCGTTGATGCTTCTCACAAAAACACCTGTAGTAAAGCTTCCTTTTTCGAAAGTTTTAGTATAATTTACTTCAACAGAATTCGTAAACTGAGGTCTTAATTCAGGATTTCCTAATGCTGTAATTAAAGGAGTAGAAAACTCACGAATAGGTTTTGTCTGTTCTAAACTCGGACGGTCTACACGACGGCTGTAGCTCAATTGTA
>NZ_CAGKLC010000208.1 GCF_903469665.1 Flavobacterium sp. UGB4466 | reverse complement strand
CATGCTTTAGTAAAACATGAAGCTGTAAGTCAGGCAGTTGTTTTAGCCAGAGAGAACGAGTCAGCAGAGAAAGAACTTGTAGCGTATATTGTTTCTAATATTGAGCAGAACGCAAGTGATTTAAGAACTTATTTAAAACAGTCGTTGCCGGAGTATATGCTCCCGGCGTACTTTGTTCAACTCGAGGTCATCCCATTAACGGCCAATGGTAAAATTGACAAAAAAGCATTACCGAATCCTGAGGGTGCGGGATTATCGAGTGGTGTTGCCTATGTAGCGCCACGAAATGAGCTGGAAGAGAAACTGGTAAAGATTTGGGAAGAAGTACTGAAAAGAGAAAACATTGGGATCAATGATGACTTTTTTGCATTGGGAGGTCATAGCTTAAAAGCAGTTCGTCTGAGCAATGAGTATCAAAAGGAGTTAGGGGTAAAGCTGACTTTAAGAGAGGTATTTGTTCATACCAGTATAGCTTCACAGGCAGAACTGATAGCCTCTTCAAAAAGAGAGGAGTTTGTTCCAATAGAAAAGTCAATTCTTCAAGCAAGTTATCCCATATCTAATGCTCAAAGAAGAGTATGGGTTTTGAGTCAGTTTGAAGGAGGCTCGACAGCTTATAATATGCCTGGAAGTCTTTATCTTAAAGAAGGCATTGAAATTGAAAACTTCAAGCGGGCTATTGAGACTACAATTGATCGTCATGAGATCTTACGAACGGTTTTCAGGGAAGACGAGTCGGGAGAGATCAGGCAATGGGTGCTGGAAAAGGGAGATTTAAACTTTTCAATCGACTATCAGGATTTTAGAAAAGAAGCTGATAAGCAAGAAAAAGCAGAAGCCTATATCGCAGCCGATTCTTACCGCGTATTTGATCTGGCGAAGGGGCCTTTACTCAGAGCGGCCTTACTTCAGGTAGAGGAAGGGGAATATTGGTTCTACTTCAACATACACCATATTATTAGTGATGGCTGGTCAATGGAGATATTAACCAAAGATATATTCAAATACTATGAAGCCTACAGGGCAGGAAAAGAGCCTGATTTAAAGGAATTGAGAATCCAGTACAAGGATTATTCAGCCTGGCAGCTAGCCCAATTGGACCAGGAGTCATTTAAGGCACATAGAGAATATTGGCTGGACAATCTCTCAGGAGAATTGCCATTACTGGATTTGCCGGGAGTTAAACAACGACCTCAAGTTAAAAGCTTTAACGGTCATGGTTTAGCCACTTATCTGGACAAAGCAACAACAGCTAAGCTAAAGGGATATGTGCAGGAGAATGGCGGCAGTCTTTTCATGGGCTTACTGGCCTCATGGAATGTGTTAATGTACCGTTATACCGCTCAGCAGGATATCATCATAGGAACTCTCGTAGCGGGTAGAGATCATGCTGATTTGGAAGACCAGATCGGTTTTTATGTAAACACGTTGGCTTTAAAAAATGAGATTAATCCTCAGGAAAGCTTTGATCATTTTTACCAGTCTGTAAAAGAGCATACTTTAAAGAGCTATAACCATCAAATGTACCCCTTTGATCAATTGGTAGAAGGGTTAGGACTTCAGCGAGATACGGGCAGAAGTCCAATCTTTGATATCTCGATCACCTATCATAATATTACGGAAAATGAAGACTTGAGGATATTGGATGATACGGTTATAAACCAGGTGTCGGATAATGGACTTTTGAAGGTTAAGAATGATATAGAACTGCATTTTGGAGAGGTTGGAGATTATATTTATTTCAATTTAATTTACAATGTGGATGTTTATGAGCGTGAGATGATAGAGCGCTTAATGGAACATTTCAAACATCTTTTAAATTCGATATTATCTTGTCCTGAGGAGAAAATTTCGAAAATAGATTATGTATTAGTAGAAGAGAAACATAAGCTGCTGTTTACATTTAATGATACAGTGGTTTCCTATCCAAAAGATAAAACGATTGTCGATTTGTTTGAAGAACAAGTTGCAAAGACCCCGGACAATATAGCTGTGGTATTTGAGGATATAGAGTTTACCTACAAAGAGCTTAGTGAGCGATCTAATCAGCTGGCTCATTATCTAAGAATTCATTACAACATTCAGTCGGATGATTTGATAGTCATACAATTGGAGAGAAGTGAGTGGATGATCGTTTCGATATTGGGTATATTAAAGGCAGGAGGAGCTTATGTTCCTATCGATTCGGAATACCCTCAGGAAAGAATAGACTATATTAAAGAGGATACCCACTATAAGGTTTGCCTGGATGAGCAAGAATTAAGCAAATTCAAAGAAAGCCGAAAGAGTTATTCTAAGGCATTAATGATGACTACCACTAAAGAAAATCATCTTGCTTATGTGATCTACACTTCAGGTTCTACGGGTAATCCCAAAGGAGTGATGGTAGAACACGCATCGCTGGCAAATTATCTAACGTGGGGTCAATCAGAATATTCAAATGCTTCATTGCCTTTAAATTTTGGGCTTTTTACGTCTATGTCCTTTGATTTAACAGTGACAAGTATCTACTTGCCTTTGATAAGTGGAGGAGTACTAACCATTTTTAGCAATACGTCAGATGTTTCAAGTATAATAAAAGAATACTTTGAGAGCGAAATAAGTTGTATAAAATTAACCCCTGCCCATATCAGTTTGCTTGGGCAATTTGAGTTAAACAGTAGCAAAGTTCAATTAGCAATAGTTGGAGGTGAGAAACTTGAAGACAGTCATGTCCAGATACTAAGATCCTTAAATCCTTCAATTAGTATTTATAACGAATACGGTCCGACCGAATCGACGGTTGGATGTACGATAAAGGAAATAGGATTTGAAAAGGAATCTATTTTAATAGGATGTCCTATTGCAAACACGCAGATTTATATTTTAAACGAAAAAGAAGAATTACAAGCTATAGGAGTAGTCGGAGAGATTTGTATAGGCGG
>NZ_CAGKLC010000207.1 GCF_903469665.1 Flavobacterium sp. UGB4466 | reverse complement strand
TTTTCATCGGAAGTGGTCGGGGGTTCGAACCCCTAATCGCCCACAAAAAACTCCTTAAGAAATTAAGGAGTTTTTTTTGCTATTTATTAGAAAATTATAAGTTAAAAAAAATTGTACAGCAGAATATAAGAATTCTTCGCAGAGTAGAAGAATTAAAATTCAAGAGCTAACATAAAATAAAGATTAGGTTAGCTGACTCAGAGCATTCCGATTTTTCATCGGAAGTGGTCGGGGGTTCGAACCCCTAATCGCCCACAAAAAACTCCTTAAGAAATTAAGGAGTTTTTTTGTACTATTTATTACTACGACTTAGCGATACTAAACAGACACAATTTCCTTAACTGCCTCGACAAACAAATCAATTTCATCGAAAGTATTATAATAATGAGGAGATGCTCTCACTGCCCATTTTACCCCCTTTTCATCAAAATCAATAACAGCGAAATTTCTAAAACTCGGAACCACATTTATTTTTCTCTTCAGTAACTCATCAACAATATATTTTGGTTGAGAATCCTCGACAAAAAATGTCACCAGGCCTCCAAGTTCAGGTCCTTTATCCAAAACCCTAACTTTAGAAATTTTAGTCAGTTCGTCTCTCATATATTTTGACAACAACTGTATTTGCCTCCAAATTTTATCCTCCCCAATACTTAAACAATATTCAATAGCAGCTTTACTTCCCAAAACAAGAGCATAAGCAAATTCCCAATCTTCAAAACGTTTAGCATCTGGTTGTTGTTTATATTCATCTTTTTCAATCCAATCAGCACCTCTCATATCAATAAACAAAGGCTCGAGTCCAGACTCAAGAACCTTGTCCGAAACATACAAAAACCCAGTGCCACGCGGACCTCTCAAAAATTTCCTTACCGTAATACTTAAAAAATCACATTTCAATTCCTCAACATCCAATTTCAATTGCCCTACTGATTGACAAGCATCCAAAATATACCAGGTTTTATCAATATGCACTTTGGCATAACGATCGTATATTTCACCTATACTTTTAACAGGCTGAACCAAACCGGAATTGGTTGGAATATGCGTTATAGCCAGTAATCTTGGCTGAAGAGAAAATAATTTTTCCTCGAGATCTTTCAGATCAACACCTCCTGCCTCAGCATTCTTTATTCTTACTATTTTTATTCCAAATCGTTTCTGACATGAAATAAACTGAATTTGATTCGAAATAAAATCATCATTATCAGTCAAAATTACATCTCCCATCAAAAAAGGAATAGAAGACAACGCACGGGTATAAGAATCCGTAGCACTTGCAGTAAAAGCAATATTCGACGGATTACAATTAACTAATTTTCCCGCCTGAGCGTAAAATTCCTTTATTACATCTGCCTTCAAAGCTGCAGCCTCATACCCCCCAATTTCAGACTCTAACTTTACATGTTCCAAAATAGATCGAGTTACCACATCAGGCATTAGACCTGCACCAGCATTGTTAAGATGGTTTACATTTTCACACCCAATTGTTTCACTTCTAAACTTTTCAATTTCTTCTTCAGAAAAAACACTTTCATTTCTTTTCATTATTCTTCTTTTATGTTAAATATTACAACACAAAACTACTTATACCTTCCTGCTTTATTTCCGCGCATAAATACTACAAATAACTAATTTAACCTAAATTTACTTGAAAATCAGGTAAAAAATGCAAGCACTCGACGAATACGACAAAAAAATTTTACAATACATTCAAAAAAACAATAGATTGACTGCGCAAGAACTTGGCGACTTAGTGAATTTAAGCAGTTCAGCCGTACAAAGAAGATTAGCAAGATTAAGAGAAAATAAAATAATAGAGGCTGATATATCGATAATAGCACCAAGCATTATTGGCTTAACGATTACTTGCGTAGTAGACATTATTCTAGCGGACGGAAATTCAAAAGCCTTAGAAAAATTTAAGAACTCTATGCGGAAATGCCACGAAGTGATGCAATGTTATTTCGTCACCGGTACCTATGATTTTGTCATTATTGTAAACACAAAAGACATGCAGCATTACGAATCTTTTGCCAAAAAATGGCTAATGGACGATCCTAATGTTAAACATTTCTACACTCATGTAATAATGGACAAGGTAAAAGTTGGCTACGATGTAGCAATTTAACCCTATACTACTTCCCATAAAAACCACTTCAAAACAGGCGATTTAAATCGCTTTTCTCATCTAAAACAAGCAAGAAACCTTACTCTCAAGATAAAACTAAAAATAAAGTACTAAAAACACTTAAAAAACATCTCAACTACGCATTCTCTATACGGTTGCATATTCATCTTTTCGTGTTAGTTAATTATTATGGCGTTCCCCTTTGGGTCGGGCTGTCCGCTAAATCTTTTGCGATAGAAGTTTCAGGGATTTTTTAAATATACGGTCATCGCAAAAGGATATCACTCCCATCCCTAACGCTGTCAACGATAAAAAGAATATTTAAAGAAAAAAGGGACTATAGTTTTTAACCGCAAAGAGCGCGAAGATTTACGCAAAGCACACAAGGAAAAAGGGCTGAAAGCCCGAAAAGCAAAGAGCATGGCGCGAGGCACTACGTATGAACCAAAATGAACAGCAAATATCGCCCTGAAAGGGCAGAAGCAATTTTCATTTCTACAAATCAAAAAAATCCGTTTTGATCCGTGTTTTCGCCTGCCGAATTCGTATCATCCGTGTGTTATTTTTTTAACCGCAAAGTCCGCGAAGGTTTACGCAAAGCACGCAAGAAAAAAGGGCTGAAAGCCCCAAAAGCAAAGAGCATGGCGCAAAGCACCATGAAATAAATAAAAATAATGTCATTTTCGCCCTGAAAGGGCAAAAGCAATTTGAATTTCTGCCAATCAAAAAAATCCGTTTCAATCCGCGTTTTCGCCTGGCGAATCTGTATCATCCGTGCACAATTTTTTTTAACCGCAAAGAGCGCAAAGATTTAAAAACGTTATAAAACAAAAAACCCTATCCGATTTGGATAGGGTTCTTAAAAGAAAGGCGACGACATACTCTCCCAC
>NZ_CAGKLC010000206.1 GCF_903469665.1 Flavobacterium sp. UGB4466 | reverse complement strand
GGTATAATTTGACTAGTAGTTTCGCAATGCGTTGACAGGCATTATTGAATTTAAAAGTGATCATTATAATTTCGGAATTATTTCTAGTCTAAATTGTTGTTAGTGAGTTTTTAATGTTTTGTTTACCATATTATGTAGTTCTACTAAATATACCATAAATTTAGAACGAATTGAAATGGTCATTTCATTTTGACAGATAATGGTCAATCGAAGTGATTTTTTCCACTTAAGTAGATATATTTGTAGGAAAAGAATATGAGGTAAATGATCCAAACTTATAATATATCCGATTTTCCATCCCTTCAATCTATTGACGATCAATTCATGCTAGAACGTTTTGAAAACTTACAGCGTCCCCCAAAGTTTCAATGGCCATATAAGCGCAGTTTTTATGAAATCATGTGGCTCACATCGGGTACATCAACTAATTTGATTGACTATCAACAGGTAACGGTTGAACCGAATATGTTATTTTTTATATATCCCGGTCAATTGCATCTGATGAATAAAATGGAATCTGTCAATGGTTTCTCAATTACCTTTACAGAACAGTTCTTATTATTGAATATGCCTAATGAAGATGCTATTAGTGAGTTTTGTTTTTTGGATAACTGCTATGCAAGTTCCTTTTTTAAATTGGACGACAAGGCAATTGAAGAACTCTCACCGGTACTTAATCTGATGTTAAATGAGATTACCCGTACGGAAAAATCACCATCGATTGTAGCCAATTTGTTATCTGTCTTTTTAAACAGGACACAACGGTTAATTATAGAGAACGATAAATCACCCCAGGATCTGACTAATATTGTTAGGTTCAAACAACTCAAAAAGCTCATTGAAGGCAATTTTACAAAAGAGAGCCAAATTAGTTTCTATGCCGACAAATTAAATCTCACTGCTCATAGAGTCAATGAGATCTGCAAGCAAGTAACAAAAAAAGCTCTCGGGGAGGTTATCCGAGACCGGGTTTTGTTGGAAGCAAAAAGATTGCTTCTTCATAGCGTTCACCCAATCGGGCAGATTTGTGACGATCTGGGATTCAAAGACTTTTCTTATTTCTCCCGGCAATTTAAAAAGAGGACAGGTCTGACCCCTGCAGAGTTTCGAAAGCAGATGTATGATAAATACCAAAACTCATAGATAATAGCGTCCGATAATCTTCAAGTACCAAAAGTGCCAATATTCGTCCCAAAGATTCTAACATCGGGAATACTTCCCGCTGTATTTTTGTTTAACTAATAAAATCAACATTTTTTAATTAATTTAAAGAGTAATTCAATCAATTATGGAATATAGACAATTAGGTAATTCGGGTTTGCGAGTACCAGTTTTAAGTTTTGGTACAGGAACCTTTGGCGGGAGCAATGAGTTTTTTAAAGCCTGGGGCAATACTCAGGTTGATGAAGCCACACGTTTGATCAATTTATGTCTCGAAGCTGGTGTTAATTTGTTTGACACTGCTGATGCCTATTCAGGCGGGGAGGCAGAAGAAATACTGGGTAAAGCATTAAAAGGTCTGCGTAATAAAGTGTTGATCTCTACTAAAGCGGGCTTTGCTACCGGTGAAGGTGCAAATGACTACGGTACTTCACGTTTAAAATTGATCAAAGCCTGTGAGGATAGTTTAAAGCGATTAGGGACTGATCACATCGATATTTACCATATGCATGCCTTTGATGCAAATACACCCATAGAGGAAACATTAAAAGCTTTAGAGCATTTGGTGGAAAGCGGAAAAGTAAGATATATTGCTTGTTCCAATTTCTCAGGCTGGCATTTAATGAAATCTTTATCTGTATCAGAACGTTATGGTTGGTCAAAATACATCGGCCATCAAGCTCATTATTCGTTGCTTAATCGTGATTTTGAATGGGAACTAATGCCGCTGGGAATTGAAGAAAACATTGGCACCATCGTTTGGAGCCCACTAGCCAGCGGAAAACTAAGTGGCAAGTACCGCAGGGATCAAACTGTTCCACAAGATGGGCGGGTAGCGCAAGGCGGTAGTCCTCTAATAAGTGCAGAAGCAGATGACCAGCGGTTATATAATATTGTGGATGTACTAGATGAATTAGCAGAAGAAACTGGTAAAAACGCTGCGCAAATAGCCTTGAACTGGTTATTACAGCGTCCGACGGTTTCCAGTATTATTATTGGTGCAAGAAATGAACAGCAGCTTAAACAAAATTTAGAAGCAGTTGGATGGAACTTAACTCTCGACCAGATTAAGAGATTAGACAAAGCCAGTGATACATTACCGGCATATCCTTACTGGCACCAGCGTCAGACCCCAATACTAAATTCTGCACCGAAACTCTATTAATTATAACTTAGTAGCAAGTTGTTAAGGGCTACTACAGATAATCACTTAAAATAATATACTATGTTTAAATTTGCATTTTCTCAAGATACTAAAAATAATCTAAGTACATATTCCATTAGCCGAATTGCCATTGGTATATTTTTTTTAATCACAGGTGCCAACAAACTATTTAACCCCGTTTTTCAAGCATCAATGTTAAAAACAATTACTGGGATTGGATTTGCTTATCCGCAGTTTACAGCCGATTTTACTGCGGCAAATGAAGCAATTTTCGGATTACTTTTGGCAATTGGACTTTACACGAGATTTAGTGCAATGGTATTAAATATTATCTTATTTACGGCATTATTCACCTTCGATATACCCAATCACATCCCTAAAGGCCTGGATCCTTTTACATGGTATAGCTACTTTTTGTATCTTCCTCAAACATTATACATTCTATTTCTATTTGGAGCTATATTTACTGGTGGAGGGCCATTAAGTCTGGATGAAATAATATCTAGTAAAAAGAAGACTCTATAACTCCCCTGAATTTTGCCATTTTCAATTCATTCAGAGTGGGGAATGGTATTCGGTTCTGTCGCATCTGGGAATAACTTTTATCTTTAGAATTTTAAACCGTTCAAAAGATGAATACTAAAGGTCATTGTTATCCAAAATACATAATTCTTCAGGCAGTATATTTCAAGCTAAGATTTACACTTAGTTACCGTGATGTTGAAGAACTAATGAAGA
>NZ_CAGKLC010000205.1 GCF_903469665.1 Flavobacterium sp. UGB4466 | reverse complement strand
GTGAATAGTAGTGACTGATATTTATTTAATTTTAAAAAAAATTAGTTTAAACACAGAAGATAAATTTGGGATTCATCAATCTAAATACTTTACTTTTTGTCATGTTTGTGGTATGCGACTTACTATTTGGTTTTTAAATGTTAATACTTTTTTTGGTTATAATTTTATGCTTATTAATTGTTCCGAAGTTAAAGATGTAGTAAAGTCTACCACAATTATCTCTGCCAGAAACCTATATGGCAGAGATAACGAATTACTAAATAATCATGGTAAAAAAAACATACTAAATACTAACTCAAACAAATCTTTAAATTAATTTTTTAAGACTTTCATATACTGACAACTCAACATCAGCGTGGTCTTTACTGTTACATAGCTCGATTAAATTTTTCAGATCATCCACTTTTAAAGTTGATTTGTTATCTAAAACAAGTAATAGTTCTTGTGATGCATCATTCAATTTTTTAGACAGAGGTAAAAAGTGTTGTATCAAAGGTGCATTTGCACTCAATTCTACCAATCCTTTGTTTACAGCAATCCACTTGTTTAAAAATGCTGTTACTTTTGCTTTATTCTCCGGTGTCTTATTTGCTAAATATTGTGCTACTGCATCGTCAAAAGCCAGAGAATCTTTAGCATCCGGTGTACAGGCATCAGCAAAAAGAGTTAGCGGAGAGTACATTTGATACTCAGTTCCTCCTTTATTTCGTTTGTAACCTTTTAAAGGCTCGCAAACATTTGTAAATTCTTCTACGAAATCAATATTCTGATTGTTCGAGATATTTCTTAAGATCACATCCTTATTGCGAATATGCGTAATTCCTAACTCTTCCAATCTGAAAGAAACTACATCAAGACGTCTGCGCATGCTGGCTAAATCTGTAATATCTTCGGCTGACCAAAGGCGTTCTGCAATTGCAACTGTTCTCGGCCAAAGTCTCGAATCGATTGTTAGTGGCGACACAAGTTCTGTCCACATTGTTGCTTCACCTCCTAATACTCTCGCTTTTTCTTCAGCGGTTAAATCGGCGCCTTTGGGCATAGGGTCATTTAGATAATGACTTGCTATCGGATATAATAAATCAATATAATATCCGTTAGACATTACGGTTTTATATCCTTTTTTTACTGATTCAATCAAGGACTGTCCTGCTACTACTCCTTCATTAGGACCTCTCCAGGCATGAATAATGGCGTCTTTTGACATGTTCTTGGTCAGAATTTCCTCCCATCCCATTAACTGTTTTCCATGTTTTTTAAGCATCGGAATCAACTGCATGGTAAAATAAGTCTGTAACTCATGATTGGTTGTTAACTTATTTTTCTTTTTAAATTCCTGAATTTTAGGGTTTGAATCCCAGTCCTTTCCTTCGTTTTCATCTCCTCCGATATGAAAATAAGCCCCCGGAAATAACGGACAAACCTCATCAAATAATTCGCTTAATAATTGATATGTTTTAGGATTTGAAGGATCTAATGTTGGTGAAAAAATACCCGCATTTCTTTCAATTCCATAGGTCGCAATTGCGGTTCCCTGAATATTTTTTTCAGAAGTTCCTCCTGTCAGTGTGATTACTTTACTTCCAATCTCAGGATAAGCTGTAAGTATTGCAGATGCGTGACCAGGAACATCTATTTCCGGAACGATTAAAATACCGCGCTCATCAGCATATTTTACGATATTTTTAATTTCCTCTTGTGTGTAATACATTCCATCCGAAGCTTTTTCAATAAGTTTTGGATGTTTTTTCATTTCAATTCTCCACCCCTGGTCGTCTACCAAATGCCAGTGAAGGACATTCATTTTTGTAGCTGCTAATGCATCAATATTTCTTTTGATTACATCTACTGGCTGAAAATGTCTGGCAGCATCAACCATCAAACCTCTCCAGGTAAATCTTGGAAAATCTGAAATTTTGGATGCAGGAAAATAAAATGAGGTGTTATTATTCTGCAACATTTGCAATAAGGTTTCAAGACCGTGCAGGGCACCTAAATCGCTTGTTGCATTGATTGTAATTTTGCTTGTTTTGATATCCAAATGATAGCTTTCATCTTCATACAAACCAATTTTTCCACTCTTAGTACAATTGATTTGAAGTTCAGCTGTTGGGACTTCATTTAATTTGGTAATAAATCCCTGTTCGAAAAAAATACCGGTTCTACCATCTAGTCGGCGCAAAAAGCGAGTTACTCCGCCAAAAATTCGGGGATTTGGATTTCCGGTAATATTTACTTTAAAATTTTTATTTAACGCAAAATTACCATCATTTAACACAACGCTTTGGGGCCAGGGCATAAGATTTAACTGCTCTTTTTTAATCTGAGCACTAGCAGTTACACCCGCTAATAGTAGGACTAATAAATATTTCATTTTTTTTGTTTTTGGAAAGATGTTGCTTTTACACAACATTAATAATAAATAATAAAAGCAAAACTCAGAATGATTTCGATTGAACCCTCACTACTCCTAATGAAATCAATCTGAATTTTGCATTGCGATCCACTCTCACCCGGATCTTATAATGTAATTTTAATAATCAAAACGTTTAAAAGCTTCAATTGCTTCGTATTCTGCCAATCCTAATTCGTCGTATAATACGGCTGTGTTTTTGTTACGGTCTTCGGCTCTTACCCAAAATTCTCTGGAATCATTTCCTTGGAACATTACGCGGTCTTTTTGTGATTGGTGGTACAAAATTGCGTGACGTTTTAGTAATACTTCAGATGGAGAAAGCGGAACGGCCATATCAATTTCGTGAATGTCCCATTCGTGCCAGGCACCGCGATACAGCCACAACCAGCAGTCGTCCATGTATTTTTCCGGTTTCAGTTGTTTCATCGCCGCAAAGATGGCATTCAGACAAACTTCGTGTGTACCGTGCGGATCTGCTAAATCTCCCGCTGCAAATACCTGATGGGGTTTAATTTGTGCAATAATGTCCTTTACAATAGCAATGTCTTCAGGCCCCAACGGATTCTTTTTTACCTGTCCGGTTTCATAAAACGGAAGATCTAAAAAGTGGGTATTCTCATCTTTTAAACCAATGTATCGGGTCGCTGCATAAGATTCTCTTCTTCGGATCAATCCTTTTAATTTGCGGACTTCCAAAGAATCAATTTG
>NZ_CAGKLC010000204.1 GCF_903469665.1 Flavobacterium sp. UGB4466 | reverse complement strand
AAAATAATATTTTCTTATTTATTCCACGTTAATCAATAATATATTCTCTATCTGTAGTTTTGTAAAACAATTTCAACAAAAAATAAAAAAGATAACAAAATGATAATAGGTGTTCCAAAAGAAATCAAAAACAATGAGAACCGTGTAGCATTAACTCCTGCAGGAGTTTCTGAAATGAAAAAACACGGACATACTGTTTACGTACAAGCTACAGCCGGTTTAGGAAGTGGTTTCAGTGATGATGAATATGCAAATGCAGGTGCGGTAGTTTTAGGAACTATTGAAGAAGTATATGCCATTGCAGAAATGATTATTAAAGTAAAAGAGCCTATTGCTTCTGAATACCCATTAATCAAAAAAGATCAATTATTATTCACTTACTTCCACTTTGCTTCATCAGAGCCATTAACTCATGCTATGCTTGAGAAAGGCGCTGTATGTTTAGCTTACGAAACTGTTGAAAAAGCAGACCGTAGTTTACCATTATTAGTACCAATGTCTGAAGTTGCAGGTCGTATGGCTATCCAACAAGGGGCAAAATACCTTGAAAAACCATTAAAAGGAAGAGGAATTCTTTTAGGAGGTGTTCCAGGTGTTCCACCAGCAAAAGTACTGGTTTTAGGAGGAGGAATCGTAGGAACTCAAGCTGCTAAAATGGCTGCTGGTTTAGGTGCTCAGGTTACTATCATGGATTTAAGCTTACCACGTTTACGTTATTTAGATGATATCATGCCAGCTAACGTGAACACAGAAATGTCTAACCACTACAACATCACTAAAGCAATCGCTACAGCTGATTTAATTGTTGGTGCCGTTTTGATCCCAGGAGCAAAAGCACCTCACTTAATTACTCGTGACATGTTAAAATTAATGCGTCCTGGAACTGTCGTTGTTGACGTAGCGGTAGATCAAGGTGGATGTATCGAAACTTGTACTCCTACCACTCACGAAAATCCAACTTTCATCATCGATGATATTGTTCACTATTGCGTAGCAAATATGCCAGGAGCTGTTCCTTACACTTCTACTTTAGCTTTAACAAATGCTACTCTACCTTATGCGGTACAATTAGCAAACAAAGGATGGGAGACTGCTTGTAACGAAAACGAAGAATTAAAAAAAGGATTAAACATTGCTAATGGAAAAATCCTTTACAAAGGAGTTGCAGAAGCTTGGAATTTACCTTTCAACGAAGAAGTATTAGCAAACGCATAATGCTAACATTAAAATAAGTGCTTACTAAACACTATCAAAAGGCTTTTCTTAATTGAGAAGCCTTTTTTTTACGCATAAAAAAACCTGTCACAAAACATGACAGGCTCTATTTCAAGTACAGAAAAACTATTTTTCATCCAGAACTTCCTGCAACACTTTTGCTTCTGTTCCATTTGGAAAAGTTACTTTAATTTTTTGGGCTATTGTAGGCGCAATTTCAGTTATAGCCTTTTTGTCGTATGACTCTCCTTTTTTAATATGCCATCCATAAAAAATAGCTGGCACATGTGTATCATAACTATAAGGAGTTCCATGTGATGTTCCTGTAGTAGAATATTCAATATTTCCAGGTTTATCAAGAATAATCAAATCTCCGTTTTGAGTTACATCATAACCTTTCGCTATAAAATCAAGATAATAATCCTTTCCGGAATTTGCTAAAATTTCCTCTTCTGTATATGCTCTTTTAACTTGTGGCTGTGAAATCAAAAACTCCTTAAAACTCTGCTTTACTTTTACCAAATCAAGTCCTTTTTTCTTAAGAACTGGCTTATTCAAAAACACATTAAAGTTCGAATAATTTAAAATCAAATCAACACCAAATGTTTTCACTGAAAAATCCTGCAGACTTTTTCTAACATCCTTAACCGGATAATTGTTTACATTATATTTTCGATCCTTTAAATAGATTACATTCTCAGCACCTGCATGATCAGCTGTTAAGAATAACAAATAATTATCTTTCCCAACCGTTTTATCTAAATAATTTAAAAAGTCAGCAATTGTCTGATCCAACCTTAAATAAGTATCCTGAAGTTCCATCGATCTTGGCCCAAGTAAATGCCCCACATAATCTGTAGAAGAAAAACTTACTGTTAGAAAATCAGTTATACTATCTTTTCCTAACTCTTCCTTTTCGATAGCCTTCATCGCAAATTCTGCCAACAAGTCATTTCCATAAGGAGTAGCTCTTAAAACCCCCGCATCATTCTTCTCATACATACCCTTTAAATCATAAGGAAAAACCGGTGCTGCACTTCCGTACAACTTCCCTTCGTACGGATTATTATCCGGTAAGCTTTCATTATAAACCGAAAGAGGCTTATATAAATCCCACCCCTTATTGATATATGTCATATAACGCTTCTCATTATTGAATTCCGCAACCCATTCTGGCAACTTTTCACCATAAAAAGTACTTGAAATGAAAGAACCTGTCTTACTGTACCAAAAAGCCCAATTCGCAAAATGTCCTGCTGGTAAAATCGCACCACGATCTTTCAAACTCATTCCGATCACTTTACCTTCAAAATTCGTCCCCATTCTTACTTCATCAGTAATAGTAGTACTTAGTAAGTTTTTAGGAGACATTGCCCCTTCTTCAGCAGTACCATCGCCAACTGTTTTCACGCTAGCATCATCCGTACAATAGGTATCTTTACCAAGTGTCCTGCTAAACCATTCATTTCCTACAATTCCATGAGTTGCCGGAGTAGTCCCGGTATAAATAGACGCATGACCAGGAGCAGTGTAAGTAGGCATATAATTATAATGCATATTCTGAAAAGTATATCCATTATTCATCAATCTCTTAAATCCATTAGACGAAAAATCATCTGAGAACCGATACAAATATTCCATTTTCATCTGGTCTACCACAATACCTACCACCAACTTAGGGCGCTGCTGAGCACTTAAATTTGAAATTACAAACAGTGTCAACAATACAATAGTTTTTTTCATACTTAAATTATAATGTTTCAAACAAAAATACTCAATAGCATTTAAAAAAATCTATCACACCATCTTAAAAAACAAAAAATGACGGTATTTTAACAAAAACAAAATTAATAAACTAATTATGGCGTTCCCCTCCGGGTCGGGCTGTCCGCTAAATCTTTTGCGATAGAAGTTTCAGTTTTTTTTTTAGAAGTATGGGTATCGCAAAAGGA
>NZ_CAGKLC010000203.1 GCF_903469665.1 Flavobacterium sp. UGB4466 | reverse complement strand
GTTCTAAAATGGAACAATTTTAAGTCAATAATATAAATGTTTTGTTTACTTTAAAAATCAGGTGATTTTTCAATTATTTGTTGCCTATTGACTTCTTTTACAACTTTAGCATATCTTAAAGTCATCATTTTTGAGGTGTGACCATATAGTTCTCTTAGTGCGTCTAGCTCAATTCCTGCAAGTATTTTTTTGTTTGCTCCAAGATGCTTTAAAGAATACATATCTACATCGATATTTGATTCTGTTTTAATAAGTTTTCGCCATAATTTAGATGCTGTGTCTCTGCTTAATTGTTTTGCTCCTGGAACGAAATCTAAATTCTTTTTTAAACCTCGGTTTGAATGTTCACGTCTTGATCCAAATATAAAAAAGTCTTTATTGTAAATATGAAGATTCATGTCTTCAAAAAAAGATTTTAAGTGTTGGTTAATTGGTACTATTCTTTCTTTGTCTGTTTTTGTTATTCCAGGTGGAAGGGTAATTTGTGACTTTTTCAGGTCTATCATTTTTATCTGTACGGAAAGAAGTTCTTCAGGTCTTATTCCGGTATGGAAAATTGTAATTATGTACGCGTAGAAACTGGGAAAATCATTAAGTATTTTTTCTTTGATAACTTTTACTTGGTCATCTGATGCTGGTTTGAATCCGGTAACTTCACTAACTTTTAAAGCTCTTATTCCAAGTGCTGGATTATTTTCTATGATATCCCATTGTATTAATTCTGAAAGGATAGCTTTTAAGTACCCTAAATTTTTGTTATAGGACTTATTAGACCATTTGCGTTGCTGTTGCGTTCTTTCAAGAATTAATTTTACGTGTACTCTTTTGGTTTCGCTAATAAGTAAGTTTTTTGTATTTGTTGGGGCTAAAGCATTTTTTATAAATTTTACGGTACTTTTATAGCCACACAAAGTTTTTGATCCTAGTGTAAGAGTTTTTTTTTCAATTGAGAAATCTAATGCTTCGCTAAAAGTCATATTACTAAAAGTGCTGACAACATCCGGAATGTTTGGATTCCATCCAGTTCGCAATTTTTCGTGCAAAACATCTCTAAGTGAATTAGCTTCAATTAGCCTTTTCTTGTAACTATTGATATAGTTTATTCCGAATTTATAACGGAAAAGCTTTTGGTTATATCTGAAATAGACAAACCAAGGTTTCGAAAGATCGTCATACTTGACCACCTTGGGAGTAGAGTAAATTGATTTCATTTTAATCTGTTTTAAAAATTAAAATGCTTGCGGGGACATTAAATCAATTACTTAAATTTTGTTCTCTTTTTGTTCTCTTTTTTTAAACTTTGTATTTAACCGCCTGAATATCAGGCGGTTATAGTGGAGTCGCCGGGAATCGAACCCGGGTCCAAACAAGCAACTAAAGAGCTTTCTACACGTTTATTTCCTGATTGGATTTTCGATGTTAAGCCAGGTCAGGAACAACCACTCAACACTTATCTTCTTAATTTCGATATCCACCCGAAGCTCATGGAAATCTAGGTTTATTTTTACGGTTCCCCTGTACTGACCGCCACAAACCAAGGCTTTCAAGGAGAATCCAGCTTTCCTACCTTGTAGGAACGTGGCGCAATCTTACTATAATTCGGATTATGCAGCTAAAGCGTAGTTATTTTCGCCGTGTAAAATTGTAAGATCTTATATTTACGAGCAAGGTCTCAATGCTCGACGTGCTTACTTTTCAATTCGACTTGCTGTCAAAACCAGTCGACCCCAAAAATGAGTTTGCAAATTTATACTATTTGCAGTTAGTTTTGTAATAAATTTTTCAGAAAATTATATTATTCCGTATTAGTCGAAAGTCGAAAGTTGTAAAGTTTTTAAAGTCAAACGCTTACTTTTTGTTTTCGCACAATTGATGGTATTTAAAAAGATCAAAGCCAATATTGTAACTGCTTTAGGTCTTTAGGTCTTTAGGTCTTTACGACTTTTGATTTTACGACTTTCGACTTTCAACTTTCGACTTTCGACTTTCGACTTTCGACTTTTGACTTTCGACTTTTGACTTTCGACTTTTGACTTTCGACTTTTGACTTTTGACTTTTGACTTTACGACTACTGTATTAGTCTTCGTCCTTGAAGTTAAAAGGGTAATCGCCAAAAATTGGTGCCAGTTTGCGAACCGCATAGGTATTTCGGGTCATTTTGTTCGACAAGGCAATAATGGTAACATGTTCTTTCATTAAAGTAATATAAGAAGAAGTATTGCCGTGCCACCAGCCATTGTGGAAATAAAAATTCTGTCCGGTTTCCCAATTGATCATTCTGATTCCTAATCCGTAATTTTTGGTTCCTTTACGTTCATTACTGTATCCGGTATAAACTTGTTTCAGTAAGGCGGGTTTTAAAAAATCAGGTGAATTTCTGGCACGATCAAATTTTAAAAGGTCTCGCACCGTTGAAAAAATATTTTTGTCTCCGTAAACATTGTCCAAATAATCAAAACCAATTTCTACACCATTACCTTTATAAGAAGGAACAATTTTCTTTCTGTCCTTATCATCATCAAAAACGTAGGTGTGTTTCATTCCCAAAGGTTTGAAAATCATTTGGTGCATAGCTTCTTTATACGTTAAGCCCGTAATTTTTTCAATAATTAGAGCCAGCATCGCATAGTTGGTATTGCAATAACTAAATCGCGTTCCGGTTCTGGAT
This sequence comes from Flavobacterium sp. UGB4466, assembly GCF_903469665.1. Classification (GTDB taxonomy): domain Bacteria; phylum Bacteroidota; class Bacteroidia; order Flavobacteriales; family Flavobacteriaceae; genus Flavobacterium; species Flavobacterium lipolyticum. The sequence goes on along the minus strand of NZ_CAGKLC010000203.1, from coordinate 675 downwards.
TCCAAACCAATGTTCTTGGTCGCTAAAATGTCCAGGATATCTTTATTGGTAAGCTGATTGTGTCTGTCCCAAACGGATTTGTCTCTGTCTGTAAAATAGGCATAATTGCGCATTCCGGTACGATGGTCCAGCAGCATTCTGATGGTGCAGTCTTCGTACGGAAAGGTTTTTAGAATCGTATTTACCTTTTGATCTAAATCGATCTTACCGGCATTAACCAGTTTTAAAACTGCTGTAGCAGTCAGAACCTTGCTCACAGAAGCAATCTGAACAGGAGTTTCTGCGGTTATTTTGGTGCCTTCGTTTTTATTGGCAAAACCACTATAACGTTCAAAAATAATCTGACCGTTTCGGGCGACCAAAAAACTTCCGTTCATCGTATTGTTGGGCCAGTTTTTATTGTAAAAGTGATTTATTCTTCCTGCAACTGAATTGATATAGGCTTGCGAAATTCTTTTTTCAGGACCTAACGGTTTCATTTTCGGTAAAGTATCTTCTGTTGTAGTTGTGGTATCGGCGGTTGTTTTTTTATCATTACCACATGAACTTAAAACTAATAACAGGAAAAGTATTTGTGGTATATTTGTTTTTTTAAGGAGGCTCATTTTCATCATTCTTTAAAAACAAATATATAGAATTCAATATTTATGTTTGGCTGTTTTGAGAGGCTTTAAA
>NZ_CAGKLC010000202.1 GCF_903469665.1 Flavobacterium sp. UGB4466 | reverse complement strand
CGCTTCTGCCGGTGGATCTTTTGGGTCAGGGTCTACATCATGACCAACAGGAGGATCAGTATTTCCCGGATCATCCGCTGCAGGAGGATCTGGCTCTCCACCCCCTGGCTCAACAGGATCAACCGGAATATTTTGACCTGTGCTATAACTGTATTGAAAACCGCCTAAATAATCGGTATAAATTACAACACCATCTCTATCCTTTACAAATTTCTCGAGTTTTTGCCCCGCCGCGTTGTAAATATACTCAATTCTCCCAGGTGTTCCAAATGTAATTTTCTTAGGTAAATTCAGATGATTGTATTGTATTTGGGTGATGTTTTTGTTTTCGTCTTTCATTAAGTTGCCATTAAGATCGTAGGCATAATCATCTCCCGAATCATTAAATCCGTTACTATCGTCTTTAAATCCTTGTAGCTGATTACTGGTATCGGTAACTTTCATCAATCGGTTGGAATTGGTCTCGTAGAAATACCCCAAAATATCCATATCACCTACATAAGGATTTGATGACACACCAGCCATATATTGTCGTTGTAGTCTGGTAATATTTCCATTTTTATCATAATCCATACTTTCCCCAAAATAATTTTTGTTATCGGCTAAATTTGGAGTCTGATAAGTCGCCTCCAACAGGCGGTTCAGTTGATCGTATTGATAGCCATATATTCGAATTGCACCAGTAACATCTGAATTTGTTATCCAGGAAGTTTCGGCAATATTTCCATTGTAAAGTGCTTTGGCAAAATTTGCGTTTGCTTCTACTTTGTCATAGTTAATTTTAAAAGCAAAGAGATCTTTCGGGTCAGTGTCCTGCTGTAGCTCTTCGACATTGTTGATTCCGGTAAGCCAGCCTCTGATGTTGTAACTGTAGTGTACTTTCTGTAACGGAGTTCCTGCGCTGTTCCCCACATTTTTCACACTCAATTGCCCCAGATCGTCATAAGTATTGTTTGCCAAAACTTCAACAGTTCCTCCGTTGATTTGATGGGTATGGGTTAATAAATGGTCTTGTGGCGAATAGGTGTATTCTTCTCTTATGGTAAGTTCTGTGTCTCCGGAAGTACGTTTGTGTTTGGTAATGGTATAGAGCGACTTCCCGGTAAAATCTAAACTGCTGTTGGTATTGGTATAACCTCCTAAGTGATTTTGAGTCCGGGTTCTCACCGCACGGGATCTGGTATCGTAAAAAGTGGTAGTGGTTTCTCCCAATGCCGCTGAGGCAGTAGTCAGAGCTCTTACCCAGCTTCCAGTTACCAAACCTTTAACATTGTCTAAAACGGTCTGCCCTTCAACGGCAGCAGGTGTTTTTTGTTTTTTGTTCTCCCATTTTTAATAACCTTTTGTTTTTTACATTTTGGGCAATTCATACCATCACTAACTTTGGAACACCATGTCGCATTTTTACTCATTTTCGCTCATTTAAGGCAATATTAAAACAAAAAAGATGAGCATTACTGCTCATCTTTAAATTAATCACTTCTAAAATTTGTTAAATTTCAAAAGGTTAGAATTTCAAAATCTCATAACACTAACTTTGAAACACTACCAGGAATGGTTTTGTGGTAATTCTCATTAGTTAATGCTATTTATTTTCAGTTTTTTTATCACCTGTGACTAGGCTTTTTAGATTTGTAGTCTCATCAAGTGCCTTTGTTGGAATGTACCATGCACTTTTCTCTATTTTTAATTCAATAAGCTTTTCTCTCAATTCTTTAGTGATAAAAATTTTATTGGTTGCAGATGCCCCACTACCAAAGTAATCACAACTTTTAAAAATGGGAGCTATAATGTTCTTGTACAATGGATAAAATCCTTGTGGCATAGGCTGATATTTTGTCTTTCCACAAACATGACAAGTTTCCGTTGGATAATCCACTAGATTTAACTTTTCTTGTGTTTGCTCCAAAACTAATTGAACAGTTTCTTCAAAAGGATTTTCTTTTTTATACTTTAAAACTTCTCTACAATTAATTCCTAATGGCTCAAATACTTCATTATAAATTTTTCTTTCAACAAAAAGCTCATCATAAATCCAACCTAAACTAAAAATTTGCTTTTTACCTTCTGGCGGAACACTCTTAACTCTAAACGCATCTTTCTGTTTTAAACCAACTCCACAATTTGGACAGTAATCGCTTAAATCATAAGTAAGTTGTTTATATCCGAAATCCATATCGGGCATAGGGTATCCATGCTCATGCCCACCACTTTTTAAGGATAATGGAGACTCCTTTTGTTCTGCTTTACTAAATTCAGGATACCGTATTCCTCCGCTTCCAGTCCATTCATAAATATAATCTTTTACCTTAAGATAGGTTTCTTCATCAATTTGAACGGCTGTATATCCCTTAACAGGATAAACACCAAATTCGTTCATTTTCTCGATTTGCGAATCATTCCAATCAAGTGCTACATGATACTTTATTATCATAGTCCTAATGCTTTTAATATTTCTGGATAATCTTTATATACTTTTCTCGCCGCGTTATGTATTTGCTCTTTTGTTGCATTTGCAGTAGTTGTCAGTGCAGAACTGCCTTTATATCCGATTTCAGCCCTCCATGCATTTGTAAATATCTGATGTTCTTCGGCTGTTACAGCTATAGCACTCATACTTCCTGGCGTTACACCTAATGTACTTGCAAATCGTTGTTCTAACAAATGGTGCGCTTGCAAACTCTTTCCTTTTATCAAAGTTCTCAAAGATGAATATGACTTAATCCCATATTTTTCTGCTACTGATAATCCTCCATATTTCCCAGCTTGCCCAGCTGCTTTTTCAACTCCTGCCATTACTCCAGCAGTACCAGTCTTGTACTTATTAGCTGTTCCTAAAGTAAATAAATCCAACACCCCCACCATAAAACTTAGTGAAGCTCCAACGTAATCTCCTTCTTCTATTTTGTCGCTACTATCTATCGTAGCACCTAAGACTGGAACGGCTAGCAAAAATTGTTTAATTAGTCCTGGTTCTTTTTTTGGAGGGTCTCCTGGACCTTCACTTGAATTACTTTCTCCAGCAGTTGTTTGCGATAATGCCTCCTCGTATGAAACGTTTTTATCTCCATCAGTGTAAACTCCTTTATTTCCCTTATTATGCTCTTTCCAATTATATGTTGCCTGCATCCCATCAGGGTCAACAAAAAAGACTGGATTATCAAGAGCGTAGGTGTAAGGATTATATCTTCGCATTTTTTCTGCCAATGGGTCGATATTCATCCAGCGGCCAAGTGCAGGGTCATAATTTCTCATTCCATAATCATACATCCCCAGCCCCAGCTCGTCTTGGAGCTCCTTGCCGTTGTACTTATACTTATTACTTGTAGGTACATAATCATTATACCCCT
>NZ_CAGKLC010000201.1 GCF_903469665.1 Flavobacterium sp. UGB4466 | reverse complement strand
GTTACTGCTTAATGCCATTGCGCTGCAACTATAGAATTTCTTTTTAGAATATAAAAAAAAACCGTTACGAGCTGTAACGGTTTTTTTGTTTCAGGTTTCAGGTTATGCTCAAAGTGTCAAACCTGAAACCTGAAACCTGAAACTTGAAACAAATTTTATTGTACTGCAATTATTGAAATCTCTACATTTACATTTTTAGGTAAACAGGCAACCTGAACAGTTTCACGAGCAGGAGCCGTTTTTTCGTCGAAATAAGAACCGTAAACGGTGTTTATAGCTGCGAAATTATTCATGTCCATGATAAAAATGGTAGCTTTTACTACATTTTCAAAAGACATATCGGCAGCTTCTAAAATGGCTGCAATATTTTCCATTACCTGTTTGGTTTCATCATTGATATTGTCTGTTACAAGTTCGCCGGAAGTCGGATTGATCGCGATCTGACCTGAAGCATAAAGTGTGTTTCCTGATAATACAGCCTGATTGTAAGGACCAATTGGAGCCAGTGCCTTTTCGGTAAAGATGATTTTTTTCATTATAAATTATTTTAAATTTATGGTTTATCGATTTGAAGTACTACGCTTGTTCCATTTAATATCACTCAACATTCCGGATTTAATCCCAATAAAGAAGTTCCAGTTGGAGTTTGGACCAATTGGAGTCCAGTTAAAGGCCATTCTCCAGCTTAATAAGTCTCTTTCAAAACGAAATTGTGTAAAAGTAACTCCTTTTTGTACAAAATCGTAACCCGTAGAAACTCCGCCTTTCCATTTAGGTGTAATGTCCATATTGGCAGATATCATGATCGAGTTTCCGATAATTTTATTTTCTCTGGCGGCATTCGAGTAGGTTAGGGAGTATGCCATAGTCATATCCCACGGAAGTTTAGAGCGGAAAAACTCAGTTATCACATCTTTGTCATCATCTTTTTCGTTGGCAAACTGACTATTTCTGCTATCGTTTAGATCTGTATTTGTTCCGAACAAGTCGTCATTACGACCACCATTTCGCTGGCTCTGTGTGTTCTTTTCCTGTGCACCGCCTCCCTTGTTCGAGAAGGAATAGTTTACAGTAAGGTTGGCACTCGTCAATCGGAATAAACTCCCTCCGTTATCAATATTGAAGACATTCATTACTTGCCCTGCATTATCAATCGCATACGGGTTTAAAACAGCTCCGAAGTTCAGATTCATTTTGTTGTCCAAAAGCTGTGTTCCACCACTTATAATCACCGGCTGCCAGGCTAAAGTTTGTTTTCCGTCAGCATTGAAATTATAACTGGTGCTGAAGTTTAAGTTGTTTAGTAACATGATCTTTTTCGGCTCTGTTTTTGTGCTGTCACGATCTCTTACCTTGGCTTCGAAAGTATTGCTTAAAGCAAATGACACAATATTAGAGTTGCTGTTTCCGGGAGCGCCAAAAATACCATTGTCAAACCTGGAATATGTGCTGATTTTTCCGGTTGCGTCTACCGTATAATTGTCGTAATACTGATCAAAACTTGGGGTGTAAGAATACGTCATAGTGGGTCTCATGACGTGACGTATGGATTGAATTTTTTTGTTGTCACCAAAATTAAAAGTACCATAAATGGTAGTTCCTAAATTGGTGCTGAAATTATAAGTTCGGTAAGCATCAAAGCCATTAACAGTTGTGGTTACAGCCTGCCCTTTAGTAGCATCGTATTGTCTGTTTTCGGTTTTAGTTACCCAGGTTTCCTGATAATTGGTAGAGGCTCCGGCACTAAAATATTTAAACAATTTAAAGTTAGTACTAATTGGAATACTGTGTTGCATTCCAATCTTAGCATCTCTAAACATCTGTGGTTTGAAAAACAGGGAATCTGTTGTTGAGATACTGTTTTTACCACTTAAATTATATTGTAAATTGATGTTTTTTATAAATCCTTTTTTAACGCCGTCTTTTCCAACAAAAGGATAGACACGATCCACACTTGCCTGTAAGGTTGGTAGAGTCATGTCGATTTTTTCCGTTTGAGTATTTTGCGAGTGCGTGGCAGTTAACGAAATACGTGCTTGAGGTATTGTATTGAATGTTTTGCTGTAGGAAATGGAAGAATTTAAAGTGTTATTTAAATTCGATCCAGCGTTCGCCTGATTAATAGATCGCTTGAAGTACTTACTACTACCCATGTTTACAGAGGCAGAAAAAGTAGAGTTAGGATTTGATTTTGTATCTTTCGAATGCGACCACTGAATGTTGTAGATTTTTTCTTTAGAATAATCAGGGTAACCACGCTCACTGTTGATCAGATTTTCATAACGAATATTAATATTTCCTCTGTATTTGTACTTCGCAGCATACGTTGATTCGAAGCGCATGGCATAACTACCATTGGTATAATAGTCACCCAGAACCGTCAAGTCATAATTATCACTCAATGCAAAATAATATCCTCCGTTTTGTAAAGAGAAACCTCTTGTATTAGAATCGTTGTAACTAGGTAAAATAATACCCGAAACACTTTTTTCCTGACTCATCGGGAAATAGGCGAAAGGCAATGCCAGAGGGGTAGGAACATCTGCAATGACCATATTGGTTAAACCGGTAATTACTTTTTTACCGGGTATAAATTTTACTTTATTGGTCTGAAAATAGTATTCCGGATTGTCAATGTCTTTTGCGGTTGTAAAACGGGCACCGCGTAAAAAGTAAACCGAGTCGTTTTCTTTTTTGGTAATGGCCGCTTTAATCTTAAATTCACCTTGTTCTGTTCTTGAATTATAGATCAGCGCCTTTTTTGTTTTAAAATTAAATCGAATAGAGTCTGGCTGAACTTCGCTGCCTCCTTGTTTGAAGTTTGGATATTGTATCAAAACACCTGCAGAATCCCGAATACGTCCGGCATAAACTTCTTCCTTCTCCATGTTTAAAACAATGATACCCGATTTTAATTCGACATCTTTGTAATAAAGTTCGGCTTCATTATATAAGGTAAGAGTTTTTGCTTTTTTGTCGTATTTAGCGTAATCTTTAGCTTTGTATTTGGTAACAGCGTCCAGAAAATTCTTTTTTGCCTTAACCGTATCCAGCTTTATAGTGTCTGAAACGGCAACCTCAGGTTTCTCTGTTGTAGTGCTTTTGGGTTTATCTGTTTGTTTTACAGTAGGTAAAGGCTTTTTTTTGTTTTTTATCTCTTGCGAATATAAATTACCACATCCTAAAGTTAGGAAAAATGATAATAAAACGATATTAAATAAGTTTGTATGCAAAGGTTTAAATGCTATTTTTGTAAAATTATGGCTTGTTTTTTGACATGTCAAACTTACATATAATTTTTTGTCAAAAATAATCAATTGTAAAAATTATAGCTGTAGCGTTTTATTAAAATTAACTTTTAGATTTATGAATGGATTTAACAAAATTAAAGTAATATTTACTTTTTTTCTAACGATATTGTCTTTTTGTGCTTATAGC
>NZ_CAGKLC010000200.1 GCF_903469665.1 Flavobacterium sp. UGB4466 | reverse complement strand
ACAGCGGTAACGATAAGATACACGGTTGCTTCTAACGGAAGTTGTGCTGCTAGCAGTTCAGATGTTACCTTCACGGTAAGTCCATTACCAACTGCGAGCATAAAAGGTGCTTTAACAGCTTGTTTAACTACAACATTATCAGCTGTTACAGACGCAAGTTCAGCTACGTTTGTTTGGTATAAGGATAATACAGTAATTTCTGGTCAGACCAATCAAACATTAACGGTCACTCAAGACGGTGATTATAAAGTAAAAGTAATAAACACTTTGACTGGCTGTGAACAAACTTCAGCAGTATCAACTGTAAAAGTAAGTGATACTCAAAAACCAACGAAACCAGTTTTAGCAGATATAACGGGAGAATGCAATGCTACAGTTATAGCACCTACCACAACAGACAATTGTTCTGGAACTATTACTGGAACGACTACAGATCCGCTAATATATAATACTCAGGGAACACATAGTATTACTTGGAGTTTTGATGATGGGAATGGTAATATCGAAACAGCGATACAAAAGGTCATTTTAAAAGATTTAACTCAGCCAACAATTACTTGTCCTTCAAATGTTACTGCTGTGGCTGATACTAATTCATGCGCTGCAACAGGCGTTGTTTTAGGCACTCCAGTAACTTCAGACAATTGCTCAGGAACAGTAACGGTAACTAACGACGCGCCATCAAGCTTCCCAATCGGAACCACTACGGTAACCTGGACCGCTACTGATGCTGCCGGAAATACGCAGACTTGTACGCAAACCGTAACAGTTAGCGATACGCAGAAACCAATAATTACTTGTCCTTCAAATGTAACTGCTGTAGCCGATGTCAATTCATGTACAGCAACAGGCGTTGTTTTAGGAGCTCCAGTAACTTCAGACAATTGCTCAGGAACAGTAACGGTAACTAACGATGCACCATCAAGCTTCCCAATTGGAATCACTACGGTAACTTGGACCGCTACTGATGCTGCCGGAAATACGCAGACGTGTACGCAAACCGTAACAGTTAGCGATACGCAGAAACCAACAATTACTTGTCCTTCAAATGTAACTGCTGTGGCTGATACTAATTCATGTGCTGCAACAGGCGTTGTTTTAGGAACTCCAACTACGAGCGATAACTGCTCAGGAACAGTAACGGTAACTAACGACGCGCCATCAAGCTTCCCAATCGGAACCACTACGGTAACCTGGACCGCTACTGATGCTGCCGGAAATACGCAGACTTGTACGCAAACCGTAACGGTAAACGATACGCAGAAACCAACCATCACTTGTCCTTCAAATGTTACTGCTGTGGCTGATACTAATTCATGCGCTGCAACAGGAGTTGTTTTAGGCACTCCAACGACAAGCGATAATTGCTCAGGAACAATAACGGTAACTAACGACGCGCCATCAAGCTTCCCAATCGGAACCACTACGGTAACCTGGACCGCTACCGATGCTGCCGGAAATACTCAGACTTGTACTCAAACGGTAACCGTAAACGATACTCAGAAACCAACCATCACTTGTCCTTCAAATGTAACTGCTGTGGCTGATACTAATTCATGTGCTGCAACAGGCGTTGTTTTAGGAACTCCAACTACGAGCGATAACTGCTCAGGAACAGTAACGGTAACTAACGACGCGCCATCAAGCTTCCCAATCGGAACCACTATGGTAACCTGGACCGCTACTGATGCTGCCGGAAATACGCAGACGTGTACGCAAACGGTAACCGTAAACGATACGCAGAAACCAACCATCACTTGTCCTTCAAATGTTACTGCTGTAGCCGATGTTAATTCATGCGCTGCAACCGGAGTTGTTTTAGGTACTCCAACTACGAGCGATAACTGTTCTGGAACAATAACAGTAACTAACGATGCACCATCAAGCTTCCCAATCGGAACCACAACCGTAACGTGGACCGCTACCGATGCTGCCGGAAATACGCAGACGTGTACGCAAACGGTAACAGTAAGCGATACTCAAAAACCAACAATTACTTGTCCTTCAAATGTAACTGCTGTAGCCGATGTTAATTCATGTACAGCAACGGGCGTTGTTTTAGGAGCTCCAGTAACTTCAGACAATTGCTCAGGAACAGTAACGGTAACTAACGATGCACCATCAAGCTTCCCAATTGGAATCACTACGGTAACCTGGACCGCTACTGATGCTGCCGGAAATACGCAGACGTGTACGCAAACTGTAACCGTAAACGATACTCAAAAACCAACAATTACTTGTCCTTCAAATGTTACTGCTGTGGCTGATACTAATTCATGCGCTGCAACCGGCGTTGTTTTAGGCACTCCAACGACAAGTGATAACTGCTCAGGAACAGTAACGGTAACTAACGATGCACCATCAAGCTTCCCAATCGGAACCACTACGGTAACCTGGACCGCTACTGATGCTGCCGGAAATACGCAGACTTGTACACAAACCGTAACCGTAAACGATACTCAAAAACCAACCATCACTTGTCCTTCAAATGTTACTGCTGTGGCTGATACTAATTCATGCGCTGCAACAGGTGTTGTTTTAGGTACTCCAACTACGAGCGATAACTGCTCAGGAACAGTAACGGTAACTAACGAAGCGCCATCAAGCTTCCCAATCGGAACCACTACGGTAACCTGGACCGCTACTGATGCTGCCGGAAATACTCAGACGTGTACGCAAACGGTGAAAGTAATAGGACCAATCAAAGCTATCGAAGATCGTGTAACATCCTTTAATGGAGTTCTGGGTGGAATCGCAGTTCCAAGTGTTCTGGATAATGACTCTTTGAACTGTAAAAATGTAGTTAGCAATGAAGTTATAATTACTTCGACTACAACTTTACCTTCAAATTTAAATTTTGACACTAATACAGGAGCTGTTACAATTCAGCCAAATACGCCAACAGGAACTTACACTTTTGATTATCAAATTTGTGAGGTTGCAAATCCAACAGCAAACTGTGCAACAGCTACAGTTACTATTATTGTGCAAAACCCAATCGTAGCCAACGTTGACAACAGCTACCCAGTTCAAACACCGGGTACAACAACAGCAACCACAATTGGAAACGTAACAATCAACGATACCTTAAACGGACAGCCGGTAACCGCAGCCAATACCAATGTAACCCCAATTAAAACAGGTCCATTGAGCATTGACGCCAACGGAGTACTAACTTTAGATCCAAACACTGTAACAGGAACCTACCAAATCACATACGAAATCTGTGAAGAAGGAGCAACCCCTGCCAACTGTGCTACAGCTACGGCAACTGTTGAAGTTAAAAACCCAATCGTAGCCAACGTTGATAACAGCTACCCAGTTCAAACACCGGGTACAACAACAGCAACCACAATTGGAAACGTAACAATCAACGATACCTTAAACGGACAGCCGGTAACCGCAGCCAATACCAATGTAACCCCAATTAAAACAGGTCCATTGAGCATTGACGCCAACGGAGTA
>NZ_CAGKLC010000199.1 GCF_903469665.1 Flavobacterium sp. UGB4466 | reverse complement strand
GAATGAAATAAGAAGAGGGACTTTCAGTCCCTCGTAAAACAAACCTCTGCACTTTCAGTGCAGAGTGGTTTAGTTAATGATTTATCAGAAAATTGATCCTCATTCAAAAAGGATTAAATTTTGAAATTAAACGATATCTACTACAATTTTTCCAACAGAAGAACTATCGCTAACCGCTTTATGCGCTTCCATAGCAGTAGCTAAAGAAAAGCTTCTGGGATCAATAAGAGGCTTTAATTTCCCTTCTTCGATAAATTTTGCAGCTTCTTTTAAAATATCTCCATGATGTTTTCTGCCCTCACCACTAATCATCGGGTGTAAAACAAATACACCATGTAAACTTGCAGATCGAAGCGATCCCGTCGCCAATGCATGTGTTCCAAAAGCATAACAGCTGGCAATCTGGCCGTAATGGCGGATAGCAGCAAAAGAATCATCCAAAGATTGACCTCCAACCGTATCGTAAATAATGTCAAAACCTTTTCCGCCTGTAAATTGCTTTACATAATCTTCAGCTTTTACTGTCTTATAATCAATTGGAGTTGCTCCGTATGATTCAACGATGGCTGCTTTTTGAGGAGAAACAGTCGCATAAACATCAGCACCAAAAATGCGGGCAAGCTGTATCACCATGTGCCCAACACCTCCGGCTCCGGCATGAACCAAAACCTGATCTCCTTTTTTTACTTTTGCTCTGTCAATTAAACCTTCCCAAGCCGTAAGCAGTACCAATGGAACTGCTGCTGCCTCTTTCATAGTCAGGTTTTTTGGTTTTATGGCCAGTAAATCGGCGTCAACAGCAGTGTATTCTGCTAATGTTCCCTGAAGTCCCAAAACACCTCCGGCGAGCCCGTAGACTTCATCACCAACTTTAAAATCGGTAACATTCTTTCCAACTGCTTCAACAACACCGGCAAGATCAGTTCCTAATACCGCTGGCAAAACAGGTGAGGCATAGGGTGAAACCCCAATACGAATTTTGTTATCGATAGGATTAACACCACTTGCATGAATTTTGATTAAAACCTCTCCTTCTTTTGGAGTCGGTTTTTCTATTTCAGTACTTACAAAATCAGATTCGTAAGTAGTCGTTAAAAGTGCTCTCATTGCTAACTTTGATTATAATATTTGTACTGTTTTGTAAACCTGAATGGGCGAGGAGATTAAACCTTCACTTTGTTTAATAAAATCCTGCAGATACTGCTGATTGTTATGAATATCAAGGCCTGGCTGGTCTTTCCATTCTTCCCAAATAATAAAAACATTCTCGCTGTGATGCAGATCATATCGAATGCAAGCCTCTTCTTTTCTGGTCTCAGTAACCAAATGGTTTAACATGTTTTTGATTTGAGCTGTATTTTCCGGTTTACTTTTTAAAATAGCAGTGATTGAAATCATAATCATATAGTTTTAAAGATTTGTTTTAAATGGTTGGTATAGTTTTGTTTAAAGATACCAATATTTTCTTCAGTAGCTCCTTTTTCTACATCATGAAAATGAAAACCATCCAGTTTTTCCATTCCTACAAATTGATTCATTTTATGGAAACCAAACATAACCCCTTCGTCTACCGTAGTTTCTTCGAAAAATTCTCCCGGAAGCGTGAAGGCCGCTGCAGGAGCATTCCAGGTAGTGGTAAGCATGTATTTTCGCCCGTGCAAAAGTCCGCCTGTACCATAATTAAGATCGGGATTTGTTCTTGTTCTGCCGTCATTTTGGTAAATTCCTTTCTCGTGACCTTCACTAAAAACATCATCAATATATTTTTTAAAAAGATTGGGTAGGTGAAACCACCAAATTGGCGTATGGTAAATCACTAAATCAGCCCATACGAATTTTTCGACTTCTTCTTCAAGATCAATTTCGTCCTGAACGTGAGTGGTTCTTACTTCATATTTATTGCTGGTTGTAAAATATTCTATAGTCCAGTCTGTAATGGTTTGATTGAGTTTTCCACCTGAATGCGCAAAGTTTTGCCCGCCGTTGATAATAAAAATTTTCTTCATTTTGTAAATATTCTTGTAAATTTTGTTTGTGTATAAATTATGGTAATAGATTGAAGCATGTTTTTTTTTAACTTCTTAGAAAAGATGCTAAAAAATCACTTGACAAAATTATACCATTTTTAATTGTTTTAAGTGGTATATATTTGTGTTTTTTAGGTATATTTGCAACCGCAATAAATAACAGACAAAATGAAAAAAGAAAATTTATACGAACCGTTTAGTGTTTCTTTTGAGACTTTAGATGTATATCCGGATGTGGGAGATCGTCATAACTTTTTTGAATTGGTTTATGTTTTGAAAGGAACTGGTTTGCAATGCATCAATAAAAATGTTTTTGAATACGATGAGGGACATTTATTTTTGCTGACACCTGAAGACTGTCATAATTTTACCATTGAGACCAAAACAAATTTTTTCTTTTTGAGGTTTAATGATATTTATCTAAAAAACTCTAGTCTGCAGAACGAAAACATTCAGCGTTTAGAATATATTCTGCAAAATGCGAATCATCAGCCGGGCTGTATTTTAAAAAATGTTGCTGATAAATGTCTCGTAAAAGTTATGGTAGAGGCAATCATTCGAGAGTATGAAGATAAAGATGTTTACAATCAGGAATTGATTCAGCAATTGGTAAACACTCTTATTATTGTCGTTGCCCGTAACATTGCGAAGTATCTGCCGGAGCAGGTGAACATAGGCTGCGAAGCTAAAGCGATGGATATCTTGCAGTACATCCAAAACAATATTTATTATCCTGAGAAAATCAAGGCAGAATCGATTAGTGATTTTTTCGGAATTTCAAGTACCTATTTAGGACGTTACTTCAAGAAGCATGCAAATGAAACCATGCAGCAGTATATTAGTAATTATAAAACAAAATTGATTGAACATCGTTTGCAATTCAGTGATAAACGAATCAATGAAATAGCGTATGAATTTGGTTTTACTGATGAAAGCCATTTCAATAAATTCTTTAAGAAACAAAAAGGAAATAGCCCTTCTGAGTTTAGAAAAACTATCAGAATAAGTGCCTAAACACGAATTACACTAATTGTCACTAATTTTTTGCCACAGATTGGAACGATTAAATAGATTTTAATTCGTGTGGATTCGTGAAATTGGTGCTTCAATAGGAATTACACTAGTTTGTGCTAATTTTTTTGCCACAGATTGGAGCGATTAAATAGATTTTTATTTCGTGCTACTTCGTGAAATTGGTGTTTCAATAGGAATTACACTAATTGGTACTAATTTTTTTGCCACAGATTAGATGGATTAGAAAGATTTTACTTCGTGTGAATTCGTGAAATTGGTGCTTCAATAGGAATTACACTAGTTTGTGCTAATTTTTTTGCCACAGATTGGAGCGATTAAATAGATTTTTATTTCGTGCTACTTCGTGAAATTGGTGTTTCAATAGGAATTACACTAATTGGTACTAATTTTTTGCCACAGATTGGAGCGATTAAATAGATTTTTACTTCGTGTGAATTCGTGAAATTGGTGCTTCAATAGGAATTACACTAGTTTGTGCTAATTTTTTTGCCACAGA
>NZ_CAGKLC010000198.1 GCF_903469665.1 Flavobacterium sp. UGB4466 | reverse complement strand
GACTTATATAGGATAAATCAACTTAGTATTCAATTTGTTACCCCTCTAAAAGAAAAAAGATTCTTTTTTTTGTTAACAAAAAGATATTAGCATGATCAAATGTTGTAATATTTTGTAAATTGCTCCCTTAAAATTATCATATTCATAAAATGGAACAACAAATACCATATATTCCTAAAAATAAAGTAAGAATTGTAACCGCAGCCTCTCTTTTTGACGGACATGATGCAGCGATAAACATTATGCGTCGTATTATTCAGTCAACCGGAGTTGAGGTAATTCACCTTGGGCACGACCGTAGTGTTGAGGAAGTGGTGAATACTGCTATTCAGGAAGACGCGAATGCGATTGCGATGACATCGTATCAGGGAGGACATAATGAATATTTTAAATACATGTATGACTTGCTGCAAGAAAAAGGAGCAGGACACATTAAAATTTTTGGAGGCGGAGGCGGAGTAATCCTTCCAAGCGAAATTTCAGAATTACATGAATATGGTATCACGAGAATTTATTCTCCGGATGATGGGCGTTCTTTAGGTTTACAAGGAATGATCAATGATTTGGTTCAGCGTTCCGATTATCCTATTGGAGATCAGTTAAACGGAGAAATCGATCATATCGAAAATAAAATTCCAACGGCAATTGCACGTTTGATTTCGGCAGCGGAAAATTTCCCTGAAATCGCAAAACCTATTTTTGATCAGATTCACGAAAGCAATACCGATTCTAAAATTCCGGTTCTTGGAATTACCGGAACGGGTGGAGCCGGAAAATCATCTTTAGTAGATGAACTGGTTCGTCGCTTTTTAATTGATTTCCCAGAGAAAACTATCGGATTGATTTCTGTCGATCCGTCAAAAAGAAAAACAGGAGGAGCATTACTGGGTGACAGAATCCGTATGAATGCCATCAACAATCCTCGTGTGTATATGCGTTCGCTGGCGACACGTCAGTCGAATTTGGCTTTATCCAAATATGTTGCTGAGGCCATTCAGGTTTTAAAAGCAGCAAAATACGATTTGATCATTCTTGAAACTTCAGGAATCGGACAATCCGACACCGAGATTATGGATCACTCTGATGTATCTCTATATGTAATGACACCGGAGTTTGGAGCAGCAACACAATTGGAGAAAATCGACATGCTTGATTTTGCCGATTTGGTCGCTTTGAACAAGTTTGACAAAAGAGGGGCATTAGACGCCATTCGTGACGTTAAAAAGCAGTACCAGCGCAATCATAATTTGTGGGATAAAAATCCGGATGAAATGCCGGTTTTCGGAACCATCGCTTCTCAGTTTAACGATCCGGGAATGAACACGCTTTATAAAGCGATCATGGACAAGATTGTAGAGAAAACACAATCGGAGCTGAAATCTACTTTTCAGATTACCAAGGAAATGAGCGAGAAAATCTTCGTGATTCCGCCACACAGAACCCGTTATTTATCTGAAATTGCAGAGAACAACCGATCTTATGATGAAATCGCAGCTTCACAGCAAAAAGTAGCACAGAAATTATACGGAATCTTTAAAACCATAGAATCGGTTTCAGGGAAAGTTCCGCAAATTAATAAAGCCGGAATAGATGACACTAGTGTCTTCCTGAGCGGAGTCGAAGGAGTGAAAGCAGCCGAAACGCACGACGAAAACAGAATCTTTTTAAATCTTTTACTCAATCAGTTTGATAAGGTAAAAATGGATCTTGATCCGTACAATTGGGAAATTATCCTGAATTGGGACGAAAAAGTAGCCAAATATAAAAATCCGGTGTACAGCTTTAAGGTGCGTGATAAAGAAATTAAAATCGCGACCCATTCTGAAAGCTTATCGCATTTGCAAATCCCAAAAATTGCTTTACCTAAATATGAAGCCTGGGGGGATGTATTACGTTGGAATTTACAAGAAAATGTTCCGGGAGAATTTCCGTTTGCATCAGGATTGTATCCGTTCAAGCGTGAAGGCGAAGATCCGTCAAGAATGTTTGCAGGAGAGGGCGGACCGGAAAGAACCAACAAACGTTTTCATTATGTGAGTGCAGGATTACCGGCAAAACGACTTTCGACTGCCTTTGATAGTGTGACTTTATACGGAAACGATCCTGATATTCGTCCTGATATTTATGGAAAAATCGGTAATGCCGGAGTTTCGATTTGCTGTTTGGACGATGCTAAAAAACTGTATTCAGGTTTTGATTTAGTTCATGCTTTAACCTCGGTAAGTATGACAATCAACGGACCAGCGCCAATGTTGTTAGGCTTTTTTATGAACGCGGCGATCGACCAGCAATGCGAATATTACATCAAAGCCAATGATTTAGAAAAAGAAGTTGAAGCCAAAATCAACAAAATATACAAAGAAAAAGGAACAGAACGTCCGAAATACCAGGGCGATCTGCTGGAAGGAAACAACGGTTTGGGATTAATGCTTTTGGGAGTTACCGGAGATCAGGTTTTACCTTTGGAAGTGTATAACGATATCAAAGTAAAAACCTTATCACAAGTTCGTGGTACGGTTCAAGCCGATATTTTAAAAGAAGATCAGGCACAAAACACCTGTATTTTCTCTACCGAATTTGCGTTGCGATTAATGGGTGACGTTCAGGAATATTTTATTACTCAAAACGTTCGTAATTTTTACTCTGTTTCGATTTCAGGATACCATATTGCCGAGGCAGGAGCGAACCCAATTACACAGTTGGCCTTTACGCTTTCGAATGGTTTCACTTACGTAGAATATTACTTAAGCCGTGGCATGAGCATTAACGATTTTGGACCAAACTTATCGTTTTTCTTCTCAAACGGAGTAGATCCGGAATATTCAGTAATTGGACGTGTGGCACGTAAAATTTGGGCAAAAGCCATGAAAAACAAATACGGAGCCAACGAAAGAGCGCAAATGCTAAAATATCATATTCAAACTTCCGGACGTTCGTTACACGCTCAGGAGATTGATTTTAATGATATCAGAACAACATTACAGGCTTTGTATGCGATTTATGATAACTGTAACTCATTGCATACGAACGCTTATGATGAAGCGATTACCACACCAACCGAAGAATCAGTGCGTAGAGCCATGGCGATTCAGTTGATTATCAATAAAGAATTAGGTCTGGCGAAAAACGAAAACCCAATTCAGGGATCGTTTATCATCGAAGAATTAACCGATTTGGTAGAAGCTGCCGTTTTACAGGAATTCGACCGCATCACAGAGCGTGGTGGAGTATTAGGTGCTATGGAAACGATGTACCAACGTTCTAAAATTCAGGAAGAAAGTTTGTATTACGAAACCTTAAAGCACAACGGAGATTTCCCGATTGTGGGTGTAAACACCTTCCTGAGTTCAAAAGGATCTCCAACGGTAATTCCGGCAGAAGTAATTCGTGCCACCGAAGAAGAAAAACAATATCAAATTACGATGCTCGATAACTTACACCAGTTCCACGAAGCAAAAGTAAACGAGCACCTGCGCCAACTACAGGAAGCCGCCATTAAAAACGAAAATTTATTCGCCCATTTAATGGAAGCGACTAAGGTTTGTTCGCTGGGACAGATTACTTCGGCATTGTTTGAAGTAGGGGGGCAGTATAGAAGGAATATGTAATTATTACTGTTTTATAGATTTATGGAAAAACCTCTCAAGATATTGAGAGGTTTTTTTGTTTTATGAATGTTTATTGGATTAAAATGACAATGTTTATGGTTTTTCTC
>NZ_CAGKLC010000197.1 GCF_903469665.1 Flavobacterium sp. UGB4466 | reverse complement strand
TGTCGGGGTGGCAGGATTCGAACCTGCGGCCTCCTGCTCCCAAAGCAGGCGCGATAACCGGGCTACGCTACACCCCGAGGCAAAATCTAAGCGGAGAGACAGGGACTCGAACCCTGGCGACGGTTACCCGTCGACAGATTAGCAATCTGCTCCATTACCGCTCTGGCACCTCTCCAAGCTCAAGAATCGTGTTCTGTTTTGCGGTTGCAAAGGTATAACAACATTCCATATCTCACAACTATTTTGAAGCTTTTTTTTAAGTTTTTTTAATCTTTTTTTCAAAACACTTCACAATCAAATAAATAGAATTAACTAAAAATTCACATTAAATTTAAAATTCAATCGAATTGAGACAAAATTTGAATTTATTTAAATAAAGAGTAAATTTGCTTGATTAACTAATATTAACAGAAAATGAACAAAAGAGTTGTTATCGTTTCTGCCGTTAGAACACCTATCGGAAGTTTCATGGGAGGCTTATCTACTGTACCTGCCCCTAAATTAGGTGCTGCCGCAATAAAAGGCGCACTTCAAAAAATTAACCTTGACCCAAAATTAGTTGATGAAGTATTTATGGGTAATGTGGTACAGGCCGGAGTTGGTCAGGCACCAGCACGTCAGGCTGCACTTTTTGCAGGCTTATCTGAAGAGGTTGCTGCTACCACTGTAAACAAAGTTTGTGCTTCAGGAATGAAAGCTGTTATGTTCGCCGCACAGGCTATCGCTTGTGGTGATGCTGAAATCGTAGTAGCCGGAGGAATGGAAAACATGAGCTTGATTCCACATTATGTACAGATGCGCAACGGAACTAAATTTGGTCCGGCTTCTATGCTTGACGGAATGCAGAAAGATGGTTTGACAGATGCTTACGATAACAACGCAATGGGAGTTTGCGCTGATTTATGTGCATCTGAATACAACATCAGCCGTGAAGAACAGGATAATTTTGCGATTCAGTCTTACGAAAGAAGTGCAAAAGCCTGGGATGCCGGAAAATTTGATAATGAAATTGTACCAGTAGAGGTTCCACAAAGACGTGGTGAACCTATTATCGTTTCAAAAGACGAGGAATACACCAATGTAAAACTGGATAAGATCCCTACACTGGGAGCTGTTTTCACTAAAGACGGGACAGTTACTGCTGCCAATGCTTCTACCATAAACGACGGAGCAGCTGCTTTGGTTTTAATGTCTGAAGAAAAAGCAGCTTCCTTAGGATTAAAACCTTTGGCTTACATAAAAGGATACGCTGATGCTGCTCAGGAGCCAAAATGGTTTACCACCAGCCCGGCAAAAGCATTACCGAAAGCTTTAGACAAAGCCGGAATCTCAGTAAGTGATGTTGATTATTTTGAATTCAACGAAGCATTTGCAGTGGTTGGATTAGCCAATTCAAAAATTCTTAATCTTGACAACGATAAAGTAAACGTAAACGGTGGAGCTGTTTCCTTAGGCCATCCTCTAGGATGCTCGGGAGCAAGAATCATCGTAACTTTGCTAAGTGTTTTAGAGCAAAACAATGCCAAAACCGGAGCTGCAGCAATTTGCAACGGCGGTGGAGGTGCTTCGGCAATTGTTATCGAGAGAGCTTAATACTATTCTGTTAGGAGTTATTTGTTTTCCAGATAACTCCTAATTTTTAACTTATAAATTACCTTAAATGTTCGGAATTTGCAATTTAGCCATAGTACCCGTACGAGCTGAGCCAAGTGACAGAAGTGAAATCGTTACTCAACTTTTGTTTGGTGAACATATCGAGATTTTGGAACGTCAAAATCAATGGGCCCGAATAAGAATTCAGTATGACGACTATGAAGGCTGGGTAGATTCGAAACAATACCAGGTTATTTCGGAAGCAAATTTTAAACAATTAAGCAATGATGCTATTATCTTAAATGCTGACTTGATTGATTACATCACTTCTGCCAACAATTTATTACTACCCATTCCGCTTGGCGCTTCTTTGTCTTTTTTAAATAACAGTGAAATCAATATCTCCAATTTTGATTTTGAAGGAACCAAAACCAGCGGTATCAAACCTAAGAGCGCTATCATAAGTACTGCATTTATGTATTTGAACGCCCCTTATCTTTGGGGAGGTAAAACTCCTTTTGGAATTGACTGTTCGGGTTTCACTCAAATGGTTTACAAATTAAACGGCTATAAAATTCATCGTGACGCCTCACAACAGGCTCTTGACGGAGAACCCCTGAGTTTTATCGAAGAAAGCGAAGCCGGCGACCTGGCCTTTTTTGATAACGACGAAGGAAACATTACACATGTTGGTATTATCATGGACAATAATTACATCATTCATGCCAGCGGTAAAGTTCGCATTGATCGTTTGGATCACTTAGGAATCTACAATCCCGAAACAAACAAACACACTCACAAATTGCGTGTAATTAAGAAGATCATCTAACTCTACCCTTGCAAATCGGGATTTTTTTCTTCGAACTTTGATATGAACAACAAAATTGTTGTATCTTTATAGCAAAATAGTTGTATCATGAAAAAGATAAAACAAAATACAGAACCTTTTGATACTAAGAGAAGCATTCGAAATGCTTCCGGGAAAGTAATTTCTATTAAAAGATCAACTCTAAGTTCTGACGGGAAAGAATACAGCTGGAGCAACAAAATGGAACGCGTTGGAGTTATCCGATCCGGTATTCCTTATGATTCCATTGAAGTCATTAGCAGGCGACTAAACAACCCTGTAAAATCTATGCTGGCAATTGTGGGAATTCCTCAAACCACTTACAATAAGAAAAAAAGCGAGCATTTACTTTTAGACAGCAGAGACAGTGAATTGGTTATTTTAATCAATGAACTGATCGATTACGGCCTGGAAGTTTTCAATAATGAAGAAGAAAAATTCCAAAGGTGGCTTAAAAAGCCTAATTTATCTATTGGCGGAAGCACTCCTGAGAACATGCTGGACACTGTAACCGGAATTAACGAGGTGAAATTTAGTTTAAACCGACTAGAGTACGGAAACTTAGCTTAATGAAGGTTTTTAGAATCGAAAGAGAAAAATACCTGTCCTCTACTTTAGCAGGAATCGGAGCCTCGATGTCTGAAGGTTTCCGATGGAACAGCCTCAACACCCGTATGGTTTACACAGCCGAAAGTCGTGCATTAGCTACGCTTGAAGTATCCGTTCATTTAGATTTAAGCGAAGATTTACCTTTGGATCGATTTTATGTGGAGATCGAAATCCCGGATGAAATCACCATTCAGGAAGTTCGACTGGAAGATTTACCGGAAGACTGGAATTCCAAACCTCCAATCCTGATAACACAAACGATTGGCGACGATTTTATTGATTACAATGAAGCTGCTATTTTAAAAGTTCCAAGCTGTATAGTACCGCAGGAATTCAATTACCTCATAAATCCGGCTCATCCGGACAGTAAGAAAATTAAGGTTGTCAGCACTACCAAAATGAATTTTGATTCGAGATTTCAAAACAAACACTAATTTCACGAATTCACACGAATTAAAATCTTTCTAATCCATCTAATCTGTGGCAAAAAAAATTAGTACCAATTAGTGTAATTCCTATTGAAACACTAATTTCACGAATTCACACGAATTAAAATCTTTCTAATCCATCTAATCTGTGGCAAAAAATTAGTACCAATTAGTGTAATTCCTATTGAAACACCAATTTCACGAAGTAGCACGAAGTAAAAATCTATTTAATCGCTCCAATCTGTGGCAAAAAATTAGTACCAATTAGTGTAATTCCTATTGAAACACCAATTTCACGAAGTAGCACGAAGTAAA
>NZ_CAGKLC010000196.1 GCF_903469665.1 Flavobacterium sp. UGB4466 | reverse complement strand
CCTTTATTCTCAATGCAGTATTCTAAACTCTCAATGACAATATCTCTATATACCTGACGTGTAAAAATATCTACCCAGTCTACAACTGTTGAAGTTATAAAATGTGGCAATATTTGATCTCTTATTATGTATCCCTCTTTCATTTTTAAATCTCTTTTACAAAAATATAAGATTTAACTTATTTTTAAATATCTATTAACTGATGAAAAAGAGTCTGAGACTCTTGAAACGATTCTGATTTATAAGAACTAATAAAATTGCGCAAAGTCAGAGACATTTGCGCAACTTTTCATAAGGGACTCTACTGGGAATGAAGAGTTTTGTAAACTGTAATAATTTATAAGCGCAAAAAATTGCGCAAAGTCAGAGACATTTGCACAGCTTTTCATTAGGGACTCTACTGGGAATGAAGAGTTTTGTAAACTGTAATAATTTATAAGCACAAAAATTGCGCAAAGTCAGAAACATTTACGCAGCTTTTCATAAGGGACTCTACTGGGAATGAAGAGTTTTGTAAACTGTAATAATTTATAAGCGCAAAAAGTTGCGCAAAGTCAGAGACATTTGCGCAACTTTTCATAAGGAATTCTGTCGAATAAAATTCCTATCCTATAGTATATTTTTTTTCTGTAACCGTATTGGTGGTTTCAGTGGTTACACTGTCTACAAATCGCCATTCGGCTTCAGAACCGGATGCTGTAAATTTAAGATAGGTGTATCCACGCTTGTACAAATTGGCATATTCTAAATCATCGATCAGGACTGTAAACGCTTGTGCCAGTTCTATCGCTTTTGTAGGGTCTGAAGTAATTCCGAAATACGATTCTAATCCCGGAGATGACACCGAACTGCACGCTATTTCGGTTCCTATGCGTTTCCCCTGCATATCTGTAAGTTTACCCATCCATGCATTGTGAGTATCTCCGGCCAAAACCACTACATTTTTTCCGGAAAGCATTGCATACAATTGTTCTCTTTCGGCAAAATAGCCGTCCCAGGCATCCAGGTTATAAGGTAAAGTAGTGGTAACTCTCGCAATTTCCTGTGCCGTTAACGAAGGATCTCCTTGTTTATGTCTCATTTTAATAACCACAAGCTGAGAGATTGTTGTTGTAAGCGCCTTCATAGTCGCGGGTGTTGCGCTTCCTAGTTTAGAGACTTCTCCTAAAATTTGATTCAAAAGCATCAACAGCTCAGCAGGAATCAGCATTTTGGTCATCAGGATCTGCTGTCCCAGTACTTTCCATTTAGCGGTATCAGCATTGATCTGCGATCCCAGCCATGTCATTTGTTCGCTTCCAATTAACCTTCTATTAGTACTTAACAGATCGGTTTTGAATTTAGTCTGGTTAAAATTTCCGCTGTTATCGATATAATCACCGTAACTCAGCTGCTTATCTCTGGCAATCACTCGGGTATCCATCATGTAAAGGGAAAGAATAGTGCCGAAATTAAAGCTTCTGTAAATTCTAAAGTCTTTTCCTGTTTTAAGCGGAATATACTCGCTATAAGCCTGGAAAGCGGCCATTTTTCTCACCTGAAAATCTCCTTCGGAAGGCTGATGGTTTTCGGCACCGGATTTATAAGTATCGTTGGCAAATTCATGGTCGTCCCAAACGCATATAAAAGGCTTTTTCTGATGCAGAAGCTGCAGGTTTTTATCTCCTCTATATTGTCTGTAGCGTTCTCTGTAATCGCTAAGACTTGTAATCTCTCTGGCGGGTTTGTGTTCTCTGCCCAGAGGATTGGTAAACGGATTTGTTCCGTACTGTCCCGGCGCGTATTCGTAAATATAATCTCCCAGATGCACCACTACATCGGCCTCTGAAGAAGCAATCGCTCCGTATACATTGAAAAGTCCCGCCGGAAAATTAGAACAGGAAACAACAGCCATTTTTACATCATTTACACTGTCTGTTTTTGAAGGTAATGTGCGAGTTTCTCCAATAACGGTTACTTGTTTGGTTTTGGCATTAAAAAATCTGTAAAAATATTTTGTATTCGATGGAATATTCTGAACATCTACCGCTATTGTAAAATCATTTGTAGATGATGCTGCCGCCTGTCCTTTTCTGGTTATTTCGGTAAACGCAGCATTCTTACTTATTTCCCAATTAATTTCGGCATCAGAGCCTGCTGAATATCTTGTCCAGATAATCACTCCGGTTTCAGTTGGGTCAAAACTGGCAACTCCGGTTTCAAAACCTTCGTTTTTCATTCCATCTGGAGCATCATCATGGTCTGGTTTATCATCATTACTGCAGCTTTCAATCAATGGGGCGATGAAAACTCCTCCGGCAACCAATAAAGAATTTCTAAGAAACCTTCTTCTGCCTAAATCCTTGTTCTTTTCCATAAAAAAATTTTTATGTCAAAAAAACGATTTAATCTTAAGGCCAAAGTTATGGCATATTTAAAATTACCTTACATCAGTATTAAGAATTCATTTACTAAAATAAAGTAAGAAGGAACATTTAAAGTCAGGAGACATTTATAAAATTTAATAACACATAAGTACACAAAAATGCACAAAGTAGGAGGCTTTTGCACAGTGTGATAATTTCAAAATATTTTATTTAAACAAATAGAAACATAGATTCTATGCGTAAAAAAGAGTACAAAAAGGAATACCTTTCTTTCACATAGCCAAGCTTTGTGTATTAATGTAAAGTTATTATTTAAGTGCTGAAGCAAAAAGATTTGTGCTGCTTTTCAATTGAACACTTTGGAGATCCAAGGATATCAATCTTTTTCAAAAACAAAACCCTCAGCTAAAAGTTTTTCTATAGTGACATTATCCAACATATCCTTTGACAAACTCATTTTTTTTATTTTCATTTCAAGAGGAAACTGAATAGAACTTAATTTGTTGTTTTGTAGTTGAACCTCTTCTAATTTATGATTTTCTGAAAGATTGATATCTTCCAACATTGTATTTAGCAAACTCAAATTATTAAGCAAATCATTTTTTGACAAATCAATAGATTTTAGTGGATTTTCATTAATATAAAGTTTTTTAAGAAATAAATTTTGAGATAGATCCAGATTCGACAAGCCCATTGAATTAATAAATAATTCAATCAATTTGGTGTTATTAGTGACATCTAAAAAATCATGATTGATCTTTTCATATGACCACCTGTTAGAATCTCCACCCAGATGAAGATATTTTAAATTTATATTTTTTTCAAGATTTATGTTGGAGAATGCATTATCTCCAATGCGTAATTCTTCTAGTAGTATGTTGTTAAAAAGATTAATTTCAGATATCTGATTCCAAGTTAAATCTAATTTCTTCAATTTATAAAGCCTTGTAACATCTATTGAACTAATCTCAGCATTTTCTAAAGTAAGATCTTCTAATTCAGGAAGTCCATTTTCGCTCCAGCTGCATGAACCACCATATGAACAATATATTTTTTTTAGTCTTTTATTTTTTTCATTCAGGCTGGCATCAAAATTCAGCATATGGCTAATATATAATTCCTCAAGATTCACATTATGCGTTAAATCTATCTCATCCATATCATTTAAACCATCAAAAGTTATTTTTCTCAGGTTTGTATTTGCTCTTAAACTTAAATTTTCTAAAAATAAATTCTCTAGTTTTAAAATTTCAAGAAAGGTATTTTTTGAAAAATCAATTTCTGTAAGATGCTCACTGTTTTTAATATCAATCTTTTTTAACTTAGGGTTAAAAGTCAAGTTCAGCTCTTGTAAATCAAAAGAATCTATAGTTAGCACTTCCAGATTAGGAAAATACTTAATTTCATCTATACAAATAAAGTTATACCCCTCACAATTG
>NZ_CAGKLC010000195.1 GCF_903469665.1 Flavobacterium sp. UGB4466 | reverse complement strand
GCTAGAAG
Organism: Flavobacterium sp. UGB4466; assembly: GCF_903469665.1. Lineage (GTDB taxonomy): Bacteria > Bacteroidota > Bacteroidia > Flavobacteriales > Flavobacteriaceae > Flavobacterium > Flavobacterium lipolyticum. The sequence goes on along the minus strand of NZ_CAGKLC010000195.1, from coordinate 3,895 downwards.
TGTCTTACAGATGGAGGGTCATGGAAGAGAGGAGATCATCGATGGAGTAGATATCAGTAGAACGGTTGGCTGGTTTACAACGGTTTACCCGTTTGTACTGGATGTATCGGGTTCTTCCACTCAGAGAGCAAGTTTAGTGGCAGTAAAAGAAGCTTTACGCCGTTTGCCTAATAAAGGAATTGGTTATGGTATTCTGACCCACTTAAGTCAGGAAAGACTTGAGAGTACACTTGTACCGGAGATTACCTTTAATTATTTGGGTGATTTTGGTGTAAATGTATCCAATGAGGAAGATTCCTTGTTTGAATATGCCTCAGAGCATATGGGATCAGATACCTCTAAAGAGAATAAAATGAATACAATCCTTGATGTATCGGGGATGCTGGTAAAGGGGGAACTGGGTATATCGATCCGTTATTCAGGTTTGAGGTATGATGCGGCAACGATTAAAAAACTGGCAGGATCTTACAAGAAACATTTGGAGTTTTTAATAGAGGAATTGGCTAAAAGCAAAGAGCAGCATCTGACCCCATCGGATTTAACTTTCCAAGGATTGAGCGGGGCAGAGCTCTTAGAGCTTAACGCAGATAATACCCTTGAGGATGTCTATGAGTTATCTCCTCTTCAGGAAGGCATCTACTACCACTGGCTGGCAGAAGATTCCGGTTCGCTTTATTTTGAGCAGACCTCCTATAGGGTACGAGCCAAAGTATTGGATATCGATAAACTGGCTATTGCTTACCAGGGTTTAACAGCCAGACATGCTGTTTTGCGTACTAGTTTTAGTACTGAATATGCAGGGAGATCTTTGCAAATTGTTAGGAAAGAAGTAGCGAGTAATTTTACTTATCAGAAACTTGACGGTTCGGCAGACCAAGATTTGCAAGTAGCGCTGATCAAACAACAGGACAGGGAAAGAGGTTTTGATTTAGGCAGTGGTTCTCAGATGCGTTTGCATGTTGTTGATCTGTCGCAAGGGGAGTATGAGTTTATCTGGAGCCATCATCATATCCTGATGGACGGTTGGTGTGTAAGTGTGCTTATCAATGACTTTAATGAACTGTTGAGTGCCGCAATAAAAGGCAGTACAGCTGATCTGTCACCGGTAATACCTTATTCCAATTATATCAATTGGTTGAAAACCATAAACAGAGAACATTCACTGGGTTACTGGAAGGAGTGTCTTAAAGGTTATGCAGTACCGGCAGAGATTCCTTTTAAGACAAGAGCTGTAGATACTACTTATGTCGAATACAGTGAACACTTTGAAATAGGGGGAGCTGTGTTTAAGCAAGTAGACACACTTTGTACCACTTTAGGCATTACCCACAACACTTTTATGCAAGGTGTATGGGGCTATCTATTGTCACGTTACAACAACACGAGTGATGTGGTGTTTGGGGCTGTGGTATCAGGTCGTCCGGCCGATTTAGCAGGAGTTGAAGATATGATCGGACTGTTTATCAATACTATTCCGGTCAGAGTAAAGTATGATGTTGATACTACGGCTGCTGACCTGTTAAAAATGCTGCAAGAGCAATCGATACAAGGTACATCACATCATTATATGAACCTGTCGGAGGTTCAGTCACAGAGTGAACCGGGCATGGATCTGATCAATCATATTATGATATTTGAGAACTATGCAGTAAAGGAACTGGAAAACGAAGGCGTATTCAATAGCCGGGAAGAAGAAGAAGGATTTACCTTAGATTCAGTGGAAGTTATTGCGCAATCCAATTATGATTTTAATATTATAGTGATCCCATCCGCTTTTTCACTAAAGATAGACATTAGATACGATAGCAATCGTTATGATACAAGATCATTAAAGCAGCTGGTAAATCATATTGATACCGTAATCAAGGCGTTTGCACAAAACGCGGATCAGTCTTTAACAGCATTAGATTATTTATCTGAAGAAGAGAAACACAAACTGTTGTTCACCTTTAATGATACAACAGCAATATATCCGAAGGACAAGACGATTGTGGACTTGTTTGAAGAACAGGTTGAAAAGACACCAAACAAAGTAGCACTTGTATTCGAAGGTAAAGAAATTTCCTATAACGAGTTAAATAAGCGTTCGAATCAACTCGCACATTATTTAAAGAATAATTATAAAATCAGGCCAGATGATTTAATCGGTTTTCAATTAGAGAGAAATGAAAATATGATTATTACAATTCTTGCAATTTTAAAAGCAGGGGCAGGATATATACCAATCGATTTAGATTTCCCGGAAGAAAAAATAAAATATATCGCAAACGATAGTAAATGCTCATTAATTATTGATAAAAGTAAATTGGATGTTTTTATTGCCGAAAGTTTATCGTATCAAAAGACAAATTTATTAAAAGAATTAAGTCCTGATAACTTAATTTATGCCATATATACTTCTGGATCTACAGGTCTGCCAAAAGGCGTTTTAATTGAACATCGCAGCATCATTGCCCATATTTTTAATGTTAAAAATTTATATGGAGTAAGTGCCGAATCTCGCTTTTTGCAATTTTTTAACGTTGCTTTTGACGCAGCTGCTCAGGAAATTTTTACAACTTTATGCTTCGGTGCCAGCTTGTATATAAAAACACATAACGTTGATCCTGAATATATTTATGGACTAATTTCAAAATATAAAATTACACATGCAGATTTTTCAACTGCCTTCTTTAATTCTTTTATAACAACTTTTAATTCTGAGACATTTTCGCATAAGCTTGAGTTTTGTGCAATAGGTGGGGAAAAACTTGAAAAAGGAATATTTGAAAAACATTGGCATAACATTTCAAATTTTACAAAAGAGTTTTACAATGTTTATGGACCAACGGAAACGACGCTTACAGCTACATGGTTTCCAATTATGTTACAGGGCAAGCTCGCAAAATTTGAGAATACAATTCCAATTGGTAGATCGTATGCTGGTCGCCAGGTTTTAATTCTGGACAAAAATCAAAATTTACTGCCAATTGGTGTAATAGGAGAAATTTGTATAGGAGGTAATAGTTTAGCACGAGGTTATCTAAACCAGGAAGCGTTAACCAAGGAGAAGTTTGTAGCAAATCCTTTTAAAGCAGGAGAGCGTTTGTACAAAACAGGTGATTTGGGTCGTTGGCTACCCGATGGCAATATTGAGTTCATAGGGAGAAAAGACGATCAGGTAAAGATTAGGGGTTACCGAATAGAACTTGGAGAGATAGAACATGCTTTAGTAAAACATGAAGCTGTAAATCAAGGAGTAGTTGTAGCCAGAGAGAACGAGTCGGGAGAGAAAGAACTCGTGGCGTATATCGTTTCTAATGTCGAGCAAAACACAAGCGATTTACGAGCTTATTTAAAACAGTCGTTGCCGGAATATATGCTTCCGGCGTACTTTGTTCAACTCGAAGCCATCCCATTAACGGCCAATGGTAAAATAGACAAAAAAGCACTACTGAACCTTGAAGTTATGGGACTATCGAGCGGTGTTGAATATGTAGCACCGGTAACAGAACAGGAAAAGGTTTTAGTTTCGGTATGGTCAGCGGTATTGAAAAAAGAAGGCATCGGTATCAAGGATAGTTTTTACAATCTTGGTGGCGATTCCATCAAGTCAATTCAGGTGGTAGCTCGATTAAAACAACAGGGTTACAGACTTAAAGTAGAGCATCTGTTAAGCACACCGGTACTGGGAGAGCTGGCAGGGTTAATGGAACTGACCACCCAGGTTAGCGATCAAAGTGAAGTGAGTGGTGCTGTTGTGCTGACCCCAATCCAGGAATGGTTTTTCAAATCAGAGGAGATAAAAGTACATGAGTACTTCAATCAATCTGTTTTATTGTATAGTAAGGAAGAGCTGGATAGCAGTATACTGGAGAAGAGCATAGAAGATTTGACGAGGCATCACGATGCCCTT
>NZ_CAGKLC010000194.1 GCF_903469665.1 Flavobacterium sp. UGB4466 | reverse complement strand
GAGTTTTTCCCTACGGCAGAGGGGTATTACGATTACATAGGTAAAAAATATGTGTACCAATACAAAGATCATTTGGGTAACATACGATTGAGTTATGCTAAAAATCCCGCAACCCAAGTTCTTACCATTATTGATGAGAATAATTATTATCCTTTTGGATTGAAACACAAGGGGTATAATGATTATGTACCTACAAGTAATAAGTATAAGTACAATGGAAAAGAGTTGCAAGACGAGCTGGGGCTTGAGGTTTACGACATGGAGGCTAGAAATTACATGCCTGATATTGGGCGCTGGGGTAATATTGATGCACTAGCGGAAAGTTTTTTTGAATTTTCACCATATAGTTTTTCAAATAATAATCCGATATATTTTTCTGACCCAACTGGACTCTCACCTGAAGCATCAACTTTTCTATCTGCAACATTCATCAATGGAGCTGGAAAAGTGGTTGAGCATAGAAATGACGGCGATGATAATGTTTATTTAGTTGATGACGATTGGGAAAAAGGAGGCTCGAAAAAGGGATTACCAGTAGTAGGAAAAGAAAAGCCAGGGATGGTTTATACTCCTGGACTGACTTATCAATTTGATGAAAATCTAGAATTAACAACTCCAGATTTTGGTAGCTTCCGTAAAGTAAATGGTTCTGCGACGCCTGTAGGTGGTGCGTTCGACATTTTTGGATTTTGGGATGCATTCTATACAGAGTTATTCTCAGAAATAGGTGGTGATTCGCCAACAACTGCTTTAGCTTTTGCTGTGGTTACAAAGGGAAAAGCAAAACCGTCTACCTCTATAAGAGCATTAACTGGTTTGCTAAAAGCTGGAAAGTTGCATAAACATCATGTGCTTTCTCAACAGTTTAGAAAATGGTTTGCTAGTAGAGGAATTAAAAATATTGATGATTACACTATTCAAATCAGTGCAAAAAATCATCTAAAATCTTTGCATGGACAGGGAAAATGGAATCAGCAGTGGGCTGATTTTATCAAAGCGAATCCAAGTGCTTCACCTTCTCAAATATTTTATCAGGCTGAATCAATGCTCGCAAAACATGGATTAGAACATTCTCGTTATGTTCCTTATAAATAAAAATATTAAAAAATGAAAAATATATCTAAAAATAATGAACCTTTAGAATTGAGTATAGGCAAGAAATATTACATTATTGATGCACTTTACGTTACTAATATTAAAAATGAATTTCTGAAAGCTAATATTTTACCCAAAGATATTAGAAATAAAGTTTTTCCGTTTACCGATACACCATTTGCTTTGTATAAAGCAAATAATAACATTTTTTTTATTAACCAAATAAAGAAAGTAGATTACGATGAAGTTGTTTTAGAAGATTTGTCATTTTTTTCAACTGATACAGGTTTGATATTATTCCTTAATGAAGATTTATTAGTTGATTTTTTGAAAGAATTCAATTATGATGATTTAGTTAATTCAGACAATGAATTAATAAATGAAAAATATTGGGAAGAATTAGTTTCAAATTTTGAATCGACAGATTTTGGATTGGTATTAGCAGATATTGATTCGGAAAATGACTTTGATGGTAGCGGAACTTATAAGGTTTTTTGATAATAAATTTTTTCTAATAAACAAAGCCATTCCATAGCGGAGTGGCTTTTTTATTTACATTGTCTAGTCCTGAAATAGCGGTACACAAAAATTACCTTTGCAAGCCCTCGATCAATTGAGTATATTTACAACACGACAGGTCAAAAACTCGAGAAATTTGTAAAGGATAAAGATGGTGTTATAACTACGACCAATTATCTGGGAGGATTTCAGTACAGGTATAGCGAAGGTCAAAGTATTCCGGTTGATCCTGTTGAGCCAGGGGGTGGAGAGCCTGATCCTCCTGCACCGGATGATCCGGGAAATACTGATCCTCCTGTTGGTCATGATGTAGACCCTGACCCAAAAGATCCACCGGCAGAAGCGAATCGTTTTAGTGCCTTTGCAGCGCAGTCGGCAAGTCAGGCTGCTCCATCGCGACCAACGTTGGAGTTTTTCCCTACGGCAGAGGGGTATTATGATTACATAGGTAAAAAATATGTGTACCAATACAAAGATCATTTGGGTAACATACGATTGAGTTACGCTAAAAATCCCGCAACGCAAGTTCTTACTATTATTGACGAAAATAATTATTATCCTTTTGGGTTGAAACACAATGGGTATAATGATTATGTACCTACGAGTAATAAGTATAAGTACCAAGGTCAAGAACGCCAAGATGAGCTGGGATTGGAATGGGACAGCTTTAAGTATCGAAATTACGATTACGCAATTGGTAGATTCATGTCAATCGACCCTTTGGCTGAAAATTATCCCTATAACTCAACTTATGCATTCCAAGAGAATAAGCTAGGAATGGGAACTGAGCTCGAAGGGAAAGAATTGCAGTTGCATAATTGGCTAGCTGTTGATGCTGTTGTAAATCCTAATGGAGTTGGAGCGCATACAATGGGATTTAGTCAGGGATTAACTAATATTGGGGTTGGACTATGGAATGCTGTTAAAAATCCTGTTAGTACAGCAAAAGGTTTAGGAAATACTGCTTTATGGCTTGCGGTAGGTTCTCAAGGTTCAGAAGCACTAGATAGTGCGTTGGGTACAAACTCATCAGGTGCTGGAGATACTATTTTGAATGGTGTATACAAAGGTACAGATTCTTTAATAAATGGAGATGGAGTAGCTCGTGGTGAAGTTGTCGGAGAAGTAGCGGGCTCTTTAATTGCGGGGGAAGTTATTGGAGCAGGATTTAGCAAGGTACGTTCAACTATGAAAGGTGGTTTGTCAGAAGCACCTGTAACAAATGAACTATATTCAAGGCCTAATAATGCAACTACAGCTGCCCAACGTAAGTCTGTTCAAGGAAAACCTTGCGTTGATTGTGGAGGCACGTCAGAGCCAATGATTGCAAACCATATTAAGCCTCTAGTACAAGAATGGTATGAAACAGGTTCTATTGATTTAAAAAAAATGAAGTCAACAGAATCGGTTAATTCCCATTGCCAAACTTGTTCAGGTAAACAAGCAGGGGAAATGAGTGCATATTCTAAAAAAATGAAAGCTATTATAAATGACAGAAAAAAATAAATTAATCGAAATTCAAAAAGGAATTTGTAAAGAATATGGTATAAATTTTGAGCCTTGTGATTTAAATCTTAAGGTTGGAATAGCATTAGATACAAAAGAAAAAAGTTTAACTATGCCAATCCATGCTCTGCGCCATCCTCTTGTAGGAGATACAACTGGATGGTATATTTGGTCGGGAGATTATTCTGAGAAGGATGATTTTTTCAAACCTTTACATGCTATACATTTAGAAGATTATTGTCCATTAATTCTTCCTTATTTGGGATTAGCACCTGGCAGTAGAGTACTAATTGCCGAAAGTGGCAATTATGTTGATATCTGGGAAGACTTATCTTTATTAGATGTTTAACTAAAAATTTATTATAAATAGTAACAAAATTAAAGCCATTCCATAACGGAGTGGCTTTTGCTTTTATAGCACTTTAAAATGTACCAAACTGTTAAAATAGAAATCAAGTTAGCCTGTAACTGCTAGGAAGTCTCCGGCTGCCAATGGAAGCAGCAGTTATCCCAGAATTGACTCTAATACGGCCATAGCTGCCGCAAAAGGCATTTATAGCGCTGCAAAATACGACAATACTGCGAACCCTTTCTCTCAGAAGGCATTTGAACCATCACCGTTGAATCGCGTTGTTAAACAAGCTGCTCCGGGAGCTTCGTGGGAAATGGGCAAAGGCCATGAAATTAAAATCGATTATCAGGCTAATACCGCTGCTGATACCGTAAAACTGTATAAAGCCAATACCACTTGGGACGCAGATTTAGGGTTGTACGACATTATTTTTTCAGATGCAGGAACTTATGCCGAAGGGAGGCTTTACAAAACGATTACGTACGACGAGAATACAACTGCAAACCCAAGCGAGTCATC
>NZ_CAGKLC010000193.1 GCF_903469665.1 Flavobacterium sp. UGB4466 | reverse complement strand
ACTTTAAGCAAATCGGATTTTATAAATTGAAAATTATATATAACTCTGTATAGACATTACATCTTTACATTGTATATTTTTACAAGTGAATTACTTCGCCATAAGCATCAGCAACAGCTTCCATAACAGCCTCACTCATGGTTGGGTGAGGGTGGATCGATTTAAGAATTTCATGACCTGTAGTTTCAAGTTTACGGGCTACAACTGCTTCTGCAATCATATCGGTAACACCTGCACCAATCATGTGGCATCCTAACCATTCTCCGTATTTCGCATCAAAGATTACTTTTACGAATCCGTCCGGAGTTCCGGCAGCTTTAGCTTTTCCAGAAGCTGAGAAAGGGAATTTACCAATTTTTAATTCGTAACCTTTTTCTTTTGCTTGTTTTTCAGTTAAACCTACAGAAGCGATTTCTGGAGTTGCATAAGTACAACCCGGAACGTTTCCGTAATCGATTGGGTCTACGTGTAAACCTGCAATTTTTTCTACACAGTTAATTCCTTCAGCAGAAGCTACGTGAGCCAAAGCTTGTCCTGGAGTAACGTCTCCAATAGCGTAGTATCCAGGAATATTAGTGGCGTTGTAAGCGTTTACTAGGATTTTATCTCTGTCAACAGCGATTCCAACTTCTTCCAAACCGATGTTTTCAATGTTAGTTTTGATTCCAACTGCAGAAAGTACAATGTCAGCTTCAAGAACTTCTTCTCCTTTTGCTGTTTTAACAAAAGCTTTTACTCCTGCACCTGTTGTGTCAATACGCTCAACAGATGAGTTGGTCATTACTTTAATTCCGGCTTTTTTCAAAGAACGCTCAAATTGTTTTGAGATGTCTTCGTCTTCTACAGGAACTACATTTGGCATAAATTCTACAATAGTAACTTCTGTTCCCATTGAGTTGTAGAAATGAGCGAATTCAACTCCAATTGCTCCTGAACCTACAATAATCATAGATTTTGGCTGAGTTGGTAAGGTCATTGCCTGACGGTAACCAATTACTTTTACGCCGTCTTGTGGTAAGTTTGGTAACTCACGAGAGCGAGCACCGGTTGCGATGATAATATGATCAGCGCTATATTCGGTAACTTTATTGTCTTTGTCTGTAACGTCAAGTTTTTTACCTGGTTTTAGTTTTCCAAAACCTTCAATAACGTCAATTTTGTTTTTTTTCATTAAGAATTGAACTCCTTTGCTCATTCCTTCAGCAACACCACGGCTGCGTTGAACCACTGCAGGGAAATCTTTGTCGAACTCAGAAACTTTCAATCCGTAGTCAGAAGCATGTTTTAGATAATCAAAAACCTGAGCTGATTTTAATAATGCTTTTGTTGGGATACATCCCCAGTTTAAACATACACCACCTAAGTTTTCTTTTTCAATTACCGCTACTTTAAAGCCTAATTGTGAAGCTCTAATAGCTGTTACATATCCACCGGGACCACTTCCTAAAACAATAACGTCGTATTTCATTTTTTTGGTTTTTAGTATTTATTATCGAAAATGAAGTTTAATTCCGAAACTCATTTATCGATTTATTCTTTTGTTATTTGTGCTTGCGAATTTAAGGATTTATTTTAAAAAATACTTTAAAATTTCTTTTCACCCTTGCCGATTTTGATCTTTTCACACAGATATTGAGAAAAGTTATAGAAAAGAATAAAGTTTAATTGGTATTTTATTTTTTTTTAATAACAAAGTAGCGAAAGATGGATCATTAATTTGCGATAAAAAAAAACACATTTTATTTTTTAAAATGTGTTTTTTAGTGAAATAGGAGAATACTTATTTAAGGATGATTTTTTTAACGGTGTGTGCTTCAGAGTTTTCGATAAAGATGTAGTAAACTCCTTTGGCTATTCCTTTTAAATCGATGTAATTTTCCTGAGTATCTGCTTTTAAGGATATTACTTTTACAAGTTTACCCAAACTATCATAGATCGTTGCTTTTGTTACTGACACGTTTGTAATGTATAACTCGCCCTGAGATGGATTTGGATAAATATTGATGTGGTTAAAAACCTGCTCATTTGTTTCTAAAGTACGGCAAGTTGTCGAATATTTTGCGATTTCATCTTTTGCATCTGTCCAGGTAGCAGTTGAGAAAGAAGGATTGTCAACTTTTATACAAGTTAACTGAGCATTGTTTTTTAAATTTAAGTTGACTAAAACACCGTTGTTTCCATTTTGTAAATTCAAATCGGTTAGAAGGTTATTAGAACAGTTTACTTCTATTAAATTAGTGTTTTTTGATAAATCAAGACTTGACAGCTGATTGTTCGAACAGTTAAATTTTGTTAACAAAGTATTGTTCGATAGATCTAAAGTTGTTAACCTGCTAGGGGTCGAAGTCGATTTTTTAAGAATAATTTGTATTCCATTACAATAAAATTCTTTTAATAATTTATTTTTAGAAACATTAATACTAGTCAGCGGATTGTTTGAGACGTCCAGATAGTTTAACTGAGTGTTATTCGACATGTCAACTGTAGTAATTAAATTTCCTTTACAGATAAATTTCTCTAAAGCGGTGAAGTTTTCAATTCCTTTTAAATCCGAGATGTTTGAATTTGAAATGTCCAGAACTTTAATATTAGCAATACTGGAGGTGGCAACTTTTCCATTTTTTCCGTCAGTGTCAATACCTGCAGCAATAAGAAAATCTTCAAAATTAGAATCTGTTATCAAAGTACTATTGTTGCAATCTTCGCTAAATTTTGCCTTTGGATCTTTTCTTGTGGACCATTTCTCGTTTGAATAATAAGCATCATCAACCTGAATACAAGTTAAATCCGGATTGTTTCTAAAATCTATTCTATATAAAATAAAATTAGGATCAGAGCCTAGAAGTGGATCAAACCTATAATTATTACCATTTTTTAGGTTTAGACTTACCAGTTTGTTGGATTCACATTCAAGCGATCTTAAATTTTTGTTATTAGAAACATCCAGGTTAGTGAGCAGGTTGTTAGCACAATCGAATGTGCCAAGCTTAGTATTTGCAGAGACATCTAAGGTGGTTAATTTATTCTTGTCACAGTATAAAAATTGCAAATCTATATTTTTTGAGACATTAAGATTGGTGATTAAATTCGTACCACAATCAAAAGAGCTTAATAGAGTATTGTTTGAAATGTCTATACTTGCTATCTTATTTTGGTAGACTAACAATCTTGTCAATGCAGTATTTTTGGAAACGTCTATTGATGTTAATTGATTTGTATTACATATTAGCGATTTCAAAGCAGTATTATTTGAAACATCTAACGAAGAGTACAGGTTGTTTCCAGCCCACAGTTCAGTTAATTTTGTATTCGAACGGATGTTTAAGTCTGAAATTTGATTTGAGGTGCAATCTAAAGACTCTAACAGGATATTTTGCGATACATCTAAACTTGAAATCTGGTTGTATCCAAGAGTTAGTTTAGTTAAGGCTTTATTATTTGTAACCTCTAAGCTTGTTAACTTATTGGACCCACATTGTAGAGAGGTTAAGCTTGTATTTGAGCTTACATCTAAAGTGCTCAGTTTATTGTAATAACAATTTAAATCAACTAAAGCCGTATTTTTTGATACATCTAATGTTGTTATAAGATAATTATTGCTACAGTCCAATGTAGTTAAATGGATATTTTTTGTAACATCCAGAGCTTTTAAAGTATAATTTGCTTGACATTTTAATGATGTCAAAGAGGTAAAGTCTTCTAGGCCTGTCAAGTCTGTAATATTGCTTAGGGAGACATCTAAAGACGTTACGGTGTTAACACTAGAGGTTAATACTCTTCCGTCAGGAGTTCCTGAATCAATTCCCAATTTAATCAATTTGTTTTCGAAATTGCTGTCAGGAATAAGCGTGTATAAATCATTCTGGCATTCGTTTGAGTAATTTGCTGTAGCATCTTTTGCGCTGCTCCAATTAATAGTAGAATATGAAGCGTTATCAACCTGAATACAACTAAGCTTTGGATTATTTTTAAGATCAAAATTGTAATTGCTCATAATCGTATTTTTTCCATTCTTCATATTTAAAGTTGTTAACGCATTAGAAGAACAGTTTAAATAGGTTAGACCAATAT
>NZ_CAGKLC010000192.1 GCF_903469665.1 Flavobacterium sp. UGB4466 | reverse complement strand
TGGGTATACCAATGTAGATCAGAAATTAATATTTCTGAAAGAAGTGCGAGAACAAGGAAAAAGTTCATCAGCTGAATTTGTTAAATACTCCTTTGATTATTATCAGCCCGAAAAACTTCCGGCAAGGCATTCATTTGCAAAAGATTTATATGGTTATTTTAATGGAGGTAATGGGGTAAATGATCTTATTTTTAACAATATCTCTACCAGTACCGTTCCCGGAAATGAGTGTTATTCTTCTCCATTATTTACTGCTTATAAAAGTATTGGTTCATTGAGAGCTCCTAATGATTTATATACCTACTGTGGGATGTTGAAATCTATTTATTACCCAACTAAAGGAAAGACAGTTTTGGAGTATGAATCAAATAAACTTGTTGCAAATGTTTTTGTGAAAGGGAAAAATGTTTCAACTGTTACGGTTGATTGTATGGATAGTACAACAGGTGTTTCGATTCCCTTCCAAATTGGTAAAAGGCAGGTTGTTGCTATTTCTGGTAATGTTGGAATAGGTGATGAAGAAGGACTCTGTGAAAATTATTTTGCAGCGCCACACCATGTAACAGGGCAGAAAGTTGTTGTTAAAATTCTCGATGCGTCTACAGATGCTATTTTGTATTCGTTCGATAATACTCAGGAAAGGGTTATAAATAAAGAAGTATGCCTTGAAGCAGGTTGGTATAAAATTACGGTGAAAGCTTCAAAGTGCTCTTTTGGTAATGCGTCTATTAAGTTCTTTCCAACTGGGATGGAACCCCATTGGGAAAATAAAGAAACTTCGATGGCCGGAGTACGAGTTATGCGTACTACTGATTATGATAATAATGGATCTGCGAATGTAAAAAGATATTATTATGGCACTTTGAATAATTTGGAAACATCTTCGGGGTCATTTGCGACAATTGATCCTTATATAACGGAGAATATAGATGTTTCGGATGTTGATTTAATTGATTTGGGACAATATACAGGAGATATATCCACTAGAGATTTTGTTAGAACCTTCACTGTAACTTCCAGTCCAAAAAATTCCCTTACTTCATTTGACGGAACAACAATAGGATATAGTTCTGTAGTAGAGAGCTGGGGTGGGGATCATTTCGAAAATGGAGGCGTTGAGAATATTTTTGATGTTCATAGTGACATTGAACCGTTAATGTTATGTCAGGAAATTATTAGAAATGTTAACTATTCTAATTCTCATTTAAATGGGAAACTTAGAAAGAAAAGAATCTTTAAAAAAGAAAATAGCTTGGTAAAAAATATATCAGTTGAACAATATTTTTATGATGCTAAACCCGAGTTAGAATACAGTAAAAATAATTTTGTAGGAATACCTTATTATAGCGCTAAAAATTTCGTACTGTACGTAATAAACCAATATTCGATTACTAGCAGATTTAGTTATTTATCAAAGAAAATAGTATCCTCATTTGACATTAAGGGGCAAAATCCTGTGTCAGTAACAACCTTATACGATTATGCTAATAATACCCATCTACAGTTAACATCAGAAAGTATTTTAAACTTAAATGAAGAGAAAGAGTTAGAAAAGAAATATTACTATCCTGATGATTTATTAAACGAGCCTTTTATGGCCGAGTTAAAAACAACGAACAGAATCGGTATATCGATAGCTATTGAGAAATATAGGAGAGGAACACTTTTTTCTAAGGATAAAACAGTTTATGATAAAAGTACGTCAACTAGTAATTTATTGCTTCTAAAAGCGATATATGCAGCTAAGTTTACAAATGAACTCTTTAATATTCCTAATATAGGTAATCTTGAAAAGAAAATTACTTACGATCAGTATGATGATAAGGGAAACATTTTGCAATATACACCTGAATCAGGAGTACCGGTGTCTATAATCTGGGGATATAATAAAACACAACCTATTGCCAAAATTGAAAATGTATCTTATAGTTCGATCCCGGCAGGAACTATAATAAATTTACAGGAGCTTTCAAATGCAGATACTGATAATTGCATGTCAGATGATTGTAGGGAACAGTTATTGAGAGAGGCTTTGAATGCTTTAAGAAATTCTTTTCCAAATAGTTTTATTACTACTTACACTTACAATCCACTGCTTGGTGTTACAAGTATAACAGATCCCAAAGGTATACCTTCTTATTATGAATATGATACTTTGGGAAGATTGAAATTTGTAAAGGATCAGGATCTAAATGTAGTTCAAAAATATTGCTACAATTATAAAGGTCAGCAAACGGATTGCAGCGATAATACTTCGGCCAGCGAGTATTTCTATAAAAGTGCAGCCAGAAACGGATCGTTTACCAGAAATAATTGTGCTGCAGGAGGAACAGGCCAAATGGTGAGTTACAGTCAGGCGGTTGGGGCGTATACGTCTACGATTTCGCAGGCTGATGCGGACAGCAATGGTTTAAATAAATTTAATACTGATGGGCAAGCCTATGCCAATGCAAATGGGACCTGCACTTTTTACAGTGCCGCAATAAACCGATCTATTACTAAGAATAACTGCGCGACAGGAGGAGCAGGTTCAAGTATTGTCTATAGTCAGCCGTATGGCGCAGCCTTTTCTAATTCTTCACAGGCGGAAGCCGACAGTAAGGGATTAACTAAATTTAATACTGAAGGACAAAACTTTGCAAATACAAATGGAACTTGTACTTTTTCTAACGTTAGCATAACAGGAAATTTTACCAAAAACAATTGCGTTGCAGGAGGTGTTGGACAGGTAGTTAGTTATACGCTTCCGGCAGGTTCAAAAACATCGACTGTTTCCCAAGCCGATGCAGATTCCCAAGCAGCAACCTTATTTAATACAAACGGGCAGGTAAATGCTAACGCTATTGGTTCCTGTATCTTTTCAAGTGCAAGTTTAACGGGTACATTTACTAAAAATAGTTGCTTTGGAGGAGGTGTGCCACAGGTCGTTAATTACACGCTGTGGGTAGGGGAGAAAACATCGACAGTTTCTCAGGCTGATGCAAATGCACAGGCAACAGTATTATTTAATGCAAACGGACAGATTTATGCTAATGCTATTGGAACTTGTACCTTTTCTAGTGTAAGCAAGACCGGTACATTTACTAAAAATAATTGTCCTGTTGAAGGTGTTGGGCAGGTCGTAAGTTATACACTTCCGGCAGGTTCAAAAACATCAACTATTTCTCAGGCTGATGCAGATTGGCAGGCATTAGCTTTATTTAATGTAAATGGACAAGCAAAAGCTAATGCGACAAGTATTTGTACTTTTTATAATAAAGCTAAAAGCAGAATGTTTGTACTGAGTAAGTGTCCCGAAAAAAGTAATACTACATATACTGTTCCTGCCGGGCAATATTCCTCTACAATTTCACAAGAAGATGCAGATGCAAAAGCTCAAAAAGATATCAATGCGTTTGGAAAAGATTTCCGTAAAGGGAAATGTTGGTAAATTCTGTTATTAATTGATAAAATAATGACTCTTATGAAAATATATATAGCAGGAGTAATTTTATTATTCTTTATAAGTGAGAGTATCAAAGCTCAAACTTTAAGCAATGGCAACTTTATATACACCCTAAGTCCTAAAAAACCGGTTAAAGCAGCAAATCTAAGTACGCTGACCAAGGACGAAATGAGTCAGACTGTGACGTATTTTGACGGATTAGGCCGTCCGATACAAACCATTATCATCGGTCAGGGAACAGGAGACAAAGACATTGTAACCCCTATGGAGTATGATGACTTTGGCCGGCAAGCCAAAGAATACCTGCCGTATGCAGTGGCCAACGGAAGCAACAGTTACCCCATGATCGACCCGAAAACAGCCATAAGTGCAGCAACCATCTTTTATGGTAAATCGGAATACGATAATACCTTAAATCTTTTCTCTCAAAAAGCATTTGAACCATCACCATTGAACCGCGTTTTAAAACAAGCTGCTCCGGGAGCTTCCTGGGAAATGGGCAAAGGCCATGAAATCAAAATCGATTACCAGACCAATACCGATGCGGATGCGGTAAAACTGTACAAAGTCAATACTACTTGGGACGCAGGTTCAGGATTGTACGACATTAGTTTTACTGATGCAGGAACCTATGCGGAAGGAAGACTCTATAAAACGATTACCTACGATGAAAATACAACTGTAACCCCAAGCGAAAGTGCCGGTTCGACGGTAGAATTTAAAAATACCGAAGGGCAGGTTATCTTAAAAAGAACCTACA
>NZ_CAGKLC010000191.1 GCF_903469665.1 Flavobacterium sp. UGB4466 | reverse complement strand
AATTATACCTAAACTATATTAGAGTTGATACCATTTTTGCCATAAAAAATTAAGGCTGCTTATTTTTAATTTAAATAAATTATTCAATAACGCTTGCTTGAAATCATTTGTGAAATCAAATATTTTTTTTTATCAATCCCCAACGGGACATCCAAACCAAAATGTTGAAGCCCTACAAAGACAGCCCCTACATCCAGTAAGCCAATTTCTTCAAATCATTCACAAAATTTATAGAAATTTGTCCAGTTCGAGTTCACAAACAAGCCAAATGGCGCCAATTGAAGACAATTGGCGCTATTTTTTATAATCTCACTTATTTTTATTAGTCTAAAGAACGGGGCTCCTCAGCAGCCCTTAGCCCCGATGGCAGTGAAAATCCTTTTGTGCTGGTGTTCGGCACAAAAGATTAAAGCGAACAGCGGGAAAAGCTCCAAAAAATAATAGTATACACAATCAACCACGACCACTCCTAAACCAGATTCCCCCCCGGCAGTTACCGATACGGGATCAATCCAGGTCTAAAACTAAATCAGCTGATTCTAAGCTATAATAAAACAGCATCAGAAAAAGCAAAACAACTCATTCAAAGCCTATTGCCACACAAATAAGAGATTCACTATATTATTGTTATATTCGCCAACAAGCTTACTACCTGCACAAAGTCGGCCAAAATAAGCCCTATTGGCACCGTTTCAGAAAAAAAACGCAAACTAAACAACAATACTTAAAATTCATTTTTATGACAGCGTGAATAAAAATCCAAATAACAAGAGTAATGGATAAGCTAAATCCTTTAACGCAATTCTTCAAAGCAATAGAAAAAGACCAGCGTATCAGCATTACCCATATTGGAATTTTTGCGGCATTACTACAATTCAGAACTGCTGCGGGCTATATTAATCCTATTAAAGCATATAGACATGAAATTATGAAGATTGCTAAAATAAGCGGCCCTGTTACCTATCATAGATGTATCAGAGACTTAAATGATTATGGTTATATAAATTATCTTCCAAAGAGAAATAGAAATCAGAAGAGTATAATTTATTTCACCGTTTAAGAGTTTTCTAAAATTCTCAGTAAAAGATAGCAAAAGCTGTTTTTATGAGAAACTTGAGTTCTTTATCTCACGAGTAGATATTTTTTTTGCCACAAAAAGTTTAGGTGTTTTTTAAAGATATTTCACCACTTTAAGTTTTGTGGCAGAATCGTGGCACATGGGTATATTGAAAAACACAAACACAACAAAACCAAGGCCTGACAAGCTTAGGTTCGAATATATTATACGAACTTCAATAATTATCATTTATTTAACAGATTCAAGTTCACGCCATATTTAAGCAAGAGCTTGATTGAAATCTCAATGGTTTATTTTTTATTTCCCATTTAGATTGTTTTCACAATATGCTTCGAGTTCAACCGAGGCCAGAATTTGGTTTATTGCTGAGGGGATGTATAAAAGAGTACGTAAAATAGTTAAGTGTGCAAAAATACACACTTAACTATGTCTCCAATTTTCGTTAGCATATCCATCATTCCTTTGACAACATTTTTGGAAACGATGAAAGGACTAATTAAATCAACAGTTATTACTTCGGTAAAATCTGCCACTTCCATATCGACAATAGGAGTTCTTTTGATAATTCCTGCGTTGTATCAGCTACATTTCGGATAATATACTGCACTGATGCAAAAGAAACGGATGTTGCGCCAGAAGAAATTTTAGTTTCTGTTTTAACTTTTTTGCTCGCTTGGATAACAGCATTTACCAAACGGTCCAGAAAAGTGTTTACCAAACCTTCTTGTTTACTATGATAAAAAGCGATTTTTATCTGGCTGATAATTTCAAAATCACCCAGAATCTGACTGTCTAAACCTGTCCCTACCCTAAACATATGATTGACAGCTTCTTCATTCTTATATATATAAGCGGATTGCTGAAATTCTTCAACAGAACCATTGCTGTTTTCGCAAAGCAATTTGATGAGTTCATAAGGATGATGGGCAAAACCATAAACTTCAGTTCTATTTGTGCTACCCATAAAGCTATGTTTAGCCCTTTTGATTTAACTGTTGCTGTCATTTTTTTACTTTTTAATTGTTAATAATGATGCAAAGGTGTGAACAATTAAAAAGATAAAAATTAAGGTATCTTAAGAAATCACTTTCGAGCTAATTTTCGTCTAACATCACTTAAATATTCGGGCGTCATACCTAAGTAAGAAGCGATTAGTTTAAGTGGCAGTCTTTGTACTAAGGTTGGATAGGTTTCTATAAAATATAAATATCGTTCTTCGGCTGTTGCACTTAATAGATTGGCTAAACGCATATTGGTTGTGATTAAATTATTCACTAATTTTTTATTTTGTTCGAGCAAATCATCATAACTCAACTGATTAATATTTTTATAATTTGAAGTTGTAAGTATTGATACTTCGCTATCTTCAATCGCATCAATAAAAATATTAGATGGTTTATTGTTGACAAAACTATCCATGTCCGTAATTAACCAATCTTCGGGTGCAAAATGCAAGATATGTTCTTTCCCAGATTTATCAAGTACATAACTTTTTAAACACCCTTCAACAGTTTTGCAAGTATTCCCCTTGTATAAAAGAATCGTTCCTTTAGGTATTTTTTTTTGTCTGTAAATTATCAAATATTTTCATTTAGGGATCTTCTTTTCTACAGGTGTTTAGGGTGATAGCTAACTCATTTATATTTGTGACAAATCAAAAATACCAAAAGGCTCTGCTATGGTTTTTTTTATACAAATATTCTTCGTCAAAAGATTCAATGAAATAGTCAGCTGTTTGAGGAGCAAATCCTGGAATATTTTCTACTAAAAAATCTTTATAGCTTGCGATGTATTCTTTTGTTTGTTGATGTCCCAAAGGATAAAAAATCATTTCACCATCAAATCCGCACCAAGTGTCAAAATCTACTAATTTAGCTTCCAAAATCAAGTGAAGATCAATTATATTCTTATTCTTACTGACAAAGTAACTAAACATCAGAAGGTCTTCGCACATACAGTCAAACACACCCAATTCCTCATCTCTTCTGTAAAGAATAGCAGCTTTCAAAAGATACCTTGACAATTCTGCATTAATGTAATTTTTTACATAACCAACAAATTCATCTCTTTCTGGTTGATCGTTATCAACTAGCAGTTTTTCAAAATTTGTTTGACTGATTTCTTTTGTATTCTCAAATTCTAAAATTAGTTCTTCAACAAATGATGTTCGAAATACTTCAGGTATAGAAAATTTCTTTTTTAAATCACTGTTAACTTCAATTATAGATTCGTTAATCACATAATACCAACCTTTTCCGCTGTCAATTTTTTCTTTTTGTTCTTTTACAAAATCAGTAATGTCTTGAATTGATTTTATAAATTTGCTATTAAACTTTTTTAAAGCTTCATTTTTAATTCCTATTTGAACAGCCCTGCGTTTTAACTTGTCTCCTTTAATATTATGGTCAGGATCCCACTGAATTCTTACGTTGCTAGTATTTAGTTTTTCTTTCCATGCAGATTCATCGCCGTAGGCTTCATTATAGCTTGTTAAAATGCCTTCGGCAAGAAGCTCTTGAAAACCTTCAAAAGTCATTTCAATAGCTAAAATTCGACTTTGGTTGCTGTCTTTGTTCGCCCAATCACTCCTGTACATCATCCACAAAAAGTTTGGTTTTATCCAAGTCATTCTGTCAAAGCTGTACTCTTGTCCTCCAAATTTTTGATTTTCTATAGCATAGTCCGCAATTTTATCATTGAATGCCTGATATACAAATATATTGTCTCCATGTTTTTGTCCAAGTATAAAATTTCCTTCTTGAGGAAGTCCTTTTTCATAGCTGTGATGTTGGATTGTATTTATGTTCATTTTTATTTATAGGGTCTATTTTTACACTTAAAGCCTCAGACTTTTATCCAAATATAGATTAAAAACATTGAACATTTTAAACGCGTTAAGTATTGTTCAAAAAAAAAGCTGTCAAATTTTCGACAGCTTTTTCTATTTATTTTACTTAAACAATAAAGAGAAGTAAATAATTCTAACACAAAACTATTTTTCCCTAATTCTATTTCTCAAATCTGTTGTAGATGTTACAAGGCCTTTTTTGGTTCTGTCGCATCTGAGAGAATCAAATGCAAGTTTTTAAGTAATTTAAAAGTTATGCTGCCAATTTACAGAATGATTTAAACATAGTTATCCCGGGTTTAACTATCTGATTCTTCCTCAGCATATGCACAACTTCAATTCCGCTCAATGTTCGTCTTGCCGACTCAAAACTTTTAAAGCCTAACCCATTTTGTATCCTCCATTTTATAAATCGATGATCCTGTTCTATAATATTGTTGAGATATTTAC
>NZ_CAGKLC010000190.1 GCF_903469665.1 Flavobacterium sp. UGB4466 | reverse complement strand
CTGTTTATAAACCATACGAAGGGCATCGTGATGCCTCGTCAAATCTTCTATGCTCTTCTCCAGTATACTGCTATCCAGCTCTTCCTTACTATACAGTAAAACAGATTGATTGAAGTACTCATGTACTTTTATCTCCTCTGATTTGAAAAACCATTCCTGGATTGGGGTCAGCACAACAGCACCACTCACTTCACTTTGATCGCTAACCTGGGTGGTCAGTTCTATTAACCGCGCCAGCTCTTCCAGTATAGGCGTTCGAAGAAGATGCTCTACTTTAAGTCTGTAGCCAAGCTGTTTTAATCTGGCTACCACCTGAATTGACTTGATGGAATCGCCACCCAGATTGTAAAAACTATCCTTGATACTGATACCTTCTTTTTTTAATACCTCTGACCATACCGAAACTAAAACCTCTTCCTGTTCTGTTCCCGGTGCTGCATATTCAACACCACTTGATAATCCCGCAATTCCAGGGTCCGGTAATGCTTTTTTATCTATCTTACTATTGGCCGTTAATGGGATGGCCTCGAGTTGAACAAAATGCGCCGGAAGCATATACTCTGGTAACGTTTGTTTTAAATAAGCTCGTAAATCACTTGCGTTCTGCTCGACATTAGAAACGATATACGCCACGAGTTCTTTTTCTCCCGACTCGTTCTCTCTTGCTAAAACTACTCCTTGCTTTATCTCTTCGTGATTCGATAAAGCATATTCTATCTCTCCAAGCTCTATCCTGTGTCCTCTTATTTTTACCTGATCGTCTTTTCTCCCTATGAACTCGATGTTTCCATCGGGTAGCCAACGACCCAAATCGCCTGTTTTATATAACCGCGTAAAACCTTTTGACTTATCTGTTTCAGTAGCAAATGGATTTACAATAAATCGTTCCTGTGTTAAATTTGTGTTGTTTAAATATCCTCTTGCTAATGCAACTCCTCCTATGTACAACTCTCCTGTCACCCCTATTGCAACAGGCTGCATATTCACGTCAAGAACATACACACTGACATTATTGATTGGCTTGCCTATTGGTATATTACTATTGCGTGTATCTGCTTTACTTACTATATAACTTATTGAAATGTCAGTAGCTTCCGTAGGTCCATAAACATTGGTAACAATACATTTGCTACCTTCTGTAAATAATCTTGTAATTGGCTTTATGTCAAGAGGCTCTCCACCTAATGCCAGATTCTTTAGAGACCGAAGCATATTGACACTATCATTATTGGAGTTAAGTAAAGAATTAAACACGCTAGGTACGCAATTTAAAAGCGTTACTTTTTTCAGCAAAATCTCACTAAGAATAACTTCCGGAATAAAAACTCCCGTAGGCGCCATAACCAACATCCCACCTCTGAATAAAGGGGCTAAGATATTTTTACTGGCAGCATCAAATCCTAAAGGGATGACGATTAGAGATCTTGTGTTAGTATCAATCTCATGACTTGTTATATACCACCAGTACAGATTGACTGCACTTCTATGCTCCACCATCACACCTTTAGGTTTCCCTGTTGAACCAGACGTATAAATTACATAGGCCAGATTACCTGGAGTATAAAATTTTGATAATGCTTCTGAACCATAGTTCTCTGAATCAAACTCAACGTCAATGGCAAAAACTTCTCCTTCATAATAATCAATATCATAAATGAAACTAGCCTCTGTTATCAGTAATTTTAAACCGGTGTCTTTTACAATATATTCCTTTCTGGAAGATGGGTACTCCGGATCGATCGGAACATAAGCGCCTCCAGCTTTTAATACCCCCAGTATCGAAATAATCATCCACTCACTTCTGTCTAATTGTATTCCTATTAGATTATCTGGCTGAATGTCGTAATTATCCCTTAAATAATGAGCCAGCTGATTTGACTTCTCATTGAGCTCACGGTAAGTCTGTTGTTTTTCACCAAAAACTACAGCTATGTTGTCGGGTGTCCTTTCCACCTGTTCTTCAAACAAGTCTACTATCGTCTTATCTTTTGGATAAGCTACTGCTGTGTCATTAAAAGTTACCAACAGTTCGCATTTCTCTTTCTCAGAAAGGTAATCAATATGCGAGATTTTTTGTTCCGGATGAGATAATAGCGAATTTAGAATACGTTTGAAATGTATCATTAAGCGTTCTATCATCTCCCGCTCATAGATATCTACATTATATATTAATTTGAAATGAATATAATCTCCAACCTCTTTGAAATGCAATTCTATATCATTCTTCACTTTAGAAAAACCATTATCCGACACTTGATTTATGACGTCATTATTCAGTCCCTCTATCCCTTTAATTTCTGTAGTATTATGATAAGTGATTGATATGTCGAAGACTGGATTTCTACCCATATCTCTCTGAAGGCCTAAGCCTTCTACCAAACGATCGAAAGGATACATTTGATGGCTATAACTCTTTAAGGTTTGTTCTTTTAAGCTTTCGTAAAAACTGTCAAAGCTTTCCTCAGGATTAACCTCATTTCTTAAAGCCAGTGTATTTACATAGAACCCAATCTGGTCTTCCAAATTGGCATGAACTCTACCAGCTACAGCAGTTCCTATGATGATATCCTTCTCCCCTGTGTAACGGTAAATCAACACATTCCAGGAGGCCAGTAAGCTCATGAATAGGCTGCTCCCTTTCTCTCGGGTATATTCTTTGAGTTTGTCCGTTGTTTCTTTATCCACATAAGTGACTAAGCCATGACCGTTATAGGTCTTAACATGAGGACGTTGTTTAGCACCCGGTAGATCCAGTAATGGCAATTCTCCAGAGAACTTGTCCAGCCAATATATTTTATGTACGTCAAATGAATCCTCATTCAACCGAGCTAACTGCCAGTCGCAATAATCTTTGTAATGGATTCTTAATTCCTTTAAATCGGGCTCTCTGCCTGTCTGATATGCTTCATAGTATTTCAATACATCTTTAGTCAATACCTCCATAGACCAGTCATCGCTGATAATATGGTGCATATTGAAGTAGAATACATATTCCTCATCTTCTACCTGAAGTAAGGCTGCTCTGAATAAAGGCCCTTTGATCAGATCAAATGTCTGATGGGAATCGGCCGCGATATAAGCTTGTACCTTATCTTTCTTATTATCCTCTTCTCTAAAATCCAAGGAGTGAATGCTAAAGCCCAGATCTTCCCTTTCCAGTACCCATTGCCTGACCTCACCTGACTCCTCTTCTCTAAATACGGTTCTTAAAATCTCATGACGATCGATTGTGGCATCAATCGCCCGCTTGAAGTTTTCAACTTCAATGTCCTGATTCAGGTAGGTACTCTCTGGTAAATTATACGCTACCGAACTTGCTTCGAATTGGCTCAAGATCCACATTCTTCTTTGGGCTGATGACAATTTAAACGGCCCCTTTCTCTTTATTGGCATGATGTCCTGATAATCTGCGTAGGCATCCTTTGCACTAAGATAGGCTATCAACTCAAATTTATTCGCTTTGATTTGCTGCAATAACTCATCAGACATCAAATCACTATTGTGCTTGACTTTTAATCGATCTTGTTCAACCGACAGAAAAATTCCATTATCCAGTAATTGGGCGATTAATTTATCCATTATATTTCAAGTTCGTGTTTAAATTCAATATCGTTACTCCCGCGATTCATTTGAATAACCTTCATAATCGATTCAATCTTATTGCTCAAATTACCAATGTTTGTGTTCTCAAATATATCATTAATTCTTAGTTCTATATTCATTTCCCGATGAACTAAAGTTACTAACCTGATTACCATTAATGAATTCATGCCTAAACCAAAAAAGTCATCCAATACTCCAATCTTTTCCCTTCTCAGGACTTCCTCACAGATTTTTACCAGTCTCTCTTCCAGCTCATTTCGTGGCGCTACATAGGCAACACCACTCGATAGTCCCGCACCCTCAGGATTTGGTAATGCTTTTTTGTCTATTTTACCATTGGCCGTTAATGGGATGGCCTCAAGTTGAACAAAGTACGCCGGAAGCATATACTCCGGCAGCGACTGTTTTAAATAAACTCTTAAATCACTTGCGTTCTGCTCAATATTAGAAACGATATACGCTACAAGTTCTTTCTCTGCTGACTCGTTCTCTCTGGCTACAACAACTGCCTGGTTTACAGCTTCATGTTTTACTAAAGCATGTTCTATCTCTCCAAGCTCTATCCTGTGTCCTCTTATTTTTACCTGATCGTCTTTTCGGCCTATGAACTCGATGTTGCCATCGGGTAGCCAACGACCCAAATCGCCTGTTTTGTACAGACGCTCTCCTGCTCTAAAAGGATTTATGATAAACTTCTCCTGACTTAACGCTTCCTTATTTAAATAACCTCGTGCTACCTGATCTCCTCCAATCAAAATCTCGCCTAAAACCCCAACCGGCTGAAGCGAATTCTTTTCATTTACAATGTAAATCTGTGTATTGTCAACAGGCT
>NZ_CAGKLC010000189.1 GCF_903469665.1 Flavobacterium sp. UGB4466 | reverse complement strand
TAATTATATTGTATTGCATTTAATTATTGGATACTATTATTACATCAATTACGACCACAAGAGAAGCATGGAAGAATTTTTGCTCACAGAGCGTGTGGCAAAAAAGTATAGTCCATGTAAGCTTGCGGAAGTTTATGTCAAAACGGCCCGTGTGTACAGTAGGCAAAACAGAATAGAAAAAGCAAAAAAAGCGATTACCGAGAGTATAAGAGTAGCGGACAGCTGCAATGATCTAGAGAATAAAATTAACGCCTTACGAACCTTAAGAGAAATTATGGTGGAGCAGGGAGAGTTTGAAGCT
Source organism: Flavobacterium sp. UGB4466 (assembly GCF_903469665.1). Classification (GTDB taxonomy): domain Bacteria; phylum Bacteroidota; class Bacteroidia; order Flavobacteriales; family Flavobacteriaceae; genus Flavobacterium; species Flavobacterium lipolyticum. The sequence goes on along the minus strand of NZ_CAGKLC010000189.1, from coordinate 4,288 downwards.
GCTCATAAAACATTCGAAAGACTGGATCGATTAGTAGGGATAGAAGATATGAAGATTCGAAACAGCAGAATCGATTCGTTTGAAATTGCGAACAAAATCAAGTTAAAGGAACAGCAGAATACTTACCTGAAAAGAATCAACTATAATAAAGAAGAGCGTTTGCAAAAACAGAAAGTGGCTCTTATTGCTTCGTTAATCGGAATTACTTTATTAATCATATTGTTGTATTCGATTGTGGTATTGACCAAAAAGCAACGAATAACCAATGAAACGCTAAAACTGCAAAAAGAGCAAATTGAGGTAAAGAATAATGATCTTAAACGCCTTAATTTATTGCACCAAAAGATTTTTACAGTAATCTCCCATGATTTTAAGGAACCAATCACAACCTTAAAAATTTTATTAGAGAAAGAAGAGATACTTAAAAATGAAAATGAGATTGTATCAACCTACATGAAAGCGATCGGGCAGCAATTGGAACAATCGGATGCCATGCTCACCAGTTTACTCGATTGGGCCAAAATGGAACTGATTACCGCACAATCGGGTTATAGCGAGATCATGCTGCACAACCTTATCAGTGCGGCCTGTAAAGAGTTAGGGCATCAGGTAAAGGCCAAGAATATTACAATTGAACTTAAAGTAGCAAAAGGTACAGTCATCATTTTTAACTCGGCTGTTTTAAGTATAGTCTTGCGAAACGTTATCAACAATGCTATTAAGTTTAGTTACGCAGACAGCACTATTGTTATAGAATATGATCATCATGAAATAATCGTAACAGATTCAGGAAAAGGAATCGAGCAAAAAAAGATTGACAAATTATTCAAACAGAAAATAAATCCGGGACTAGGCACTAATCTGGAATCGGGGTTTGGAATCGGACTCTATTTGTGTCAGGAATTAATGCTGAAAAACAAAGGAACGCTTGCCGTTTTTAACAATGAATCAGCAGGTTGTACTTTCAAAATTATCTTGCCAAAATAGGGAAAACCGCTATTTATTTAACAATTTTTTTGTCGCTAATTTGTGTTATGATACATATTGCATTTTTTGAAGACCAACCTATTGTCTGTGGGGGTCTTACTAGTTTTTTTTCAAATCAAAAAGATTTGGAAGTGCTTTTTTACGCGACAAATAAGCAAGATTTATATCTTAAAGTTCAGCAGCATTCAGGATTAGATTTAATTATTGTTGATCTGATTGCAAGTGATGTGCAGGGACTGGAAGTCTATGAATACCTTCATAAAAATCATCCTGATTTGCGAGTAATTGCTTTTACCTCTCTTTCAAGTCCCATATTAGTCGAAAACTTATTGGCTATGGGCGTAAAAGGTTACGTTAATAAAAACCAGGACAGTGAAGATCTTTTAGAAGCTATTAGATTAGTATGGGAAGGTGGAGTTTATCTGCCGGACGACTATGCCTTTTTATCCAAACAAAACAGGGTAGGCACAGCAATTACGCTAACGGCAAAAGAGCTTACGATCATGCAATACATTATTAGAGAATTTACTACAGCCGATATTGCCGGCGAACTAAAACTTTCGGTCAATACGGTCGAAAATCACAGAAAAAACATTTTTAGCAAACTCGACGTGAGTAATGTTGCCGGTATGGTGCGCGAGGCATCAAAACTGGGACATATTAACTAGAGTATAGTGGTGGTTTAGGTCCCTTCGACTTGAGTCTAATCGCTATAATTTTTGAATATCAAGGGATATTCGAAAAGACTTTGTATGGAATTTTAATTATTTATTATATGGTGAACTTTACTTTTTTTATAACCCGGTTTTTTGTTAGAAGAAGCGCTCTGGAGGAGGGTTTCTTAATCTCTTTTACTTCGCTTGATTTTGATGCTTTTCTCCGAAAAAGTAATCGCTTTTCACCCGATACATGTATTAAAAACTTTTTTTTTACTCTCATGCATTCGCTACAACAGCAGGAATTAAAATGGCATTCAGGTTGTTATAGGGAGATAAATTCTATAGCAGTTACTAATAATCAAAACTATTAAAATGTTGAATAAAATTACATTAAAATTAAGGCAATTACAGCTGACTTTTATACTGTGTTTTCTTTCTCTCTTCAGTGGATGGAATGTCTTTGCTGAAGGGTCTAAGGATTTGTTCCCCAGTGGAGCAACGGGACATAGAATGATGTTGTCTAGTTCTGGTATAGCACCTACTAGTACCGCAATTGTAAACAGAGGAAGAATGTTTGTTTATGCGAAAGCCAACGAAACCCTTTATTTAGGGTCTTCTGCTCAAGGTATTCGCGGAGGAACAATTCTTTTGACAAGTCCAACTGGTAATACTAGCTTTAGTAGCGGGAACTCTACTACAGTTGGGTTAATTGCCAATAGAGCGCAAGAAATTAACGGTCCTGTAAATTTAACTACGGGTGGTTATACACCATATAGTTTTAAAGTACCGGCAGGAGAAACGGGAGTGTGGGTAGTAGAGTTTATATCACCTAATGATTCTTTAGATCCTTCTGTTACTAGTTATGCTGCTCATACTTTTACAGCTGACGGAAACTGGACACAAGCTAATAATAGTCCTTATGTTGTTGCTTGGGATATTACAGTAGCCAATGAAGGAGGAACTGGACAAAAGGGACGTGTGTATACTAATGTGTTAACAGGGTCTTTAGGTTCTGCTTCAAATAGCTTCATGTCTACTTGTAATATTATTACAAATGATGGTTTTAGGTATACTGTTAAACCTAATGGTATGACACCTTATTACTTTGCTTTTTTTTGTAACAATAAAGGGGTTAGAACTGGTTCAGCGGCAACAGGAGCTCCAAGTTATAAAAGCACGTCTATGGCGAGTTTATATAATTTAGATAATACTAAAACAGGTTTTTCTTTTCAGGATCCTACAATTGTTGATGATTTAACCAATACGACATCCAAAATATTTTTTAATCTGCCAGACGCAAGCTTACCGGCTTCTGCACCTATTTTTTTTCCGGGGAGCACAGCTTCCACAACCTGGTTGAATGTGCCTATTGTTGCACAAGCTATTTCAGCTATTTCGGTAAATGGAGTAGAAGGAACCAGTGGTATGGGAGTTTATCCTCTAGGAGCTTTTATCAATTTTACGGCCACTGTTAACGCTAATTATCTTATCGAAATTGATGTTAATGGAAATGGATTGATGACAGATGCCATAGATGTAACTTTAACAGGTACTGCTATTGCGGGTGCGAATAAAGTAAGATGGGATGGTAGAGATGGTGCACGTAATCCTATAACCAATAATACTAGTTTGAAATTAAGTATCGTCCTTTTCAATGGAGAGGTACACTTTCCATATTTAGACGCCGAGCGAAATACGAACGGTATTATTATTACCAGATCGAATGGACCGGATCCTAATAGTAATGTGTATTGGAACGATACGCCGATTGGAACAGATACGGGTAGTACCGATAAATTTCCTCCAAATTTGTTGGATGCTTCTTCGCGTACCTTAAACAATAGTAGTTTAGCTGGTACACATAAATGGACTACTAGTTCGTCTCGTTCTTCAGGGTATGGAGACTTACAATTACTGGATACATGGGCTTATGTGTATACTACACCCGGGCCGCCAATATCTGTACCAATTGTACAAAATGAGGCAGATTTAGCGGTAACAAGTATTAGTGATGTGGTTAGTGGTAATGTGGGATCAAATGTTACTTATACAGTCGTTGTAAAAAATATTGCAGGACCAAACAATGTAACTGGAGCAAAGTTTAAATTCTCAGACTTAGCTTCAGGCGCAAATTTAGCGGTTCAGTCGTTTACCTCTTCTTCTACTTTAGGTGGAGCAATTACCACGCATACCATTACCGGCGGTGTGCTTGATGCTACGGTTGACTTACCAAAAGACGCTACGATTACATTCACAATTGTCGCAAAAGTATTAGCAGCAGCTGGAAGTAATCCTACTGTAAAGGCAACGATTATGCGTCCCGCAGATTTAACAGATCCGGACGCGACAGCAGATACACATATCGGTACACCTCCGGTAGATGCTGATGTGGAATGTGACGGAACGCCTAGTGGTGTGGGTTGTAATAATGCAAAGACAGATGCTTTAACGGTTATTTTTATAGCATCACCAAAAATTGAAGTAGCTAAAAAGGCAACTTACGTAGATGCTAATGCAGATGGAATCGTAAACGTTGGTGATAGAATCGATTATACTTTTACAGTGACCAACACAGGAAACGTAACCCTGGCTCCAGTAACCATTAGTGATGCTAATGCAGTGGTAAGTGGAAGCTTAGCGAG
>NZ_CAGKLC010000188.1 GCF_903469665.1 Flavobacterium sp. UGB4466 | reverse complement strand
TCATAGTAAACATTTGTCTTATTTTTTTTGAATATAAAATAGTTGCATTATCAAGCTTTAACAAAGGATTACTGTTAATAAATTCAGAAGCAATTTCTTTAATTCCTGTTTTACTTGTTTCCTGCCATTTCAAATAATACAGGTTACGTACCTGATTCCTTAGGTTGATAGAGTCTATCAAAGCAGAATATTTTACTTTACGTAAATCATTTTTAATTTTTCCATCACTTTTAATGAGTTTTGTACCCGTGGAGTCGCTATAAATAAAAAATAATCCTTTATCCTGATTTGGATTTGAGTCCCCTGTACATTCGCCTGATTTTTCAATTCTTTCCAAAAAGAAACGAATGTGATTATTGTCATTTTGAGTATACTTGCCGTAGGTTCTGGTAAAACAATCGTTACCGCATGGAGCAGAATAACCACTCATAAATGTATTGTTAGCATTTAGTATCAAATGATTTCCGGTGCTATTCTTATTGCTTTTAGAAAGATAATATTCTGAGTCATCATCCTGTTCTATAAGGTTGTCAATATGCCATCTGCCAGATAGCGTAACTTTCTGGTTTGAATTCTTAGAATTTTTATTTTCTGAGAATAAATTTTGAGAGTTACAGTTAACTATTGTGCCTAAAATTAAACAAAAGATATAAATGGATTTTTTCAAAGTGTTATTTTTTTTAATGATATACTTTGCAGAGCGGGGTGATATTGATTGGTTAGCAGTAGTTTTAATTATAATACTCTGATATTTTAATAATTGTGCTTTTTTCTTTTAGAAAGATCTCTATACCTTCAGAGATTAAATTATCTTCTGGATCATCATCTTTAAATTCAAAGAAAAATGATGAATCACTATTGTCAATTCTTTTAAACTGACCTTCAATAAGCTTTTTACAATAATTATTAAATTTAAATTTACATGCTACATCATTGATTTTTCTTATTAAGGCACTGTCTGATTCCTTTTTAGTGTAAATAGCTGTTTTAATTTCTATCGAACTGACAAAATGGTCACAGCCACCTTTATATACAGTTAAAGTATCACCATTAAATACCAGTGTTGCTCTATTATTTTTTGAATCCCAAACATATTTTTTGATTTCAAGTTCGCTTAGCCATTCTTCTGTTATTTTTTTGTAATTGTCATCAAATACACAATCTGAATTGTTTTCTAATAGAGCATCATCTACTTTAATAACCGAATCGGATTTAGTTTTTTTTGATTGTAATGTTTTCTGTTTATGTTTTTTTTCTGAACAAGAAAGCGTTGTAATTACTATTAATAAATAATAGAATGTTTTTTTCATAAAATTACTCTTAACGCGGATATATTTGTAACGATGTCCGACTTATTTACTTTAAATTAGTTTGGTTGGTCTGATGAATGTCAATGTTTTTTGTTTTCAAAAATAGCACTTTTCTTTCATAAATCTTCACGAGTGGGAGAGTTGAGTAAGTAGAACGCAAAGTCAGAGACATTTGTCGGCGTGGGATAAACAGTGTACTGATACAAGAGCAATATACCATAAAACTATTGGTACTGCAGAAAGAAGAGGTAGTATTGAGAGAACGATTATGGAGTAACTAAATTAAGATCTTTACCCGGTAGCTTTAAGGTGCGCTTTGCAGAGCAGGGGATGTGATAAAAAAAAGTTAAAAACGTTCTTTATTTTAAAGTGGCACAGTTCGTGCTTGGAAAGAAAACAATGAATAATCTGAATGCTTAATCGGTATTCTAAAAAATTAAAATAATGAAAAGATTTAAATGTATTTATGTTTTTGTAGCGGTATTATTATCAACAATTACATATGGTCAGGAAAGTTTAAAAATGTTTGTAAAAGAAAGTAAAGTGTCCTGTATGGGTGTTGGCCCTATGGAATGTCTGCAGGTAAAGTATGACAAGGACAAAGAATGGCAGCTATTTTACGACCATATTGAAGGTTTTAATTTTGAAAAAGGAAATCGATATGAGATCTTGGTAACAAGAACCAAAAGACAAGAGCCTATTCCTGCCGATGCTTCTGCATACCAGTACAAACTGAAAAGCATTGTTTCGAAAACTCCTGTAAATGCCGAAAAAGGAATTTACAATACCAAAATGATCTTGACCCAGTTAAACGGAAAAAAGATAACTAACGGGAAAGCATTTATTACGATTAATGACGAATCTGGTACAATAAACGGTAACAACGGATGTAATATCTTCAATGTAAAGTACACAAAGCTTTCTGCAAAAAATCAAATTAAGACCGATGCTCCTTTTGGAACTTTAATGGCTTGTGAAGGTGAAGGCATGAAATTAGAACAAGACTTTAGCGCTGCAATAACAAAGAAAAAGTTCAAAATTGTAAAGAAAAACAATAAAGTACAGTTCAGAAATGGGAAGAACAAAGTGGTGATGGAATTTTCTATACCAACACAAAACCAACTGTGGAGTTTTATTGCAAAAAACAATTGGAAACTAATCGCACTTGAAAATGTTGGACAGGATTACGGAAAGGCTTCTATTAAGTTTAATCCGGCAGAAAAGAAGGTGAGCGGAAGTACAGGCTGCAACAATTTCTTTGGAACTTATGAAACTACCGGTGATCGTATTTCTTTTGATAAGGTAGCGTCTACAAGAATGGCATGCATTGGTGAAGAAGGAAACAAAACAGAGCAAAAAATGCTGTATTATTTAAACAATAAAGACTTACGTTTTGATGTAGCCGATCAAACGCTTAATTTTTATCTTAACGATAGATTGGTCATGATGTTTGGCATTACAAGATAAATTCAGTTTTATAAGTCATCTTAAAATAGGGGATGATTTCTTAAAAATAATTGCAAAACCAGTGAAGTTAATTCACTGGTTTTTTTATTATAGATAATTGGTTTTAAAGTCTGAGACTTTATGGTTCATGTGTTTTAAACTAGACGTTTACAAGTTGGCGCAAACTCAGAGACATTTACACAGTGTCTGTGAGGTATACTTTGCGGAGCGGGAGATGGTCGTATAAACACCCAAGACAACTGTCCGTTCACCTTTAACCCTGACCAGAAAGATTTGGATGGAGATGGTGTAGGTGATGTATGCGACAATTGTATTGCAATAGCAAATGGTCTGGCAGAAAAAGACGTTCCTGGTGTTGGCAATCAAACAGACACGGATAAAGATGGTGTAGGTGATGCCTGCGATAATTGCGTAAAAACACCTAACTTTGATCAGATAAATTCTGATGAAGATTCTTTTGGTGATGTTTGTGATAATTGCAGAACAAAAACCAACCCGTTACAAGAAGATGTCAATAAAAATGGAATTGGAGATGCCTGTGAAGGTTTAGACCAGGGAGAAGGAGATGGATCAGTAGTAACAAGTCCGTTGACCTCTTACCGTTTTGTTGGAGATAAAACCTATGAGTTCTCGAACCATTTAGGAAACGTTCTTTCGGTAATTACAGACCGTCCTTTGTTCGCACAAAACGGGCAAAACTATAGTTTCAATCCGGATGTTCTGAGCTTCTCAGATTACTATCCTTTTGGAATGTTAGTCCCGAATAGACACGGGTCTAGTGATAGCTACAGATACGGTTTTCAAGGACAGGAGAAAGACGATGAGTTAAAAGGTGAAGGAAACTCCTTAAATTATACCTTTAGGATGCATGACCCGAGGGTGGGTAGGTTTTTTACAATTGACCCACTTACTCATAAATATCCATTTTATAGTCCATATCATTTTAGTTCAAACTCGCCTATAATGTCAGTAGAATTAGAAGGATTAGAGACAAGTACTTTGGTAAAGGAAAAAGAAAAGGCTATAAAAGAAACCGATGCTGTTAAAACTTGGTTAGGATTAAGGATTTTAGATTTTATTGAAGGATTCATAAATGTTGGAAGATTAACACAAGGAAAACCTATTTTGAAATATCCAATATTGCAAGCTAGTTCTGAAGAAAATCTTGGAGCAGTGAAATCTGTATACAATACAACATTCGAAGTAATGTCAGTTTGGCAAACTGCGAAATATGGAATTGGCGGTGAAAACGATGAGATTTAATTTAGTAATCCTTTTAAATCTTTTAAAAAGCCTAGAGCCCTTCAATCTATTACGGAAATTAGAACTAATTTAGCTAAAAGTTTTTTTAGCTAGTTTGGCGTAAGTAATATTGAAAAACATTTAGAAGCAGTAAATTTTGAAAAGCCAGTTTATACACAAATTTTAGAAGCTGGTTCAAAATTATTTAGGTATTCAAAAAAAGGTGCTACTGAACCAAAACATTATTTCTTTACTGAAGAATTTACATTACCTGGTGCACTTGGAAAATTAGATGCTATGAATAACCCACAAAATTATATTATTGAGGAATATACCTTAACCAAGCCTATCAAAGTACTAAATAGTACAACTGATTTAGCTGGAAAAGCAGGCGGTAAACAAGTATTTAGCACAGAAATTGAAAAAAATAGTACTGTTAAAGCCGCAAGTAATTGGGGTGATTTAATATCTAACTAATTATGAACACAATAGATAAATACTATTTTTTTTTGCAAAAGGCAATTACAAATATAGAATTCGATAAAAAATATTATTTTGAAAAACAAAATGATTTATTATTTTGTACTATTAAGACAGAAATCGGATTGTTTCCACATTTTAGAAA
>NZ_CAGKLC010000187.1 GCF_903469665.1 Flavobacterium sp. UGB4466 | reverse complement strand
TATAATGGTCCTGTCTTTCAGTTTGCATTTCACATCTAACGCTTCACAGATATACAAATCACTTATAAAACAACAAACCCGACAGGTTTTTGAAACCTGTCGGGTTTTGATATAATTAATTAGATTCTTATGAATTGGCTTTACTTAAAATATTGAGGTTACATTTGTATTTCGGCTTTTCTCCAGTAAAATATCAAGTTTTACAACGGTAAGCCTTCCGGTATTGTCAATAAAATTGAGGGTTTCTTTTCCCGCATTCAGTGAAATTGTTTTTGGGTAATTAAAGTTAGGTACTAACTGAGGAAGATCAATTACAACCTTTTCCCCTAAGCTATTTTTATATTTTAAAATACCACTTTTGTTTTCAAATACTGCCTCGTAAAAAGTGTAATCACTTGTTGTCATTGAAAGCCACATCGATCCATTAAAAAAATACACATCTTTTGTAGAATAGTCAAAAAAGAGATCCCCTGCTTTTCCATTATCCTCAGGTAAACCGTCTTCTTCAATCAGATTTTTGAGATTGTTCCATTTGTTTTCATACCAATAATAATAACCTGGCAAAATTTGTGTATTTTTTGCGGTATTAAAAACCAAAATAAATTTGGTATCTCCGTCTACAACTGTAGACTTGTCAAATCTGCTTTTTAATGTTGTTCGTGGTATCATTATTTCTTTACTTTTACAAATTAGATCTAAACGTGATGCTATAATAGACATTTCTTTATGCGTATCTATCTGGTGTTTTGGGGTACCAGTCTGGCACATTACTACTGCTGGAACTAACCAAATAATACTCAAAATTATCATTCTCATATTTACTCCATCTTTAAATTCAGATGCAAATTTAACACACTCATTTACTGCTAATTACTCATAATCAACAAGCAGCAGTAATGATGCAATAAATAGTACTTTATTTGAAATAAGTGGTGAGGAGATGTGAGTTATGAGTTATGGATTATAAGTTATGAGTTGTAACTCTAAACTGTAACTATAAACTGTAACTGTAACTGTAACTGTAAACTATAAACTGTAAACTGTAAACTGTGACTGTAAACTGCAAACAGTGTTTACATCTAACAAACAGTTAAGATTGGTCTTTATTTTCGATTTCGAAGCCATCTTTCGATTGGTTCGAGAACTGTGTTGACGATTGTAACTAGAAATGTGCAAATTAGAGCTTCTATGAAATAACCTGATGCGGCAATACAGCCAATAGCGGCGCTACACCATATAGTAGCAGCTGAATTCAAACCGTGTACATTGGGTCCTTCTCTAAATATAACTCCGGCACCTAAAAAGCCAACTCCCATAACAACCTGAGCTGTAATGCGGGTTACATCAATATTGGGTGCTGTTGCAGCTACTTTAATCGACAATAAAACAAATGCTGCTGCTCCTGTTGCTACCAGCATATTGGTTTTTAAACCGGTTTCTTTGTGGTGCCACTGTCTTTCGAAACCAATAATTAGTCCGGCGAAGAGTGCGATTATAAGTCGGGTTAGGAATTCTGTTGTACTCAAAGTTATTGTTTTTTATATTAGATACCGTTGGGTTTATGTTTTCACGCAGATTGCTTCGCCAGTTCGCTATCGCTCGGGTCTGAAGATTTTTTTCTGTTTAATCTTCTCTCCAGATCATTTAATAGAATAAATTTAAGAAATTAAATACAATCATTTTTTATCTCTATCCTTAAAAAACAAATCTTTTTGTACGGCACAAAAAAAAGCTGCAAGATTACCCTGCAGCTTTTCATAACAATTTAATTAACTCAACTTTATTAAAAAAGCTAACTCTTTATTACATCGAAACAATAATGAACTCACTTCTTCGATTCGCCTGATGTTCTTCTGTAGTACATTTTACGCCATCAGCACATTTATTCAGCAATTGTGTTTCTCCGTATCCTTTTCCGGTAATGCGATCAGCAGCAATTCCTTTTTTAACAAGCCATGCCACTGTTGCTTTAGCCCTTCTGTCGGATAGTTTTTCATTATAAGCATGAGTTTGTCTACTATCTGTGTGCGAGCGAACATCAATTTTCATGCTTGGATTTTGAATCATCACCTGACGGATTTTTTCTAACTCAATGGCCGCCTCTTTTCGAACAATAGATTTACCCAAATCGAAGTAAATCATTTTTATGTGTAAAATTTTCGCCAAATCATCACCAACAATCAATTTTTCAATCGTTTTTTCAACCACTTTTTGAGGTGTTCTTTTCAAAGGCAATGTCAAACTTGTTTTATCGATCGCTTTAGGTAATTCATTAGTATCATAATCTTGTCTTGCCGCGCGAACAAAGTATTCCTTATTACAATTAACTTTAAAACTATATTTCCCATCGGCTCTGGTTATTACCTCACCTATTATCTGAAGCTGATTGTCAAGTAAATTTACTTTAGCGTTTTCCAGTACCAAATTTGTTTCGGCATCTATAACAATCCCTGATAAAATCTCCTCACAAGGCAATTTTCTGGTTTCCGAAAAACGGTAGACGTCATCGTAACCATGCCCTCCATCTCTATTGGAGGAGAAAAAACCGGTTCTGCTTTTACTGTCTATTATAAAACCAAAATCATCCACTTTTGTATTTATAGGAGCTCCAACATTCTGAACTTCGCTAAACGTCAAATCTTTTTTAATAGTCGAAACATACACATCAAGCCCTCCTAATCCCGGACGTCCGTCGCTGGCAAAATACAATTCGTTATCTCCTGATATAAAAGAAAAAGTTTCTCTTCCTTCAGTATTAATTGCGGCTCCCAGGTTTTCAGGTTTACCAAAACTGCCATCCGTATTAATAGTCACACTATACAAATCTGATTGTCCAAAAGTACCCGGCATGTCTGAAGCAAAGTATAACTTTTTTTCATCTACACTTAATGTCGGATGTGCCACACTGTATTGATCACTGTTAAAAGGCAATTCAACGATATTCGTCCATTTACCTTCTATATAACTTGCCTTATACAATTTCAATAAAGTGACTTTCTTGTCGTCTGCCCCTCTTGTACCGTTTAGAAAATTGTTTCTGGTAAAATACATCGTTAATCCGTCTTTTGTAAAAACAGGAGTCGATTCATTAAATTTTGAATTGATCTTATTTTCAAATCGCTTCGGAATTCCTACACTACCATCGGCGTTTAATTCTGCCGAATAAAGATTTGTAAACGATTTATTGGTCCATTTAAATTTTACTTTGGCAACTCCGCCCGTGTCTCTGGCAGACGCAAATACCAATTTATTATCTAAAAAAGAACTTCCATAATCTGAGTATCTTGAATTAATTCCGGCATCGGCTATTTCAAATCTCCCTGAATTGTTTTTTATCTGCTCCAAATAATTTTTATTCTTTTCAAATAACAATCCTCTTTTATCAGTACTTGCTTTTTGGTTGAAAAGCTCTAATATTTTATCGGCTTTAGTATAATTTCCTGTTGCTTTTAAGGTTTGAGCATATCGGTAATAATACTCAAATTCCTGTTGATCATTCATTCCGAAAAGAGCTTTGTACCATTTTAATGCTCTCACCAACTCGCCATTAAAATAATAGGCGTTACCCAATCGTTGGAGCATTTTTTCCTCTTTATATCCTTTTTCTGCTACCTTTTCGTAAGTAGCAATTGCATCTATGTAAGCATACTGATTGTAATTTTTATCAGCTTTGTCTAAACCTGACTTTTGTGCCATTCCACTAAAAAAAACGGAAGACAGAAAGACCGTATATGCTATTTTTTTTATTTTCATAATTAGAAAAATCTAGGTGAAGTTATTCGGCTGTAATTTTTTAAGAATTCAAAACGCAGAAATATCTCATGCGACCCTGAGTTGTAGTTTACCAATCGGGTGGTTTCGCGATCGTAGGAATACCCTACATACATACTATCGGTTATCTGAAATCCTGCCAAAGCACTAAAAGAGGCGCTCCATCTGTAAGCTAGTCCGATCACAAATTTATCGTTGAACATAAAATTTGCCGATGCATCTACTTGTAATGGTGAACCTTCGACCATTTTTGTCATTATAGCCGGTTTAAATTTTATCGTTTCATAACGATTTAGATTAAATACATAACCTGCTATGAAATAATAGTTGATACGGTCTTTATAGATTGAATAATCGTTATCGTCAAAGCGGGTAGTTTGAATAAAATTAGGAACGGATAATCCCACATAAGCTTTATCCGTATGCCAGTAAACTCCGGCTCCGATATTGGGAGCGAATTTATTCTGAAAATCCTGAAACTGAGGATCTCCCTGATGCTCCGGAGTCAATTTTGTAGGATCCAGCTTAAATATATTGGCAGAACCTTTAATACCAAAAGAAAGTTTCGCGGTTGCTGATGTTTGTATGGAGTAAGAGAAATCAGCTGACAGATTGTTTTCATTTGTAGGGCCTATTTTATCATTGACTAACGATACTCCTAAACCTACATTATTGTTTATGGGTGTATTTAACGAAAAACTACTGGTTTCGGGTGCTCCATCCAATCCAACCCACTGGGTGCGATACAATCCGAAAATGCTCATAGCTCCGCGAGAACCGGCATAAGCAGGATTTATATTGATGGTATTATACATGTATTGTGTAAACTGCGCATCTTGCTGGGCAAAACCTGCAGTAGAACAAAACAATAAAACTAAAACTAATTTTTTCATTTATTTTATTTTTAAAGAATGGCTT
>NZ_CAGKLC010000186.1 GCF_903469665.1 Flavobacterium sp. UGB4466 | reverse complement strand
CACTCTTCACTCTTCACTCTTCACTCTTCACTCTTCACTCTTCACTCTTCACTCTTCACTCTTCACTCTTTACTCTTCACTCTTCACTCTTCACTCTTTTCACATCTCTTAAAACCAATGTCTCTATGTGTTTATACGGCCTCTATCAGAAAACGGTGTAAACGGTATGCTGGCACTGACCTATTTTGCAGAGCAATTTAAAGTTGCTTTCATCAATCAGCCTAACACGGGCATCGTACTTAAAGCTGCAACCGGAGCCAATCCCACCAAAGGCAAATAGTGACACCACTGCAAATGCACCGCTATGGATGGTTCGTTTTGACAGCACGGGAGCAAATGGTCTTAAAAGATGTGCCAGTAGTATTGGTGACTCCAACCACACTGACCGTTGCCGATCATGGAAAAGATATAGCCGATATGATCTCAGAAGGAATAAACAGCTGGATGCAAACCAATAATCCGCAAACCAATGCAGGAACATTTGCCTTCATGCTGGTGGCTTATTCCGTAACCGATAGTTATGTGCCGATATTACAAATTTCTATTAACATTATCACTGACCGCGATTACAACAAACTAAATCATTAATTAATACAATGCTTCATAAAAAAAGCAGGATGCTCAGAACATCCTGCTTTATAATTTCAACATCACTTTATAATTATCTTTTATAATAAGCAACAATACTTGCTTTTGCCAAAGTCTGATTCCATAAATTAAACCCTACGATAGCCGGATTGGTATTTTCATCAAGTCCTAATTTATCCGTTTTAAGAGCATAAACCGTAATGATATATTGATGAAATCCATGGCCTTCCGGCGGACAAGGCCCCCCAAATCCTTTTATTCCATAATCTGTAATGCTTTGAACAGCACCTTTTATCGAAAATTTATCTTTAGCACCCGCATTAGTTATCAGTTCGTTTACATCTGAAGGAATATCAAATACAATCCAATGCCAAAATCCACTTCCCGTTGGTGCATCAGGATCATACATCGTCACAGCGAAACTTTTTGTTCCGGCTGGCGCATTCTTCCAAAACAACTGAGGAGATTGATTCTCTCCGGTACAGCCAAATCCTTTAAATTCTTGCACTTTAGTAAGCTCACCTCCCAAATCTTTACTGGTTAGTGTAAAAGTCTTCTGTCCGAAAATTGTTGTGGTAAAAATTAAGGACATTATCAAAATTGCATTTACTTTTTTCATTCTTCTATGGTTTAAGATTTTAAACAAATTTAACCCTGAAAATAAAAAGTAAATGGAGACAAAGGCTCAAAAACTATAGCCAAAAGCTCACTTTTTCTGTGCCTGCTTTGGTGTCACTCCATATTTTGACTTATAAGCCTGAGTAAAACTTGATAAACTTTCGTAACCTGCTTCAAAATAGACTTCTGAAGGACTTCTTTGCTCCTGATGAAGTAAATAATGAGCAAACTCAAGCCTTTTATGCTGAAACCATTTAATGGGTGATTCCGAATAATGTTTTTCAAATTCCCTTTTAAAGGTCGAAATACTCATATTACACAAAAAAGACAACTCCTTTAATGACAATTTACTAAGATGACTGCTTTCAATAATCTGAAAAAATTTTTGCGAAGAATCATCACTGTCTACTGTTAAAGAATATAAAAACTCTGTACCATACATTCCCACCAAATAAAGCATTAACTCTTCAAACTTAACCTCCAGCAACTTACTTTTAATCTCAATCGAAAGTTTTGAAATATCAACCAAACTATCTACAAACCGCTTAAGAAACACATCATATTCAAAAGCACGGACAGACTTACATTCTTCAACTTCCCCCTTTCTCCATTCCATCTTTCTAATAAATCGCAGCAGAATCTCATTCGAAAAAAATAAAACGACACTTCTATAGTTAGACAAATCTGAAAGCTTCTCCGTCATTAAACAATGTCCCGATTTCATAATAAGAAACTTCGAAGCATCGATCGATACAGCCGAATTATCAAAAACAACTTCCTTTGTCCCTCCCATCAAAAAACTAAATACATTCTGATTCAGAATAATCTGCTGTTTAGAAATCCTTTTCGAACTAGTATAATCATAGACGTGGATCAATTTTGATTGATCAAAATTTAACTCGTCAGGAAGTGTTAGTACATTCATAGTAACAAAAAAAGAATTGAATTTTAATCGTACAGTTAACTAATTCAGCATGATTCGCTGATAGGAAACTTGAATTCTTACGGCAATTACAAACAAGTTGTAAATATAAACTTTTTCCACACTTTCATTCCTTTAATGATTTAAGAGTTTTTTAATAAATTCTCAATCCATCTTATGACCAATTTCTCCTTGAGCCCAATCAAAAATAAATTCGTATTTTTAATCAGAAACGAATGTTCAAAATCACTAATTCCAAAATTATGCGTTATAGTATTGCCATTCTTGTCTTTTTACTGCTGATTTCTTGCAAAAACGAATCTAAAACCGATTCATTATCCAACTACTTTACCTACAATAAAGAGTCAGAAGTAGTATCAGCTGGCGTCAGGATGATACCTATAAAAACCCCTGTTGGAGAATTTAAAGTTTGGACAAAACGTTTTGGAAACAATCCAAAAATAAAAATACTGTTACTTCACGGAGGCCCCGCAATGACTCACGAGTATATGGAATGCTTTGAGACATTCTTTCAACGCGAAGGATTTGAGTTTTATGAATACGATCAGTTAGGGTCTTACTATAGCGATCAGCCAAAAGACAGCAGCTTATGGACTACAAAACGTTTTGTAGAAGAAGTAGAACAAGTACGCAAAGCAATCGGTGCCAATCACAACAATTTTTACGTCCTTGGAAACTCATGGGGTGGAATTTTAGCCATGGAATACGCCCTGAAATATCAACAAAACATGAAAGGTTTACTCGTATCCAACATGATGGCCAGTGCGCCAGATTACGGAAAATATGCCGATGAAGTACTTTCAAAACAAATGAAACCGGAAGTACTGGCAGAAATCAGAGCCCTTGAAGCCAAAAAAGATTTCAGCAACCCACGATATATGGAATTACTCCTTCCAAATTTTTATCAAAAACACCTATGCAGACTAAAAGAATGGCCGGATGGACTCAATCGTGCCAGCAAGCATATCAATAGTGAAATTTATACCTTAATGCAGGGGCCGAGTGAATTTGGCATCAGTGGTCGTTTAGCCAAATGGGATATTAAAAGCCGCTTACGCGAAATTACGATCCCAACCTTAATGATTGGCGCAAAATATGACACTATGGATCCGAAAGCTATGGAAGAACAAAGCAAATTAGTCAAAAAAGGACGTTATCTCTATTGCCCAAACGGAAGTCATCTCGCCATGTGGGACGATCAAAAAATCTTCATGAATGGAGTAATTCAGTTTATAAACGATGTCGACACCAAGGTTTTCCAATAACAAACTAAATTCAAATCTAATGCAAATAACAATTATTATGGCGTTCCTCTTTGGGTCGGGCTGTCCGCTAAATCTTTTGCGATAGAAGTTTCAGGGATTTTTTAAATGTATGGTCATCGCAAAAGGATATCACTCCCATCCCTAACGCATACTGCAATAAAAAGAATATTTAAAGAAAAAAAGGCACCAAAGTTTTTTACCGCAAAGAGCGCGAAGATTTACGCAAAGCACGCAAGGAAAAAGGACTGAAAACCCGAAAAGCAAAGAGCATGATGCGAGGCACTACGTATGAACCAAAATGAGCCTCAACTATCGCCCTGAAAGGGCAAAAGAAAACCAATTCTTACTAGTTTTTAATACCGAAAAATCGATCTTTTCCAGAAAATGCTGTTCAAAATCATAGAAATTCCTCTCTTTATGTCGAGGCTTCTGCCCTTTCAGGGCGAAAATGAAATTATTTCTATTTATTTCATAGCGCTTTGCACCATGCTCTCTGCTTTTCGGGCTTTCAGCCCTTATTAATCTTTAAAAGTATTATGCCAAATATTGCTCTAAAAGAGCAAAAGCCTAATCTCAAAAGGAACAACCTAGCCCTTAACAACTACTACATAAAAATCTGCTGTATCATCCGTGTGTTATTTTTTTTAACCGCAAAGAGCGCGAAGGTTTAGGCAAAGCACACAAGGAAAAGGGCTGAAAGCCCGAAAAGCAGAGAGAGCATGGTGCAAAGCACTATGTATGAACCAAAATGAACAGCAAATATCGCCCTGAAAGGGCAAAAGCCATCTAAAGCCAATAAAAAAATCCGTTTTGATCCGCGTTTTCGCCTGGCGAATCTGTATCGTTCGCATACTATTTTTTTTAACCGCAAAGAGCGCGAAGGTTTACGCAAAGCACGCAAGGAAAAAGGACTGAAAACTCCAACAGCAAAAAGCATGATGCGAGGCACTATATCTGAACCAAAATGAACAGCAACTATCGCCCTGAAAGGGCAAAAGCCATTTTCATTTCCGCAAATCAAAAAAATCCGTTCCAATCCGTGTTTTCGCGTGGCGAATCTGTATCATCCGTGTATTATTTTTTTTAACCGCAAAGAGCGCGAAGGTTTACGTAAAGCACGCAAGAAAAAAGGGCTGAAAGCCCGAAAAGCAAGAGCATGGTGCAAAGCACCATGAAATAAATAAAAATAATGTCATTTTCGCCCTGAAAGGGCAAAAGCAATTTTCATTTCTGCAAATCAAAAAAAAATCCGTTCCAATCCGCGTTTTCGCCTGGCGAATCTGTATCATCCGTGTGTAATTTTTTTTAACCACAAAGAGCGCGACGATTTACGCAAAGCACGCAAAGATTTAAAAAACGTTATAAAACAAAAAACCCTATCCGATTTGGATAGGGTTCTTAAAAGAAAGGCGACGACATACTCTCCCAC
>NZ_CAGKLC010000185.1 GCF_903469665.1 Flavobacterium sp. UGB4466 | reverse complement strand
AAATATAGTTACTTAAAGTATAAACCTAAAATTATCAATGCAAGAGCAAAAAAAATAATATAAGAAGCTATCTAATTATGTCTGTGTGTTATTTTTGTTTTATTGGTAAAAATAGTACAAAAATATTCGTTTTGTAAGTATTGTTTGTAATATATTTGAAGTTATGAGATTTCATGTATCCTAATTAACAAAATACATGAGGAATACCACTTAAGCAACATCATCAATTATGTTATTAACCGATAATCATTTAACCATAGTCGTGGGTATTGACATCCACTTTACTACTTTACCGCCATTTAATCCTTTTCATCCTTATATAGGGATTGTTATTGATCCTGCTGATTACATTCCTTTTTTAGGTACTTCGGTACATGTAAATGGTTTTAAACGCGGGAATTCTGATACAGGAGGTATTATTATTCCATTGCAACATATTCCGCTTTTTACACCACCTTGGTTGATGATGCCTATTATCGGACACGAGAGTATGAACTTCTTTGCCTCACAAACTGTATTTTCAGACGGTACCAGAATGAGTCCCAAAGGGCATATGCTGATGACTTGTAATGATATTGGAATTCCGCTCTCGATGTCATTGGGAAAAACCAAAGTAGGAAAAAAAATGTTACCGTTTGCTCCAACGCTTTTTGCCCCAACTTCATTTTCATTGCCGATCCCAACAGGAAAACCTGTAATGGTTGGTGGACCATATCCACCTGATTGGGGAGGAATGATTACAGGACTGGTTGCCAGTATTGGCTTTAGTACGCTATTGAAGAAAACGAGAGGTCTTATTAAAAAATTCAATACGAGTGGTAAATGCCCAGCAGGTCTCAAAAAAATCTTGTGCCGGTTTGGCTTTGAACCTATAAACTTAATTAATGGTGCCGTAATTTATGAAGGGAGCGATTTTAATATTGCCAATCCAATTTCTTTAAATTGGCAACGTACTTGGTACTCCGATTCTGATTATGTAGGCTGGCTGGGTCATGGTGTACATTGCGTATACGACAGAGCAGTAGAATTATATCCTGAAGACGATGCGGTGGGACTTCGTATGGATGATGGACGATTGGTTGCTTTTCCTGCTTTGATGCCCGAAGAAGAATTTTATCTCCGTGAAGAAAAAACAACCCTGAAAAGGACTCAGGACGGTTATCTGGCTTACGATCATACAAACAAACTGTTTTATCATTTCACCCTTTTTGACAGCAAGAAATACCAGCTCACTCAAATTACCAATCCTGGCGGACTTTCTGTCATTTTTGAATTTAAAGGATATATTCTGAACAGGATCATCGATTCGTCAGGCAGAGTCATCAAAGTAAGCAATAAAGAAGGATTCATTCAAAAGCTAGAACTTATTGGACCCGAACGGGAGGAACTTTTAGTAATGTATGAGTACGATCAGGAGGGTAATATAAGTACCATTATTGATGCGCTTCAAAAACCAACAACCATTGAATATGAAAATCATCTGATGATTAAAAAGACCGACCGTAACGGTCAGACTTTTTATTGGGAGTATGATACTCAAAACAAATGTACCCATACTTGGGGTGATGGCGGTTGGCAGGAAGGCTGGGTTGACTACCATACGGAAGAAGGCTATAATTTAGTCACTGATGCCAATGGAGCTGTAACTACATATTATTACGAGCCAAGTCAACTCGTTACACAAGTAAAAGACCCCATGGGTAATAGTATCTTTTACAATTATACCGAGTTTATGGAACTCTATCGCGAGATTGATCCCGAAGGACGCATCTTGGGCTTTAATTACGATGACAGAGGGAACAAAACCAGTACAGTTTACCCTGATGGTACGGAAGAAATCATGATCTACGATGAGGAAAATCGTCCATCAATAGCCATAGATCCTGAAGGCAATAAAACTGTTTATCTGTATAAAGGAGAAAGGGAGGATCAGCTCAAAACAATTATTGCTCCTGATAAAACCACTACCCATTTTAGTTATCATGATAATGGATTATTGGCTACGGTTGCCAAAAACAATAACAAACTAGAATTGATTTATGACGAGCAATTTAACCTTATAGAGTGGCGTGAGAATAATGAAAAGTTGAAATCATGGGAGTACGACCACAGAGGACGCGTACAGGCTATCTACACCCCAATACAAATGGCGGATTACTTTAGTTATGACGCATTGGACAGGGTAAGACAGATTGTAGAGAAAGACAGTAATGTCATACAGTTTACCTACAACAATTATGATGAAGTAATAGGTTTAAAAGACAATAAGAACAATATTAAGTTCAGTTATACCCCGATGGGAAGTCTTGCTACTCGAGAGCAGAATGGCGTAAAAGTGCGTTTTGATTATGACAAGATGGAGCAATTGCAGGGCATTAAAAACGAAGACAACGAAGTTTATTATTTCGCTCGTAACAAAGCAGGGCACATTATAAAAGAAACTGCCTTTGATGGTATTGTAAAAAAGTACCAGCGTAATCTGGCAGGTGAAGTGACCCGAATAGATCATGGCAATGGAAAATTTACCGAATACGAACAAGATGCACTGGGACGTATCACCAGAGCGGATTATCACGACGGTAATTGGGAAACGTACGGTTACAACAAAAATGGACAGCTCATTGAAGCTACCAACCAAAATGTAAGCATTTATTTTGAGCGAGATGCGGTAGGGCGTATCATACAAGAAACTCAAAAACAACAGCTCGACGCCAACCAAAATGGCATAACACTTTTATCAACCTATAACGCTTTAGGACAACGTACCAACATCTCTTCCAGCCTTGGAGCCGAAATCAATACCCATTACAACCAAAAAGGGCAGCTCGAGCGAATAGAAGCCCAGAGCAACGAACTTAAAGAACAGCATCAAAAGTGGGAAACCACCCTGAAACGAGATGAATTAGGACGTGAAATAGAGCGATTTGCAACAGGAGGACTGCACATTAAAACCAGTTACAACAACGGCGGGAAACAAAAAGAGCAGGAAGTATTTGCGAATGGCAAACGCACCGGATCACGTTTTTACAACTGGGACACCAATCAGCAATTACGTAGTGTTGTAAACCAAATAACTTCAAGTATCACTTATTTTGATTATGATGACTTTGGCAATCTGGCCAAAAGCTATAATGGAAACGAAGAACTTTATAAAACTCCCGATGCGGTAGGTAACTTATACAAAACTCCCGATCGTAGTGATCGTAAGTATGGTAAAGGTGGTAAGCTGTTACAGGACGAAAAGTATCATTACAGATATGATGAGCTTGGCAATCTGATACACAAAAGTGAAAGAAACATCAATGAGGAGCTAAAGTTTGAAGAACCAACCAATTGGATCGACAAACTGGCAGGTAACAGAAGCGAAGAAAACAGATTACAGCAGGAACATAAGCAATGGCAAAATGGAGACACCACCTATAATTGGCTGGCCAATGGCATGCTGGAAAGCGTCACCAACCCCGACGGAAAAACAGTACAGTTTGAATACGATGCCTTGGGCAGACGCACCGCAAAAATTGCAAACCCAAAAATTAATCGTTATGTTTGGGATGGAAACGTTCTTACTCACGAATGGGAGTACGATTTAAAAGATCGTCCTAAATTAATTGCCACTGTGGATGACTTACTCTATGATAAACCGGAACCGATTAAGAATTTAATCACTTGGGTGTATCAGGAAGGTTCGTTTGTTCCAACTGCTAAAATTGTTGGCAAGGAAAAGTTTTCGATTATCAATGATTATATTGGTAGACCAGTACAAGCTTATAATGAAACGGGCGAGTTAGTTTGGGAAACCAATTATGATATTTATGGTGACCTAAAAGATTTAACAGGAGATAAAAGTTTTATCCCTTTCAGGCAGTTGGGACAGTATGAGGATATAGAAACAGGGCTTTACTATAATAGGTTTAGGTATTATTCAAATGAAATTGGAGGATATATAAGTCAGGATCCAATAGGGTTACATGGAAATAACCCAAATTTTTATGCATATGTTCACAACAGTAACTCCTGGGTTGATATATTTGGTTTACTTGAAATAATTAGGACAATGTCTGAAATGGAAGCAAATTTAACAAGTGACAATAAAGGATTAGTTAGGGGAGCTAATAATTCCAGAGGAGCAAAGTGGGTTTCACAAGCTGTTGACCCATACGATACAGCAAAAGCTTCAAACCATAAAGTTATTTTTGATATGGATGACAGTACCAGCGATTTCTTGAAAACGGATAATTTAAATTATGATGAAATGGTTGGTGGAGAAAGTAAAAATATGAACAAGATTTTAACTAAAGACAATGAAAAAGGAGCCTTAGGTATTGGTGTGGACAAATTAAAAGAATTTAATGAAAGAATTAAGTCGATTACAATATTTAAAAAAGACAAAAAGGGTAACTGGAAAAAAGTTAAATCTATTAAATGTAAGTAATTCATGTATATAAATGAAGCTTTGAATTTCAATATTTTGAGGTTCTCGGGTAAAAAAGAAACATTAGAGAGCAAACGATGGAAGTTGTCAAATTTTCAAGATGCAAATTGTGTATATTCTTTAGGATTATTTTCTAAGAAACTTGATTTTGAAGAAATTTTATATTTGCTAAAAAATGAGACTTTGTCTAAAAAAATAGAATTAGATAATTTTGACCCGAGTGTTTTTGAAGATGTTTTTTCTATTATGGAAGTACTTTTAAGAATTTTTAAATTTAGGGAGTCGTCTTATATAAATGATCGATTAAAGAATTTTTGTTTTATTCAAATTTTATTGAATAATTTTAAAAAAAGTACTGTAGAAAAAAATGATTTGCATTTTGAAAAGATATTGTTTTTTAATCCTTGCTCTGAAGAATTCGTTGATCGTAATCAA
>NZ_CAGKLC010000184.1:0-1317 GCF_903469665.1 Flavobacterium sp. UGB4466 | reverse complement strand
CGGTCAAACTACATTTAAGCCTTGGTAAGGTTCCTCGCGTATCATCGAATTAAACCACATGCTCCACCGCTTGTGCGGGCCCCCGTCAATTCCTTTGAGTTTCATTCTTGCGAACGTACTCCCCAGGTGGGATACTTATCACTTTCGCTTAGCCACTGAAATTGCTTCCAACAGCTAGTATCCATCGTTTACGGCGTGGACTACCAGGGTATCTAATCCTGTTCGCTACCCACGCTTTCGTCCATCAGCGTCAATCCATTAGTAGTAACCTGCCTTCGCAATTGGTATTCCATGTAATCTCTAAGCATTTCACCGCTACACTACATATTCTAGTTACTTCCTAATAATTCAAGTTTAGCAGTATCAATGGCCGTTCCACCGTTGAGCGATGGGCTTTCACCACTGACTTACTAAACCGCCTACGGACCCTTTAAACCCAATGATTCCGGATAACGCTTGGATCCTCCGTATTACCGCGGCTGCTGGCACGGAGTTAGCCGATCCTTATTCTTACGATACCGTCAAGTCCCGACACGTCGGGGTGTTTCTTCTCGTACAAAAGCAGTTTACAATCCATAGGACCGTCATCCTGCACGCGGCATGGCTGGATCAGGCTTGCGCCCATTGTCCAATATTCCTCACTGCTGCCTCCCGTAGGAGTCTGGTCCGTGTCTCAGTACCAGTGTGGGGGATCTCCCTCTCAGGACCCCTACCCATCGTAGCCTTGGTAAGCCGTTACCTTACCAACTAGCTAATGGGACGCATGCTCATCTTTTACCGTTGTGACTTTAATAGTGATCTCATGCGAGACTGCTATGCTATGAGGTATTAATCCAAATTTCTCTGGGCTATCCCTCTGTAAAAGGTAGATTGCATACGCGTTACGCACCCGTGCGCCGGTCTCTATATCCGAAGACATATACCCCTCGACTTGCATGTGTTAAGCCTGCCGCTAGCGTTCATCCTGAGCCAGGATCAAACTCTTCATCGTATATTTTTATATTATATTGCGATGAATATCTATCGGTTCTTTTCGAATCTTACGATTCTATTACTCTTATTCTTTTGTTCCGATTTTCATCGAAACGGCTGTCAATTCAATATGTCTACGAACGTGTTCTTTTTTTGTTTCGCTTGTCTCTCAAAGCGGGTGCAAAAGTAGAAAACTTATTTCTAATCGGCAAGAGTTTTTTGAAGTTTTTTTTTTAGAAAATTTCTTTTCGTTTTTAACCTCCCTCCTTACCAATCTTTCAATGAACTTCCCATGTTTTGCGGGGTGCAAATGTAATACCCGTTTTCGAATCTCGCAAGCTTTTT
>NZ_CAGKLC010000183.1 GCF_903469665.1 Flavobacterium sp. UGB4466 | reverse complement strand
GTATATCAGTATATAGTTAGAATAATTCAACTATAAATGCCCTTAAGATGTTAATGATTATTAAATGATTGTTTAATAAAAGTGATTTTTTTTGTAGTAAATATTTATTTTGTTGTAAAATTTTACCAGAAAATGGCTAGAAAACGTTTTCGAATAGCATATTATTGATTGTTTTATGTCGTTGGTTTAAAATTTAATGTTGTTTGTATAAATTATTTTTTTTAACAATCCCTTAAGAATAATTTTACCCTATAACTAACAAAATAAATTAACATGAAAAAAATTTTCTTAATCTTTATGATTGTTTTTACGGCGCAGGTTTCGCTTGCTCAGGTAAAAAGCATTAAAGGTGTGATTACAGATTCTGATGGAATGCCATTGCCAGGGGCTTCCGTTGCAGTACAAGGAGGTCAAAAGGGAACTACTTCCGATTTTGACGGGGTGTACTCGATTGAAGTTCAAAAAGGACAGACTTTAGTTTTTACTTATGTTGGTCTTGAAACACAATCAATTGTTGTAGGTGATGCTGCTACAATTAATGTTAAAATGCTACAAGCGGCATCAAATGCACTTACAGAAGTTGTTGTAACTTCATTAGGTATCAAGAAAACAAGAAAATCTTTAACTTATGCGGCTCAGGAACTTAAAGGGGAAGAGTTAACACGTGTAAGAGATGCGAACGTTATCAATACAATTGCAGGTAAAATTGCTGGTGTTGCTGTAACAAAAAGTTCTGCCGGTACCGGTGGTTCTACAAAAGTAGATATTCGTGGTAGCTCTTCAGCAACAAACAATCAGCCTTTGTATGTTATTGATGGTATTCCAATGTTAAACTCTGGTTC
The DNA here is from genome assembly GCF_903469665.1 of Flavobacterium sp. UGB4466. Taxonomy (GTDB): domain Bacteria; phylum Bacteroidota; class Bacteroidia; order Flavobacteriales; family Flavobacteriaceae; genus Flavobacterium; species Flavobacterium lipolyticum. The sequence continues at coordinate 4,148 of NZ_CAGKLC010000183.1, read as the reverse complement.
AGGTCAGCCAAATGATACTTTTGGTAGTTTAAATGGTGGTAACCGTGATGGTGGAGATGTTGTATCTTTAATTAACCCGGACGATTACGATGGTATGACGGTTCTTAAAGGAGCAGCAGCTTCTGTATTATATGGATCGCAAGGAGCAAATGGAGTAATTTTACTTTCGTCTAAAAAAGGAAAAGTAGGACAGTCAAGTTTTTCAGGTTCGTCTGTAACGACTTTTGAATCGGCTGCTTATTTGCCAAAGTTTCAAAAAGATTATGCTGCAAGAACAGGGGAAGATGAGTCTTGGGGTGCGAAACAAAACATAAAAGATCATGTTAAAGATTTCTTTCAAACCGGAGTTACTCAAATTACATCTGTAGGATATTCTGCAGCAACTGAAAATTCTTCTACAGCATTGACTTATGCTAATACATCAGGATCGGGGATTATTCCAGGTAACGGAATTAAGAGAAATAACTTTGGAATTCGTCAAACGGCAAAGTTTTTTGATAACAAACTTACAGTGGGGGTAACCGGAAATTATACTACACAATCAATTGCCAATAAACCGGTAAATGGTCTTTACTTTAATCCACTTACAGGAGTTTATTTAATGCCAAGAGGAAATGATTTCAATTTTTATAAAAATAATTATGAAGTTTTTAATCCGACTAGAAATTTAATGGCTCAAAATTGGATGACGAACAGAGATATTATGCAAAACCCATATTGGGCTATTAACAGAAATAAATCTGAAGACACAAACACTTTCTTCAACGGAGCAATTTCGGCTTCATACAAAGCAAATGAATGGTTAACAATTGCTTCAAGATATAGTTATAACAGAGTTGACAGTGGATTTGAAAAGAAAATTTTTGCTACTACTCAAGGAACACTTTCTCACGCTAATGGTAGATACATTAGTAATGATGCTGTAAGTACGCAACGTTATGGAGATTTAATTGCTACGATCAATACAAAATTCAGTGATGATTTTTCATTCAATGCTAATATTGGTACCAGTATTACAAATACGATGACGAATGACAGAACAATTTTAGATTCTGGAATTGGTGCCGGATTAAAAATAACAAACTGGTTTACACTTAACAATTTTGTAAACAATACAGGAAATTATCAGACAATCGACTCAAAAAGAGAAATACAGTCTGTATTTGCAGCTACTACATTGGGGTACAAAGATATGTTGTTCTTAGATGTTGCAGCTAGAAATGACTGGTCTTCTACATTAGTGAATACGAATAAAGGATCCTATTTTTACCCTTCTGTAGGTTTGACAGGTATCCTTAGCGAGATGTTCAAAATGCCGGAGTCAATTAGTTTTGCAAAAGTTCGTGCAACTTACGCTCAGGTGGGTAATGATGTTGCTGCTTTTGTTACTACTCCTGTAGATTTATACGTTCCGGGTAATAATAGTACACAACCTCAGGTTGGATTACAAAGAGGAACTACTTTAAAACCGGAGTTGAAATCAGAGTATGAATTTGGTACAGAGTGGAGATTCCTGAACAACAGATTTGGTATTGAGCTTTCTTACTATAATTCAACAACAAAAAATCAATACTTCCAATCTGCTGCGCCGGACGGAAGCCCTGAGGGAGTTAGATTTTACGGATTTAATGCCGGAAGTATCGAAAATAAAGGTTTTGAAGTTGTAGTAAATGCTGGTATTGTTAAAGGAGATAAATTCTCATGGGATTCATCTGTGAACTTTTCTCAAAACAAAAATACAGTAAAAGAACTTCCTGCTTCATCTAAAGGAATAGTGAATTTGACTGTTCCTGGAGTTAATAATTACCAATACTCTTTAATTGAAGGAAGACCGTTTGGTGTTATCATGGGGAAAAACATTCTGAAAGATGCACAGGGTAGAATTTTATTAGATAAAGATGGTAAAATTCAAGGTACTGAAGGTTTTACTGAAGTAGGTAATTCAAATCCTGATTTCATGTTAGGTTTCTCTAACACTTTCAAAGTTGGTGCTTTCTTTGCAAATGTTTTAATTGACGGACGTTTTGGTGGTAATGTTATGAGTATGACTGAAGCTCAGAATGATTTCTTTGGAGTTTCTAAAGCAACAGGTGACGCCAGAAACGCAGGAGGAGTTCCAGTAAATGCAATTAAACCAGACGGAACGGTAGTAACAAGTATACCAGCTGAGGATTATTATAAAAAAGTTGGTGGTAGAGATGGAATTACAGGTGAATATGTTTATAAAGCGACAAATGTAAGTGTAAGAGAGATCTCTGTAGGATATACTTTCAACCCTAAAAAACTTCCTGTTTTTCAAACAGCTTCTATTTCATTAATTGCCAGAAATTTATTCTTTATATACAAAGACGCTCCATTTGATCCAAACATTGCATTAAGTACAGGAGAAGGATTGCAAGGTATTGATATCTATGGTTTACCTTCTACCAGAAGTATTGGTCTTAATTTAAATGTAACTTTCTAAATTAAAAAAAATGAAACTAAATAATATTAAAAAAACAGCTATCTGTATGTCGATACTTGCTACGGTAGGTTGTACAGGTAATTTTGATGAGATTAACACCAATCCAAATGGTTTTAGTAATGAGCAGTTAAAAGATGATTTTAACGACATCAAAAAAGGATTTGCTCCAATGTTTAACAACATTCAGGTGTTAGGAGATCAGCTTGAATCTCAGTATCAATTACAACAGAATCTAAATGCAGATATTTGGTCCGGTTATATGGCCACTCCAACTCCTTTTAGAGGAGGAAGTAACAATACAACTTATGACTTAATTGACGGATGGAACAATGCTATTTGGACAAATGCTTATCCTACTGTTATGTTTAATGCATATGATATTGCAAACAAAACTAAAGGGAAATTTGATCATTTTTATGCACTTTCTCTTATCTTGAAAGTAGAAGGAATGCACCGTGTTACGGACATCTTTGGTCCTATCATCTATTCTCAATACGGTAAAAATGCGCCAATTGCTTATGATTCTCAGGAAGAAGTATACAACCAAATGTTTAGCGAGTTGGATTTTGCTGTAGATGAATTAACAAAAAGAGCAGATGCCGGAGAGCCTTTTGTATTTAAAGATGCGGATTTATCTGGTTATGAAGGTAACTATGCTTCTTGGGTAAAATTTGCCAACACTTTGCGTTTGAGATTAGCGATGCGTATCGTAAAAGTAAAACCTGCTTTAGCAAAAGCTCAGGCTGAAAAAGCGGTAGCACAAAAATTCGGAGTATTCACAGCTAAAAAAGATGCGTTTAGAATTGTATCTCCAACTTTTACAAACCCTATTGCTACCATTAGTGGTTCATGGTTAGACATTAGAATGTCTGCTGATATGGAGTCTATATTAAAAGGATACAACGACCCTAGAATGCCAATTTACTTTGATAAATCAGCTCAATTTACGGGTCAGTATAAAGGAATTCGTACAGGTATAGCCATTGGAGGAAAAGGAGACCGTGAGCGTTTTTCAGGTATTGGAGAAGTGGTTAGATCTAAAACCATTTATTTAGTTACTACCGCTGAAGCCTATTTCTTAAGAGCAGAAGGAGCTTTAAGAGGTTGGAATATGGGAGGTGATGCTAAATCATTATACGAGGCAGGTATTGGAGCGTCATTTGACCAAAGAGAAGCTTCTGGTATTGCTAAATATTTAACGGATAATACTAGTTTGCCTGTAGCCTATGTTGATCCTGTTGCTGCTGTAAACAATTCAGCTCCGGTAAACAATATTACTATTGCCTGGGATGATGCAGCTACAAATGAGGTGAAATTGCAAAGAATTATTACTCAAAAATGGATTGCAGGTTTCCCGGAAGGACAAGAGGCTTGGTCTGATTACAGAAGAACAGGATATCCAAAATTATTCCCTGTAGTGGTAAACAATAGTGGAGGAAAAATTTCTACCGCACTTGGAGCCAGAAGAATCAACTTTACTTCAAATGAAGTACTAAATAATAAAGAAGGTGTAGCAACTGGTGTAGCTAAGTTAGGTGGTCCGGATAACGGAGGAACCAGACTTTGGTGGGATGTTAACGCTCCAAATTTCTAAAAAAAATAATCAAAGAATTAAAAGAATTTAAGTTTGGTTAGTAAATGGCGTAGACAACGCGAGTTGTTTATGCCATTTTATAAACCAAAA
>NZ_CAGKLC010000182.1 GCF_903469665.1 Flavobacterium sp. UGB4466 | reverse complement strand
GTCTTTTTGTGCTTATAGCCAGGCAAATGTTTTTAAAGTAACACTTGATGCTGGACATGGTGATCACGACTTTGGAGCTGTTTACAGCGGACGTATTGAAAAAAATATTGCTTTAGCTATTGTTTTAAAAGTGGGTAAAATCTTAGAAGGAAGTCCTAATGTTAATGTAATATATACTCGTAAAACGGATGTTTTTATTGATTTGGTCGAAAGAGCCAACATTGCAAACAGAGCAAATTCGAATATTTTTGTATCAATCCACTGTAATGCAAACAAAAACACAGCTGCCGACGGAACAGAAACCTATGTAATGGGTTTGAGTAAAGTAGCATCGAATCTTGAAGCTGCGAAAAAAGAGAACTCGGTAATTACTTTAGAAAAAGATTATAAACGTAAATACGAAGGTTTCGATCCAAATTCACCTGAATCAATGATCGGAATGACTTTAATGCAGGAAGAATATCTGGACAACAGTATTTCTTTGGCCAGTAAAATTGAAGACAATTTTGATAAACTTGGGAAAAAATTGAGACACGGAGGGGTAAAGCAAGCGCCTTTTATGGTACTTCATAAAGCTTATATGCCTAGGGTTTTAGTAGAAACCGGGTTCGTATCCAACCCAACAGAAGGAAATATTCTAAACTCAGAAGAAGGACAAAATGATATTGCAAAAGCGATTGCTGAAGCAATTTTGAGTTATAAAAGCGAATATTTTGGTTCAGGTGTTCCGGAAATAATAGATTCAAGACCGGCAAAAGACACTTCAACTCCGATAAAAACAAAGGAAGTTGAAACTCCTGCGGCAGTTAAAAATACTCCAAAAGGGACATTCTTTAAGGTACAGCTTATTGCCAGTATTAAAAAAACACCATTGGAACCTAAAAATTTTAAAGGACTTAAAAACGTAACCATGCTGTACGAAAATAATATTTATAAATATTTCTATCAGGAAACTTCAAGTTACGATGCGGCCAAAAAATATTTGGAAGAAGCTAAAGATAAAGGATATGGAGCTGCTTTTTTGGTTGCAACCAAAGATGGAGAAAAGATCAGTATTCAAGACGCCATTAAATAATAGCTTCTAGTTCGAATATTTATATTAATTTTGTACAAACACTAAGAATTTTGAAACTAACAAGAGAAATTAAAACGGCTATTTTAGTCATTGCGTCAATTTTATTATTTATTTGGGGCTATAGTTTTTTAAAAGGCAAAGACCTTTTTACAGATTACAAAACATTATATGCAGAATATGATAATGTTGAAGATTTGTCAGCGTCAGCTCCCGTTACCATAAACGGACTTACGATTGGTAAAGTAACTAAAATTACAATCAATGAAGTAACAGGGAAATTATTAGTTGAACTTCAATTAAAAACGGATTTTCCAATTTCTAAAACAAGTCAGGCATCTTTATATTCTCCAAGTTTAATTGGAGGGAAACAGATCAAAATTGTTCCTAATTTTGCAGACAAAGAACTGGCAGTTGATGGTCAGACTTTAGCTTCGGTTGTTGAGCCGGGACTGAAAGAATCTTTGGGCGGGAAAATTGAGCCAATTCAGGTGAAATTAGAAAAAATGTTGGTCAATATTGATAATCTGGTTTCTGGATTAAACAACGTTTTAGATAAAAAAGGACAAGAAGATCTGAAGAAAACTTTGGCTGAATTGAGTCAGACTATGGAGCAGTTTCATAAAGCTTCAGGAAGCATCAATACTATTTTAGATACCAACAAAGGACAGATTAACGGAGTGGTAAGCAACTTTAATAAAATGTCCAGTAACTTCAATAAAATCTCTGATTCTTTAAACAAAGCAGATTTAGGGAAAACTGTTCGAAACTTAAATCAGACATTAGCTAAAGTGGATGGTATTATGAGTAATTTGAACTCAGGAAAAGGTACTGCAGGTAAATTATTGAATGATGATGCTTTGTATAATAATCTGGCTAAAACTTCAAAAGAGCTTGAATTGTTGTTACAGGATGTTCGTCTTTACCCAACACGTTATGTAAATGTTTCGCTTTTCGGAAAGAAAAACAAACCTTATGTAGCACCAACAGAAGACGCTAACACAACCACTAAAAAATAATCAGAATGAGTTATTTAGATAATATTTTATTCGCTATACTTCTTATAATAGGTTTTGGCTTTTTTGCATCGAGCGTAAAAAAGATCATCCGAAACATTAATTTGGGAGTAGATGTAAATCGAAAAGATAATTCTAAAGCACGTTGGAAAAACATGGCATTGATTGCTCTAGGGCAGTCAAAAATGGTGAGACGCCCTGTAGCTGGAATACTTCATATTTTTGTATATGTAGGTTTTATAATTATCAACATCGAATTACTCGAGATCATTATTGACGGACTTTTTGGAACGCATAGAATTTTTGCGCCTTATTTAGGGGTAGTTTATGATGTTTTAATTGCGTCATTTGAGATATTGGCAATACTGGTCATTTTTGCTGTTACCGTTTTTTGGATTAGAAGAAATGTAATCCGATTAAAGCGTTTTGTGAACAAAGACCTGGACGGATTTCCAAAAAGCGATGCTAATTACATCTTGTATTTCGAAACCGTTTTGATGTTATTGTTTTTATTGATGAATGCTTCCGATCTTCATTTGCAAAATGTTCCGGGAGGAGTTTTTCATAAAGCAGGAAGCTTCCCTATTAGTCAGTTTATAGCACCAATTTTTAACGGAATGTCGAATGAATTGGTAGTGCTGTTGTTTGAAGTGTTCTGGTGGCTGCACATAGCGGGTATTTTAGTTTTCATGAACTATTTATATTTTTCTAAACACCTGCACATTCTTTTGGCTTTCCCCAATACGTATTTTGCAAACCTGAACCCTGAAGGTCAGTTTGATAATTTAGAGTCAGTAACCAAAGAGGTAAAGTTGATGATGGATCCAAACGCAGATCCGTTTGCGGCTGCTCCGGTTGACGAAAATGCTGCTCCTGCAAAATTTGGAGCAAGCGATGTTCAGGATTTGAACTGGGTACAGCTTTTAAACGCTTATACCTGTACGGAATGTGGTCGTTGTACATCATCATGTCCGGCAAATCAAACGGGTAAAAAATTGTCTCCTCGTAAAATTATGATGGATACGAGAGACCGTTTGCAGGAAGTTGGTAAAAACATCGATGCGAATAAAGGAGTTTTTGTTCCGGATAATAAGACCTTATTGAACGATTATATTACACCTGAAGAATTGTGGGCTTGTACCTCGTGTAACGCCTGTGTAGAAGAATGTCCGGTAAACATCAGTCCGTTGTCTATTATTATGGACATGCGTCGTTATTTGGTGATGGAACAAAGTGCTGCTCCAATGTCATTGAATGCCATGATGACCAATATCGAAAACAATGGAGCGCCATGGCAGTACAGCCAGCAGGATCGTTTGAATTGGAAAAACGAAAATTAGAAATAAAAGTTTAAAAGGTTATTGGTTTAACCGTTTAATCGATTGGAATAAAATAGTAAGGTTTTTGAGTAGGGTTATCGCAAAGAGTGCGATTAACCAAATAAACAATTAACCGATTTAACAACAAAAGAAGATGTCAGAAAGTTTAGTAGTGCCAACAATGGCTGAGATGCTAGCCCAGGGAACACAGCCTGAATTTTTATTTTGGGTAGGTTGCGCAGGGAGTTTTGATGATAGAGCAAAAAAAATTACAAAAGCATTTGTGCGAATTTTAAATCGTACCAATGTATCGTTTGCGGTTTTGGGTACTGAAGAGAGCTGTACCGGAGATCCTGCAAAACGTGCCGGAAATGAGTTCTTGTTTCAAATGCAGGCCATGATGAATATCGAGGTACTTAATGCTTATGAAGCAAAGAAAATTGTTACTGCTTGTCCGCATTGTTTCAATACTTTAAAAAACGAATATCCGGAATTAGGAGGTCAGTACGATGTTATTCATCATACAGAATTCTTAAAATCATTAATTGATGATGGAAGGCTAACCGTAGAAGGAGGTCAGTTTAAAGGAAAGAAAATTACTTTTCACGATCCTTGTTATTTAGGTAGAGCTAACAAAGTATATGAAGCGCCAAGAGACTTGATTCAGAAACTGGATGTTGAACTAGTGGAAATGAAGCGCTCAAAAGCAAACGGACTTTGTTGTGGAGCGGGTGGTGCACAAATGTTTAAAGATGCCGAACCTGGAAATAAAGAAGTAAACGTATTGCGTACCGAAGATGCTTTGGAAGTACAGCCGGATATTATTGCAGCCGGGTGTCCGTTCTGTAATACAATGTTGACCGATGGTATCAAGCATCAGGAAAAAGAAGGACAAGTGAAAGTAATGGATGTTGCGGAGCTAATTGCGAATGCACAGGATCTTTAATTTGAGGTTCTAAGATGCTAAGGCGCTAAGGTTCTAAGTTTTTCAACCTGAACTTGAAACCTGAAACCTGAAACTTTTTCAATCTAAAATCACCAATCTAAAATCTAAAATTAAAATGTATATACCTTTTGAAAATTTACCTGGTGAATCCAGAGTTTGGATTTATCAATCAAACAGAAAATTTTCTGAGGAAGAATTTTCTGAAATAGAAACCGACCTGAAAGCTTTTGTAGAAGAATGGGCGGCACACGGAACAAGTCTTGAGGCTTCGTATCAGCTAAAATACAACCGATTCATTATTTTGGCTGTAAACCAGGAAGTACAAGCGGCAACAGGCTGTTCGATCGATAGTTCGGTGGAGTTTATCCAAAGTTTAGAGAAAAAGTACAATGTTGATTTGTTAGACAAAATGAATGTGACTTTTAAACTGGGGGAACATATTGCACACAAACCTTTAATCGATTTCAAGAAAATGGTTAAAGATAAATCAGTTTCCGAGAACACTATTGTTTTTAATAATCTCGTTAACAATATTGAAGAATTCAACGAATCGTGGGAAGTTCCTGCAGCCGATAGCTGGCACAGCAGATTTTTCTAATAGAAATTTATGATATTTGAAAGGCGCAAAACTTAAGTTTTGCGCCTTTTTTATTGTGATGTGTGGCTTCAAAATCCGGTCACTTTTTTTAGGATCTGGTATAGTTTAGTTTTATTTTTTTTAAAG
>NZ_CAGKLC010000181.1 GCF_903469665.1 Flavobacterium sp. UGB4466 | reverse complement strand
TCGTACTTGTCTTTCGGCAAAGAATATGGCAAAGTTTCCGAAGAAGAAATCGCTTATATCAGACTCTTCACCCAGGGGAAAGACATCACCGATGTTCAAGTCGAATCGGCACTGCCAAAAATAGGCGATAAACTTAAAATCGAGCATGGTGAACTATCAGGTTTGGAATGTGAAGTTTTCAGAGTCGACAATCAGCACAGAATCAGTGTACGATTAAGTTCATTACGCCAGAATATCTCAGCCATAATACCATTGTCGTATTTATCCAATCCAGCAGAAAACGTCTTTGCTAAGGCGTAGTTTTCAGACTCCTCATTTCCTTGTTCTTAAAGGAAAAATACCCTATAAATCTTATTATACTATCAATTTCCCTCTGTAGTGAAATATAGGGGGTGGTTGTTTTTATCCATACTACAAATCAAAATGGTACGATAACCTTACGTTTTCGGTATTTATTCAAATTATAAAAAGCAGACTGATGAAAAATAATGTCACAAATGTTCAGAAATATATCTGGCTTGATCAGATACTTGACAATGAATCACCAAAATACAATATTGGTGGTTATGCATTTATTAACGGAAGTGTTGATGTGGAGCGTTTTAAAACAGCATTCAATATTCTGATTAAAGAGAACGATATTTTTTCTTTTGTTTTTGAAGAAAAGAGTGGTTTTCCTGCATATACACTTCAGGAAACAAACAGTGATTTGGCATTAACCTGCATAGAAGAGTCAGATGAATCCAAAGCGATTCAAAGGATAGAGAAAGATTTTATAGTGCCTTTTGATATAGAAAAAGATAAACAGCTTTATAAAATGTGGCTGATTCAAACAGCTCCTGAAACGTATATCTGGTATTCGAAACTTCATCACATTATAGCAGATGGATTTTCGTTTCAGTTGTTGTTCAATAAAGTGAAAAGAATCTATGAACAATTAGGTACCGCTGTTGTATATGATGAGTTATGTATTGAGAAAAACAAAATGTCGTACGAGTCTTTTATAGCATTAGACAATGCTTACAGAGCTTCAGATGATTTTTCGAATGACAGAAAATTTTGGTTAGGCCGTTATGAAAATTTACCTTCTTTGATTTATACCGGTACTAATAAATCGGCAAGTCACAGTAATATTGAAATGGCACTTACCGAAGCAGAAAATGAAGCTTTATGGGCATTCGTAAAAGCAGAAAGATTAAGCATTTTTCATTTGTTAATCGGGTGTTTCTCTATCGTATTGTCTAAATATTACAACAGAGAAGAAATTAATTTAGGGATGCCTATTTTAAACCGAAAAAATGCTGCCGAAAAAAATACATTTGGGCCATTTCTTAGCATGTTGCCATTAAAACTTTCTTTGGAAACAACAGCAACCGTAAGTGATTTTATCAAAGAGATTAAAAGCACGCTTTTTATGTGCTACAGACATCAGCGTTTTCAGCAGGCCGACATCCTGCGAAATCTGCCACAGGAAACTTCAAAGCTTTATGATGTACGATTGTCGTACGAGCGCATGCAATACGAATCTGAATTTTCGGGTCATAAAGCAAGTATACACCCATTGTCTAATGACAGTGAAGAAGATCCTATTTCTATTCACGTTTTTGAAGGGATCAAGGGAGATCTTAGTTTTAGATTTGATATCAATGAAAAATATGTGTCAAAATTTGAAGCCAATCAGCTGATTGCTTCTTTCAGAAAAGTATTGACAGAATTACAGGATACCAATCATATTGCTATAGCCGAGATTGAAATTTCGAGTAAAGAACAGTTAGAAGAAATACAAGTGATTTCAAAAGGACCAGTTGTAAAAAGGCCGGAACAGACTTTTTTAAATCTTTGGAATGCTGCTGTAGCGGGCTATAGTTCAAAAACAGCGGTTTCTTGTCAAACTAATTTTTTAACTTATGAAACCCTTAATGCACGTGCTAATAGCATAGCTTCCTATTTACAGTCCAGCGGCGTTAAAAAAGGAGATAAGGTAGGGGTGATGCTTTCGAGATCTGAAAAAAGTATTATTGGAATTTTGGCAGCCTTAAAAACGGGAGCTGTTTATGTACCTATTGATAATGCATATCCGGAGGAAAGAAAACACTATATTATAAAAGATGCCGGCTTAGGTTTTATCTTAACAGATTCATTTTCCAATTCTATTTCAGAAGAGAGAGAATACAATATAGATCGTATTCTGGACGAGCATAAAATAGCGGAAAACTATATTCCTGTTGCTTTGAAACCTGAAGATGAGGCCTATGTTATTTATACCTCCGGTTCAACAGGAAACGCTAAAGGTGTTGTTATCAATCACGCTTCTTTATACGATTATGTGCTTACATTCGGTACTTACTTTAATCTTACTGAAGAAGATATTGTATTACAGCAGGCTTCTACTGCTTTTGATACTTCTGTAGAAGAAATTTTCCCGATTTTATCGGTAGGAGGGAATTTAGTGATTGCTACTGATACAAAAGATTTTAATGAATTATTGAGAGACTGCGAGCGTTTTGGAATTACTTTGTTGAGTACGAATCCATTTGTGCTTCAATACCTTAATGACAACCATAAAAATTACAATTTTAATTTTAAAACCATTATTAGCGGAGGCGATACGTTAAAACCACACCAGGTAGATCAGCTTACAGCGAGTTATGATATCTACAATACCTATGGTCCTACAGAAAGTACAGTATGTGCGACCTATTATAAAGTGAATGAAACAGACACTTCATTTCCTATCGGCAAACCAATTACCAATAGAGGAGTATACCTGTTAGACGGAACAAAAATATTACCAAAAGGTGCCATTGGAGAAATTGGACTTTCCGGTTTAGGTTTGGCCGTTTCTTATCTCAATAAAAAAGAATTGACAGCTAATGCCTTTATCAACATAAATGGAGAGCGTATCTACAAAACCGGAGATTTAGGAAAGTGGAGCATAGACAATAATTTAATTTTTTATGGCAGAAAAGACAGTCAGCTTAGTTACAAAGGATATCGTATTGAAGTAGGAGAAATAGAACAGGCTATACAAAAAGTAAATGCATACGTGGTAGACAGTTATGTGTGTATTAACGAAGTTGGAGGAATGCCTATTTTGATTGCCTATTTAGTAGCAAACGAGTCTTTTATCAATATATCTTCTTTAGTAATTGATTTAAAAGCTCATTTGCCGGAATTTATGATTCCGACGCATTTTGTAATCTTAGATGCTATTCCTTTAATTCCTAACGGAAAAATTGATATTAAAAGTTTACCGGAACCTAAAACCGTAAATATTGCAGAAGCTGTTCAATTGCCGGTAACACCCGAAGAAAAAGAGATCGCCTCAATTTGGCAGGAATTATTACGTCTGGATCAGGTTGATGTAAACGTGAGTTTTTTCGAATTGGGAGGACACTCTTTATTGGCCAATCAGTTTATTAGTAGTTTACGTGATCAAAAAGGAATTGAATTGTCGTTAAGGGATTTTTACAAATCTCCTACCATCAAAGAAATCAGTGAACTGGTTCCTACTTTAAACAAAAAAGAAGTTCAAAATATTAAAGCTCCTGAGCAGGAGTTGTATCCGTTGTCTTTTTCACAAGAAAGATTATGGTTTTTAAATCAGCTGAATACTGCCGATACTTCTTATCACGTATCAAGAGCCATGAAATTAAAAGGTTTTGTTGAGGTTGCCGCACTCGAAGAAACGTTTGCAAAACTGATCAAAAAACATGAGATTTTAAGAACTGTTTTTGTGAATCAGGAAGGGAAGCCTTATCAAAAAATACTGCCTCCATTTGAATATACCATTCCGGTTATCGATTATACCGGAATAAAAAATAAAGAAAATAAAGAGAAAGTAATTGCCGATAGTCTGGAAAGAATAGAGAGCCGTGCTTTTGAAATTGAAGAAGGACCACTTTTTAGAATAGAATTATTAAAGTTCTCCGATCAGGAAAGTGTACTTGTATTTTGTGAGCATCACTTAATTTTAGACGGATGGACACAGGGAATCTTGTTTAGAGATTTCGTTGATATTTATAATGAATTAAAAAGAGACCCTGATTTTGAGGCAGAGAAGCCTGAAGTTACTTTTAAAGATTATGCTTATTGGGAAAGAAATAGTCTGAACGAAAGTGTTATTAGTGAAAAATTGGATTATTGGGAAAACAAATTTGAAGGTTTTTCTAACGGATTGTTGTTGCCTTTAGATTTTGAAAGAGAGGAAACTACTGTGAAAAAAGGCGGTACGATAGAACATGTATTCTCATTAGATTTTTCCGAAAAACTGCGTCAGTTTTCCGAAAAACAAGACGTATCATTATTTATCACAATGCTCGCAGCCTTTAAAATAGTACTGCATAAATTTAGCAATCAAACCGATATTTCTGTAGGGACAGCTGTTGCCAACAGACGTTATAAAGAATTCCAGGAAGTTTTAGGTATGATTGTAAATACGATTGCATTACGTACTACGTTTAGCAATGAAAATTCCTTAACAGAGGTACTTAACGAGGTGAAAGAAACCTGCTTGGATGCTTATTCTTATGATGATACCCCTTTTGGAAAAGTAGTAGAAAGAATAAATCCGGAAAGGAGTTTAAATCTGCATCCGTTATTTCAATACATGTTTAGTTTTGTGAACGTTCCGGTACAAAGTATGTCTTTGCTGGATGCGGACATCGAAATTTTGAACGGGCACAATAAAACATCCCGATTTGATATTAGTGTTGTTGTCAATACCGTATACGAACAAATCGATTCTTTAACAGATAATAAACCGGACAGAAGAATTTCGGTAGAATGGGATTACAATGCAGGGATCTTTAAGTATGCCACAATGAAACGTGTCCTGAAAGCATACCTTAAAGTTTTAGAGGCTCTTGTTGAAAACCCTGCACAATCACTGTCCAGTCTGGACTACATTTCAAGTTCAGAGAAAACGATCCTTTTGGAAGATTTTAGTACTTCAAAAACAGCAGCAATAGTAGAAGCTACAGCCGTTGAAATGTTCGAGCAGCAAGCCGGGAAAAAACCTGATGCCGTTGCAGTAGTTTTCGAAAACAGATCGTTGACTTACAGAGAACTCGACGCGCTTTCCAATCAGCTGGC
>NZ_CAGKLC010000180.1 GCF_903469665.1 Flavobacterium sp. UGB4466 | reverse complement strand
CTAAAATCTAAAATCTAAAATCTAAAATCTAAAATCTAAAATCTAAAATCTAAAATCTAAAATCTAAAATCTAAAATTACTCCTGTCCCCAGGTTGATGGACTCACGTTCCATTCTTGCAGGGTAGACTGTTGTTCTTCGCTGATGTATTGTTTTTGAACCGCTAAATCCAGTAAGTTTTCGTAATTGCTTAAGGTGTACAAATCGATATTGGCATTTTTAAAGTTTTCTTCGGCAACATTAAAGCCATAGGTAAAAATGGCGGCCATTCCTTTAATATTAGCTCCTTCGTTGCGTAAAGCTTCCACAGCCATCAAACTACTGTTACCAGTACTGATTAAATCTTCTACAACAACAACATTTTGACCTTTTTGTAAAAAACCTTCTACCTGATTTTGTCTTCCGTGTTTTTTAGCTTCAGGACGCACATATACGAAAGGTAATCCAAGGCTTTCGGCCACAAGAATTCCAATTCCAATTGCTCCGGTAGCAACTCCGGCAATGACATCCGGTTTTCCAAATTGTTTTTCTATATTTTTCGCAAATTCATCACGAACGTAGTTTCGGATGCTTGGAAATGAAAGAATTAACCTATTATCACAATAAATAGGAGATTTCCAACCTGAAGCCCATGTAAAAGGATTTTCGGGATTCAATTTAATTGCATTTATTTGCAAAAGCAATTCGGCTGTTTTTTCGGCAGTATCTTTATTAAAAATCATAGTACAAATGTATAAAGTTTTTGTGAACGACAAACCACTTTTTTTGACAAATGAAATCTCGAGAGAGACTAATTTTCAATTATTCTTGTTAGAGAGTATTGATATCGAGCAGCTTATAGTGAAAATCTTTCAAAATAAAATTCAAAAAGCTTATTTGTATCATCCTGACGAAAAGGAGATTATGAAGACCTTAAAGGCAAAAATTCCTGTTAGTAAAGCTGGGGGAGGTTTTGTGTACAATAAAAGGGGCGAGGTTTTATTTATCTTCAGAAATGGAAAGTGGGATTTGCCTAAGGGTGGAATCGAGAAGGGGGAAGAAATCGAGGCTACGGCTATTCGTGAGGTGGAAGAAGAAACAGGCGTGAGTCAGCTTCGTATTACCAATAAACTTCAAAAAACGTATCATGTTTTTAAGCGTAATGGAAAATACAAACTCAAAATCACGCATTGGTTTGAAATGCATACAGACTTTGAAGGGATTCCTCATGGTCAGGCTGAAGAAGGTATCGAAAAAGTGGCCTGGTTAAATCCAGAACAAATAAAAGAAGCTTTGAAAAACTCCTACGAAAACATTAAGCTGTTATTTGAAGAGGAAAACGAAATTAAAGTAGAGTAAGGAAAAAAAATACTACCTCATCATTTCCTGATAATTTTTTAGTCCTTTTAATTAGGCGTGCCATTATCCTCATAAGAGGGGAGGGCACTATATGCCTATACGTTCTGTTATTGGGATGCTGTAGGATTTTCGAGCTACTTCAGTGGTAGGGTTCTATTCGCTACTTATGGTTGTTTTTACAGTAAAAGCTAAGAATAATCTTGGTAATGTTTTGATTTTAATTGTATTTTCGTTTGTCGATGAATCAATTAAACGAACTTTTATGTCATTTCAAGCGTATTTAAAAACAATCAAAGAAAAAACGGGCAATGGTCCGGCCGAATTTAGAGCTTTGGCAGAACAAAAAGCATTTACTCAGGAAGGAAAACTCAAACCTGAAGTAAAAGCCGGAGATATTGTAAACTGGCTTAAAGCAGATTTTGAATTAGGGCAAGGTCATGCAATGGCAATTTATGCTTTACTAAAAGGGATTAAAGACGAAAATAGCCAGTAAAAGGTTTAGCTATTACAAAAGTAAAAGTTGAAATTTGAATTTTTGCTCGTGAAGCTGTTCTTTTTTTAGGGTTTTAAACTTTGAAATAAACCTGTTCACGAGCAGAATTTTGGTAATTATCGATTATTCAAACTGATAGAAAGCGTCGTCGATTAGATACTCAATTTTTAAGAATTTATGAGTGAGTTCTGTAATCTCTTCCTGAAAGTTCTCGGAGTTTAATGTTACCCAGCCTTCCATTAGGGTTAGCGGGCCATGATTTGTAGTTACATTTGGCCAGATTTCTTCGTACTTTTTAAATGATTTTCTGAAGACTTCGGCAAATTTTCGACTCTCGATGGTATAAACTTTAAATTTTCTAAGTTTTAAAGCGTGGATGTTATACATCATTTTTTGTTTTTCGATGCTAGTGTCATTAACCCAAATTGAAAAGAAAATTCGTGATTCGGCCGTCAGTGCTTCCTGCGGATTGGTTGACCATGATCTTTTGTACAGTTTTAGGAATACGGAGTCTAAGTATAGGCCAACTGCAACTTCGATTGATTTTTCATCTAATGTTTTTTGATCGAGACGGTCGGCGGCTTTTTGAAAGCCCTCGAGATAAAAAGAGGTATTCATTGTGGTTTTTGGTTTAAATTGGTTTAATGGTATGGTTATAGTTTTAACAAATATAAATGAACTCTTTGATAATCTGAATGTTTTTTGATTAGTCAGGACCAATCATCAATGTTTAAAACTTCTTGTTTTAGGAGAATCTTAGCAGTAATGTGGTGTAAAAGGGGATAAATGAAAGTGTAAATAGTATTCTCTACAGAAGGGAAAATCGCATCTCAACGAGAAAACATTTCCGAAGTTTTGTGTGGTGTTTTCGTATAAGGTGAGTTGTTCTCTCTAATGATATACTTTGTGTTTGTTTGCTTTTGCCCTTTCAGGGCGGAATCTATTTTTTATTCCGTTTGCTGTGCGTTGCACTGCGTTGTTGCTTTTTGGGCTCTCAGCCCTTTTTTTTGAAGAATTGCTCCAGCAGAGCAAAATGTTTCCAGCTAATGTAGTTTCCAGTTATCAAAAGCTCCAGCGGAGCGAAATATAAGTATTTTGAGAAAGTTCCATTTTTTTTTGCTTCTGGAACTCAGCTACTGCTTTTTGGGCTTTCAGCCCGTTTTTGATAATCTTTGATCAAGAAGAGCTCTATGTAATGGTTTGGTGTGAAGCGTATGATTTTTTTGCTCTGAAAGAGCTTTAGCAATAGCTTAGTGCGAAGCACTAAGGATGAATAATGATTTTTTTAGTTAAGCCCTGAAAGGGCGATAGACTATGTGCAAAGGAAAAATTTATCATATGTTATGGATTTTTTACTAAGAAAGTCTGTTTTTTTAGAATCTATATAATTTTTCATTTTTAACTATTTCATGTCTCAAAAATCGTACTTTTGTTTGATATCCAAATCAATAATAAAAAGCATCTAAACTGTATCATACATAGCAAAATATGTTTTTTACATTATTGATTGTAATGATCGTTAATATTATCTTTGAATTATGAGTACACTTGCAAAACCAAACCATATAGGACGAAAAATTAGCCGAATTCGTGAACTTAGAGACATGAAACAGGAAGCGTTGGCACAGGCTTTAGGAACCAACCAACAGGCAATTTCAATTTTGGAGAATAGTGAAACTATAGACGATGAAAAACTTGCTCCAATTGCAAAAGCTTTGGGGGTAACTGTCGAAGCTATTAAGAATTTTTCAGAAGAAAGTGTGTTTAATTATTTTAATAATTTCTACGATAATAGTGGTAGTAATGGTGCTTTTGCTCATGGACCGGTATTCACATTTAATCCATTGGATAAATTAATGGAATCAGTAGAAGAAAATAAAAAACTTTATGAGCGTTTGGTTCAGGCCGAAAAAGACAAAGTTGAGTTTTTAGAAAGAATATTGAAGGATAAATAGGTTTTATCTTTTCATAATTAAAAAAGCCTAATAAATGTGTATTTATTAGGCTTTTTTTGTTGTTTTTAGCTTTTATTTTTTTGTTTTGTGTAAGCGTCTTGCTAGTACGCTTTTTGAATTTTCTCAGTTTTGTTTATCTATCACTTATCGGAACATCAATCCTATCTCTTGCAACACAATAACCATCTTTGATTATATAGCACTCAGCATAATGTGCTCCCTCAAAATCCGAGCTTTCTTTTCTTTGATTCTTGTCTAAATTACTATTTATAATTTGTCCTCGTAGACAATTTTTTCTATAAGCAATTTCTCCCTCGTTTTTTATTTTCCATAAGACATCGTAAGGTTCAGGTACGTCTGTAGTATCAATGAAAAAGAGTAACTTTTTATTTCTAGATAAATACCTCATCATTCTTAACAAACCAGTTCTGTGACCATTTTGAGTTACTTCACAGTCAATTTTTAATTTATACTTTATGTTGATAGGGAACCTGTCTTCAATATATTCTTCTTGTGGATTGTAATTGTGGCTTGATTCTTTAATATTTTTTGGGTAATGAAATGGTTTTCCAAATACCTAACGCCAAATTTCATAAACAGTATTGTTCTCTCTTTTTTCTATAGCTTCTTCAATAATTGAAAAGGCTTTTTTTGCTTTAGATTTAAAATTTGATTTTTTCTTGTATACATGTTGATTGCTTCCTGGTGAATACCAGTAAACTCTGTCATCATTTAATTCTTTTAAATAGCCAAAAAAATCTCTTACTAATAGATCATAACTTTCAAACGTATAATCTTGATAATCGGGATTTTCTTTAAAAAAATTATAGACAAAAGTATCAATTAATAATCCTCCAATCTTTACACCACTTTTGTTTTTCCAAGCTCTTATTATTTTGCATAAAATTATTAAGTTTCCATTGCAGTCAATATCAAAATTTTGCATTTCATCAGATTCTGGGATAGGGTCTGTTTTTTTCCAACTTCCTCCATTGTTTGAATCAGGATAGGTAAAACTTCCATCTTTTTCTTTAAAAGCAGGGCAAACTTCAATAAAATCATTCTCAAAATCAATCACAACAACTTGACCATCGCCTCTAACTTCTGATTGCGAATAAGTTTTTAAGATTGAATTTTTTACATCTTGTAGTAATTGGCTCTGTTTATTTCCTAGTCTGTTATTATATTTTGTATAGGCTGAATCAGGTAGGGTAAATAATAAATCTAAATCACTAACTCCGTTTATCGCAGTTCCTCTACCATAACTACCAACATATATACCATTTTCTGAATTAGAATTTATATTGTGAAAATCTGTATTTAACCTTTTTGTAATGGTTGAAAACCTGTTTTCTATACTTTCTTCATTTGTAACGGTTAAATTATTTACAAAGTCTTGGAA
>NZ_CAGKLC010000179.1 GCF_903469665.1 Flavobacterium sp. UGB4466 | reverse complement strand
ATATACAATAGGGAATTAATCCCTTATGAAACAGGAAGAGGGACAATGTTTAGATATAAAAGCTATTTTGAGAAAAAAAGTGGGGATCTAAAAGATAAACAATTTACAAAAATTCTTTTATTCACGGGAATTCTAATAATTTTTCTCTGCTTCATATCTCTTATTAAAGATTAAACAATAAACAACTTTGAAACTTTGTATCTCAGTGCCTTAGCAACTCAAAAAAACAGTTCATCCCTACGAAATTTAAAAACTACGAGCTTCGCGATTAAAAAAACTCAGAACCTTAGCAACTTAGTAGCTTAGTCCCTTTCCAACAAAAGCTTAGTATCTTAGCCCCTCAGAAAAAATCACTCCTTCTCCCCGATTTTATTGACCATCAAAATCATCAGTATCCCCAGAAGTGCCATTATTAAAAATGCCCATTTCATACTTAAATATTCAGAGATAAAACCAACCATAGGCGGAACCAGTAAAAATCCTAGATAGCCAATTGTAGAGATAGAGGTTAAGGCTGAACCGCTGCTTAATTTAGATGATCTTCCGGCGATACTAAATACAAGCGGAACGACACAGGAAACTCCAAATCCAATCAGGACATAGCCAAAAATTGTTGGATAAGCATACGGCAGGGCAAAACAAATCGCAAAACCCGTTGTGATTAAAACTCCGCTGTAAAACAAAATCCGTTTGGTGCCAAATTTCATTACGCCATAATCCCCAAACAGACGTCCCAAGGTTACTGCTGTTGCAAAAAAGACAAAGGCGGCGCTGGTTAGTTTTGGAGAAGCTTTTAGTATGTTTTTAAAATAAATACCGCTCCAGTCGTACATGGTATTTTCGCAGGCCATAGACACAAAACAAATCAGGGCGAACTTTATCAGATTTTTTTCCGGCATCGAAAAGAACTTCTTTTTTACCGGCACAGGCTCATTATGGATACTCATCGGATAAAAGCAAGCCGTAAGCCCCATCATAAAAACGCTAACGCCAAGTAAATGATGAATCGGTGCAATATGTTGTGTCACCATTACATAACCCAAACCTGCTCCCGAAAAAACAGCTATACTCCATACGGCATGAAAACGGGTTATAATTGATTTTGGATATAATTTCTGAACCTCCAGTGATTGTGCATTTATGGATAAGTTGAAAATGTTCCTCGAAGCTCCAAAAATTAAAAGTATGACGACCAACTGCCATACAAAAGCTGCTAAACCGGGTAACGCCAGAGCAATATTAAACATGATGGCTCCCAACAGCATAACATAACGACTGCTGTATTTATTTAACAGCATTCCTGTAAAAGGCATGGTCAGCATTAAACCAATCGGAAAGGCAAATAAGACAGCGCCAAACTCAGCTTCAGACAGATGCAATTGCGCCTGTATATGCGGAATACGGGACACCCAGGAAGAATATCCAAATCCTGAGAGGAAAAAAAATACAGTATTGGCCAAACGGTATCCTTTAGGTGAATGCTGCAGTTTTTTCAAGAAAGGTAAAATCATGGGGAAGTTTTCAATTTGGATACAAAATTAAGGCTTTCAGCATGTAACTGCTACTCTTTTTAAGTTTTTTAATAAACGTCAGAAATTTAATTCATTCTGCATATACCCCTCTAAATTTTGAAAAAAGTAACTCAAATATAACTCAAACTTCATAAAATCAAGCTCCAAACTATTTGTTAAAGAAATAGTATTCTTTACATTTGCACTGTTTTTATTAATTCTAAATAAAAATAATTATTTTAACCAAACTCAATATAAAATGAAATATTCTATTGTGAAAACCTATCGTTTTCTACTTACAATCAGTTTCCTTTTTTCTTTTTTCGGTTCATTTGCCCAGCAAAATTTCGGAAAAATAAAAGGGACAATCACAACATCTGATGGTGATGCTGCACCAGGTGTAAATGTTATCCTTAAAAACTCAAAATACACTACCATTAGTAATGAGGACGGCGCTTTTGAATTTAACAGAGTAAGACCAAACACCTACACTTTGCAAGTTTCTTTAGCCGGTTATGAAACTCTGGAACAGGAAGTAATTGTTTCGATCAATGAAACTACAACACTTAACTTACAATTGAAGGTTTCAAACAAACAGTTAAAAGAGGTAATCATTACCAATAATCGAAGAAAAGCTTTTCCGAAGCAAAGTACTTATGTTTCAAAAATGCCTTTAAAAAATGTCGAAAATCCCCAGGTTTACAATATCGTTTCATCTGAATTAATTAAGGAACAAGCCATTACAAATTATGAAGATGCCTTAAAAAATGTACCCGGAATTCAAAAGTTATGGGAATCTACAGGTCGTGGCGGTGATGGTGGTTCGTATTATAGTCTTCGTGGATTTGAAGTCCAGGCCAATATTGTAAACGGATTACCGGGTTTAACCAACGGAAGTTTAGATCCGGCAAACGTTGAACGCATCGAAGTCATAAAAGGTCCATCCGGAACTTTATTTGGCAGCAGTTTAGTGAGCTATGGCGGACTTATTAATACCGTTACCAAAAAACCATATAGTGGCTTTGGTGGTGAAGTCTCTTATCTGGCCGGAAGTTTCGGTTTAAATCGTATTACTGCCGATATCAATACTCCTCTAGACGATGCCGATAATGTTATTTTTAGAATTAATACTGCTTATCAAACCGAAAACAGTTTCCAGGATGCCGGATTTCGCACTTCATTTTTTGTAGCTCCTTCCCTTTCTTATAAAGTAAACGATAAGCTTTCCTTTTTGATCCATACGGAGTTAATGCTGGAAGAAAAAACAACGCCCTCAATGCTATTTTTAGGCAGAGATTCCGCTTTACAATATGCTAACTTAGCCGAATTAAACTATAATACCGATTTATCATTTTACAGCAACGATCTATCAATAAAAAATCCAAGATACAGTCTTCAGGGACAGATGAATTACAAAATTTCTGAGCAATGGACTTCGCAAACGGTTTTATCCAGAAGTTCATCAAAATCGAGAGGTTATTACACTTATATCTATGACAATGAAGACGGAAATAAAGATTTCGGATTTAACATCACCAAAGAACAATCACAAACCGTAACAACTGATATTCAACAGAATTTTATTGGTGATTTTAAAATTGGATCCATGCGCAATCGTCTTGTTGCAGGTTTGGATTATTTTGAAAGAAATGTAATGTCCGGAGGTTCCGGTTATGGCCGTCTTTACAACATTACAGCACAGGGCGAAGTGAGACAATTAAATGCTGCCAATCCTTATTATCTGACCCAAACGTCTGTTGATAAACTTCTGGCAAATGAAAAGGCCGGAAACTTTAATCAACAAGATGCGACTTATAGCGTCTATGCGTCTGATGTACTTAACATTACTTCTAAATTGTTAGCCATGGCTAGTTTAAGAGTTGATTATTTTGATACGAAAGGTGACATCAAAAATAAGAATGACGATTATACACAAACGGCTTTATCTCCAAAATTCGGATTATTATACCAGCCCGTCGAAGATAAGTTAGCCGTATTTGCCAATTACATGAATGGCTTCAGAAATATTGCTCCAGCCGTGACTTATGACTCTGATGGCAATTTAATCGGTTCCAAAACTTTTGAGGCGGAACATGCCAATCAATTGGAATTTGGAGTTAAAGCGACTATTTTCGAAGATAAATTAAATGCTACTGTGAGTTACTATAACATTAATGTAGCCAATTTAGTGACCAGTAATCCATTGTACAGCTCCCAGGGTGGTGAAGCGCAAAGCAAAGGTTTTGAATTTGACCTGAATGCTGCGCCAATAAAAGGATTAAGTATAATTGCCGGATACAGCTACAACGACAGTAAAATTACAAAAGGTGATGTTGGAAATGTTTGGCTGGAGCAAGGCAAAAGACCCTTTTGGTCAGGTCCTAAAAACTTAGTAAACTTATGGGCTACTTATAAATTTGAAGAAGGTACATTAGAGAATTTCGGTATTGGTTTTGGAGGAAATTATGCCAGTGAAAATGCCATTCTGAACAGTTCCAAAACCGGAAAATTTGTATTGCCGGATTATACTGTAATCAATGGCTCGGTTTTCTATAATTCAAATAAATTCCGCGTAGCTTTTAACATCAATAATATTGCAAACAAAGACTATTTTAATGGTGGGTGGTCTACTCTAAATCCACAAAAACCCAGAAATGTTGTAGCCAGTTTCGCCTACAAATTCTAATACAAACTCTCTGATAAAGATAAAAAAGGGGCTAATTTAAAAGATTAGTCCCTTTTACTTTTTTAGCTTACTGGGCAGATATCCAAACGTTTTTTTGAAAGCCACTGTAAAATGGTGCGGGTTTTTATAACCTAATTCTTCAGAAACAACAGATATCGGGAGATCCTTTTCTAATATCATTTGTTTCGCATATTCCATTCTCACCTGCGTCAAATAATTAAAAACAGTAGCATTAAAAACCATCTTAAAATATTTTTTAATTTTAAAATTATTCAGTCCTACCTGCGATGCAATACTCGCTAAAGTATGTTTTTCTTTAAATTGTGTTTTTAAAATATTTTCGACTTCAAGGATTTTAACATAATCGCATGCACTAAGTTCTACGCTTACTTTGGTATTTTCTTCTTCATTTATAATGGTAAATAAATACGAAAGAATCTCTACTACTTTTGATTCCAAAAAAGCTTTTTTAATGGCTCCGGAGTACGAACATTGCAAGATATCTTCTATCAAAACATTCAGTTTAGGCGAAATACTTTTGCTCGTATCCCACATTGCGTATGAGGTATGAGTAGCTATTGCTTCTGCCAAAAGCGGAATGGTGGTTTTTAAATTTGGGTAAAACAGCTGCTCTAAATAGGATGCCGTAAACGTGATTTCGAGCGTTTTTCTTCTTTTAGTCCGATAATTTAAAATGCCTTTTATTTTGGGCAAATAAAACAAATTATAGTGTCCCTGCGGAATATAAATCCCTCTGTCTGATGCATTCTCGGGGCAGTATTCATTATCACCCTCCATTTCAATATGAAGCTTTATGAACGAAAAATCGTGCTCTACTTCAATCGAGTAAAATTCATTTTCTATTATTAGATCTCTTGCCACCAAATGAACCCCATCTAACATTATATCGGTAATGACACCTCTAATTCCTTTGTAATTATAATTGATTTTCTTCTCGACAAGATCTTCCTTATTAAACCGAATAGGATCATTTACAACAACCAGTTCTCGCTTAAAAATATCACTTCTCATCACTGTTTTCATCGCTAAAATTCTATTTGCTGCTACGGGTTTAAACGCATAATTATAGTCTATAACTTACTAATTACAAGACGATTTCAT
>NZ_CAGKLC010000178.1 GCF_903469665.1 Flavobacterium sp. UGB4466 | reverse complement strand
CTATATTTACTATACTAAAACTGCATTCTTTAAATTATTCAGAAAAAATGCGTAGAAATACGGGTATAAAAAAACATTAAAACTTCAACAAAAGTTAAAAAACTAAAAATTAGCAAACATCTAAACGTTAAACATTTACTAATTTTTAATCTTCAAAAAGTTATGATTCAATAATTGTGTTGATCTGCGTAAACAATTGACCGTCACTTAAAAATGCTCCTTGCTGAATTAATTCAAAAATAGAAGCGTTTCTCTCCTCAGTGAACACTTTTTTTCCAACCTTCATTTCTATGTTTTCGGTAAACATATTATCAGACAGCCATTGCAATCCTTCTTTACTCAAAAAATCAGTTTCAGCAACCAATGATTTCAATACGATTGACTGAACATGAGTTTCAAAACACTGGAATAAGAAAATATGGTTTTTAGAAAAATGCTCCAAAAATTCTGCTCTCGACAAAACACCTTCCCAGATTAAATCGGAAAAAACATCCAGTTCCTGCTCCGCAACTTCCGGTTTGTTTATTTTAAGCTCATCCCACTCTGCTTTATCGATAGCCTGCGTTGCCAAAAAGCTTGCAAATTCTGCATGCAATTCATCAAATTGCTCTTTTGTTAATCTTGCGTATTTCATTTTTTTTTCTTGTGTTAAACACTCTAAAAAGAGCTTATATAAAATTGGAGAACTTTCTGTGCTATTTATAAAAAAAGCCCCCGCAAATGCGAGGGCAAATTTATAACTTTTTTTGCTTTACTAAAAGATGTATCGTATACCAAATTGCGCCTGCCATCTGGACAATAAACTAGCGTCATAATTAAACGTTTTGGTCTGAGTACCATTAAAAGTATACGTTGGTGTATTTCCGGCAACCGTAACCCCGATAGGCTGAACACTTGTAGGCACCTGAACAACTCCCCAATTTGAATTCAGTAAATTCCCGAAATTCAAAACATCGATGCTAAACTGAATGGTATTCTTTTTATCTGAGGTGGAAGAAATCTTAAAATTATAATCCTGCAGAATTTTCAGATCACACCTTCCTCTCCACGGAGATATTGCTCCATAACGCTCGGCATATTGTCCTCTCCTGTCCTTCATGTATTTATCCTGAGAAATAAATTGATCAAAAGCAGCACCTTCTCCCGGTGCGCTAAAATTCATCAAAGCTATTTCAGCCGTTGTAGGGATATAAATCAAGTCGTTAACACTAGAGCCGTCTCCATTAATATCTCCGCCATACGTGTAATTAAAACGCCCTCCTTGAGCATATTCAAGAACAGTAGACACTGTTGTCGCCCATTTATCTTTTCCATACTTCCATTTCTTGGAAGCTACTGCTATAAAACGATGATTATCTCCATATTTAGAATTCGAAAGCACATCGTTATTTACATTTCCTAAAGCCGGATTAAAAGCAAAAGCATCTCCTGTAATTTCAGCTTCAATAGAGTTAACATCTTTAGATTTTAAATAATTATAAGCCACACTCGCATACAATCCATTTTCAAAGTTTTTCTGCACTTTTAAAGTGGCATTAAATGCACTTCCCTTATTCGAGTTCGTCATTACATAAGCATTGTTTGCACCTTTATCCGCTGCAACATAAATAGGTCGGTTATCCACACCTGCTAATGTTCCGGTTGGAGATTTCAATCCCCAATTCTGAACGTGTACTGCATTAATATCCTTATTATAAGACAAATCTGCCGTTACAATATAATTATTTTCAAATCGATGATCAAATCCTAAACTGGTTCTCCAGACTTGTGGCCATTTATAATCCGGATCCATAATCTGCAAAAAACCATCATCAGCGCCACTTACCTGATTTCCTAACCACACAAAAGGAATTCTTCCGGTAAAAATTCCGGATCCTCCGCGAAGCTGTGAGGTAGCATTACCGTTAACATCCCAGTTAAAACCTATTCTTGGCGACCATAAAATTCGATCACTTGGCAAATTGGTCGAAATCAATTTAACCGCCTGCCCAGTCTGAGGATTGAAATAATCGGTATCGTTATTTCTTTTGGCTCCGCCATTATTAGTATCTATATATTTTTGAATCAGATCGGCAGTATTAAAATACAAAGGCTTATCAATTCTTAATCCCAAAGACAGTTTGAAATTATCATCGATACTGATATCATCCTGTGCATAAAATGCGAGCTGTCCTACGTTCAATTCCGCTAGTTTCCATCCCCCATCAGTTCCTACTTTAAAATTATTCTTGGCGGCGAAAACATCCTGAGCGTATTTCAAATTCTGCGCAATAATACTCGTAGCAAAAGGCTTAGCCGCATCATTTAAAAAATCCTGTGTTGTGAAATAGGGCGTAAAGAAGGTTCCGGCATATCCGTTTGGATTTCCAAAATTATCATATCCGGCCAGATTAAAAGAGTTTTCAAACTTAAACTTCTCAAAAGAAGCACCAAAAGTAAACGCGTGTTTGCCCACATTATAATTCAGATTATTAGTGATCTGAATGACTTTCTGATCTAAAGTATTATTGATAGAAAAAGGCTCATGCCCCGCAATAATATAATTAGCACCCGCTCCGTCCTGAATATTAATCACAGGAGCCGGAACCGAAAATGGCACCCTGTAATCATTAAAATGCGAATAACCCGCCTGTAACTTATTAGAAACCGATTCACTAAATTTTGAATTCAACTCTACCAGAAAAGAACTCAGGTTATTATTAATCTGATATCCGGCATTTCTGAACTGCAAAATAGAAGCATTCGGCCCTCTAAAACCCAGTGCAGTAGGATGTGCCGGTTTGTCTTTTGAAGCATCCAGAAAATTATAAATAACCGCCAGTTTATGATTGTCACTGATATTCCAGTCGATCTTAATAATCCCTTTATTCGAATTCGATTCATGCTTAAATCCCTGATAAGGTCCTGTTTCATAACCTAAATTAGCCAAGGCTTTTGAAACCGCAATTAAATCCGATTCTAAAACTCTCGATTCATTAATTCCGGTTACACCATCATTATTATTAGCCACAAAATTGGATCCTAAATCACTTCGTTTGTCAATTTCAAAATTTCCAAAGATGAACAATTTATCCTTTATAATAGGAGCTCCCAAACTAAAACCTGCCTGGGTTTGTTCTAAAGTAGGTACAAATATTTTTTCTCCCTTGATCTTATTTCCCGTCAAATCCTGATTTCTGTAAAAACCATACGCCGTACCATGAAACTCATTGGTCCCCGATTTAGTTACCGCATTAACAGAAGCTCCTGTAAAACCCGACAAAGTAACATCATAAGGAGCTGTCGCTACCTGAATCTGCTCAATAGCATCAAGCGAAATAGGCTGTGATCCTGTCTGACCTCCCGGTGTTGCAGCATCTAGTCCAAACGGATTATTAAATACCGCACCATTTAAGGAGTAGTTATTGTATTGATCGTTTCTTCCGCCAAAAGAACCTCCGCTTGCCGTTGGTTCCAAACGGGTAAAATCTTCCGCCGATCTTGAAATTGTAGGCAAAGCCGTTAACTCTCTTTTTCCAATCGTAGTTTCGGCACCTGTTTTGCCACTTTTAAAAACTTTATCCTTAGACACGATTTTCACCTCTTCGAGCGTCTGGCTTTCGTCTTCCAGAACCACATCAAGATTAAAAGGTTTTCCCAAATCGAGATTCACATCGGCATATTCATGATTTCGAAAACCCACAAAAGTCACAACAATTTTGTAGGGGCCTCCAATTCTCATGTTCAAAATATTAAACCTTCCGTCTTCGTTGGAAACAGCTGAATATTTACTTCCTGTGGGAGTATGGATTGCTAAGATAGTAGCACCGGGCAAGAGTTCGTTGGCAGAACTCTTGATAATCCCCTTAATACTCGAAGTTGTGGTTTGCCCGATAGCAGTGGTTATGGCAAACACACCTAGTAATAATGCAAAGATTTTTTTCATTTTCCTGGTTTTGAGAGTGTTATTCCTCTCAAAATTAGGCAAAAAAAAACCACTCAAAAGAGTGGTTTTTATATTTTATTAACAAGAAGTTAACAAAATGTTATTTTTCAGCGATAATCTCGTATGCTAATTCTACAATAACATCTCTGTGTAAACGGATGCTAGCTGTATATTTTCCAGTACGTTTTACGATACCACTAGTGATGAATTTTCTATCAATAGCGTTACCTGATTTCTCTAAAGCTTCAGCAATGTCGATGTTTGTGATAGAACCAAAAAGTTTCTCTCCACCAGCTTTTGCAGTAAGTTTAATTTCAAGAGCTTTTAAAGTTTCAGCTAATGCTTTAGCATCAGCAACTACTTTAGCTTCTTTATGTGCTCTTTGTTTTAGGTTTTCAGCTAAAACTTTTTTAGCAGAAGGAGTTGCTAAAGTAGCAAAACCTTGAGGAATTAAAAAGTTACGACCGTAACCAGGTTTTACAGATACTACATCATCTTTAAATCCTAAGTTTTGTACGTCTTGTTTTAAAATAATTTCCATGTTGTTGTCCTTATTTTTAGAAGTTAGGTTCTGATTAAACAGAAACCAGCGACTAGATTTTTTTTATACTATTTTAATAAATCGGCCACGTATGGCATTAAAGCTAAGTGACGAGCTCTTTTTACAGCTACAGACACTTTTCTTTGGTATTTTAATGAAGTTCCTGTTAAACGACGAGGAAGAATTTTTCCTTGCTCATTTACGAATTTCAATAAGAAATCAGCATCTTTATAATCGATGTATTTGATTCCTGATTTTTTGAAACGACAGTACTTTTTAGTTTTGTTAGTTTCAATGTTTAAAGGCGTTAAATATCTGATATCTCCGTCTTTTTTTCCTTTTGCAGATTGCTCGATTGTAGACATAATAATTACGCTTTAGTAGATTTTAATTTAGCTCTTCTTCTTTCCGCCCATGAAATAGCATGTTTGTCTAAACTTACAGTTAAGAAACGCATAACTCTTTCGTCACGTCTGAATTCAGTTTCAAAAGCAATTAGAACTTCTCCAGCTACTTTGAATTCGAATAAGTGATAAAAACCACTTTTTTTGTTTTGGATTTCGTAAGCCATTTTTTTAAGACCCCAATCCTCTTTCGATACCATTTCAGCTCCTCTACTAGTAAGAAATTCTTCAAATTTCGTTACTGTTTCCTTCACCTGAACTTCAGATAAAACGGGATTTAAAATGAAAACAGTTTCATAATGATTCATAAACAATATATTTATTTGTTAAAATTGGGTGCAAAAGTAACCATAAAATTTAAATATACAACACTTTTTTACTTTTATTCGTTGTACAGCAAAAAATACACGTCAATTTTAGTTTTTTTCTTAAAAAAAGAATACATTTACTATTGCTATCCTGAATTTATTC
>NZ_CAGKLC010000177.1 GCF_903469665.1 Flavobacterium sp. UGB4466 | reverse complement strand
GCTTTACAACCCCTAACTATTTACTTATATTTGCCTAAAAATAAAATAAAAAAAATGCAACATATTATCGATCGTTTTGTTAGTTATGTAACTATTGACACTGAGTCAGATCCAAATTCAAAAACAACTCCAAGTACAGAAAAGCAATGGAATCTTGCCAATAAATTAGTTGAGGAATTAAAGACAATTGGTTTATCAGATGTTACCATAGATGACAAAGCTTACATTATGGCTACATTGCCTTCTAATGTCGATCATGAAGTTCCAACTATTGGTTTTGTATCTCATTTTGACACTTCTCCTGATTTTAGCGGAGCAAATGTAAAGCCTCAGATCGTTGAGAACTATGACGGGAAAGATATCGTTTTGAATGCCGAGAAAAACATCGTTTTATCACCCAACTATTTTAAAGATTTATTACAATATAAAGGACAAACCATTATTACAACTGATGGAACAACCTTATTAGGAGCCGACGACAAAGCAGGAATTACCGAAATTGTCTCCGCCATGGAATACTTAATTCAGCATCCGGAAATTAAACACGGAAAAATTAGAATTGGCTTTACTCCTGATGAAGAAATTGGCCGTGGCGCGCATCATTTTGATGTGAAAAAATTCGGTGCAGCCTGGGCTTATACTATGGACGGAAGCCAAATTGGTGAATTAGAATATGAAAATTTCAATGCAGCCGGAGCAAAAATCACTTTCAAAGGAAAGAGCGTTCACCCGGGTTACGCCAAAGGAAAAATGATCAATTCAATGTTGATTGCCAACGATTTCATCAACGAACTTCCAAAAGGAGAAACTCCTCAGGAAACGAAAGGTTACGAAGGTTTCTTTCACGTACACCATCTTACCGGCAGCATTGAAGAAACTGTTTTAGAATTGATTATCCGTGATCATAACAAGAAAAAATTCGAAAAACGTAAAGATTTAATTGCCAAAATTGCCAAAAAAATCAATAAGAAATTTGCGAAAAAATTCGGAGAAGATATCGTAATTACTGAAGTTAAAGACCAGTATTACAATATGAAAGAAAAAGTACTTCCTGTAAAACATATCGTTGATATTGCCGAAAAAGCAATGAAAGAACTAAGCATCAAACCTATCATCAAGCCTATTCGTGGTGGAACGGACGGGTCGCAACTTTCTTTCATGGGACTTCCTTGCCCGAATATATTTGCCGGTGGTCACAACTTTCACGGAAAATACGAATATGTTCCTGCCGAAAGTATGCAAAAAGCGACTGATGTCATTGTAAAGATCGCTGAATTAACGGCAATTCCAGGCATTTTTGACGCTCCCGAGAAACCTAAAAGAAAAAAATAAACCGAAGTATGTCCGATAAAAAACACGTTTGGGATAAAGTCAACAATTGGGAAGAAGAACTTCTTTTCCTAAAAGCTATTATTGAT
Source organism: Flavobacterium sp. UGB4466 (assembly GCF_903469665.1). GTDB lineage: Bacteria > Bacteroidota > Bacteroidia > Flavobacteriales > Flavobacteriaceae > Flavobacterium > Flavobacterium lipolyticum. Next base: position 3,945 of record NZ_CAGKLC010000177.1, on the reverse strand, counting down.
AAAACCGAACTGGTTGAAACCGTAAAATGGGGCGGTCCCGTTTATGTATACAACAAAAAAAATGTTATCGGCATAGGTGGTTTTAAAGAGTATTTTACAATTTGGTTCTTCAACGGCGTTTTCCTGAAAGATGAAAAAAAGAAACTCATCAATGCTCAGGAAGATAAAACAAAATCACTGCGCCAATGGCGTTTTACTTCAAAAGATCAGATAAACGAGGCAGAAGTTTTGACCTACATCTTAGAAGCCATTGAGAACGAAAAACAAGGAAAAATCATCAAACCTTCAAAGAAGGAAGCTATTGTTTCTGAGCTTTTTCAGAAAGAACTCGATCAGAACTCCGCTCTGACAGAGGCATTTCAAAAGTTCAGTCCTTACAAGCAATATGAATTTCTGGAGTACATTGAAACTGCCAAGCAAGACAAAACCAAACTTTCGAGAATTGAGAAAGTAATTCCGATGATACTGGAAAACATCGGATTGAATGACAAATACAGATAGGCTTAAATTCTATTTTTTTAAGCTCCAAATTCGAAGCTACACAAACCTTTATCAAAGCTTAAAACTTTGATAAAGGTTTTTCACTTTTCTACCTTCCTGCACTAGCATTGAATTTACCTCCTCCGTTGAACCATACTCAACAAAAACCTATTAAACACATAGAAACATAGATTTTCAAAAAAGAATACAAAGCGAAGTACATTTCTTTCACATAGCAAGATATGTGCATTTAAATGAAGTGAAACGCCTTTTTTATGCAAGCACAGAATCTATGTTTCTATGTGTTAAAATAATTTACCCAATACATTTTCTTCAGCACAAAACAAAAAAAATCCCAAACTCCAGTTTTGGAATTTGGGACTTACTATTTTGAAATTTATTTTTTTTCGAAGAAAAAATTTAAGCTTTTTTATTCAAAGCAGCACTCATTTCCATAGAAATTGCTGAACGCTCAATTTTTAATTTTCCAGACATGGTTTCGATTACCGCACTTGTATCAGCAAGCTCAACAATTTTTCCGTGAAAACCACTTTTAGTAATTATTTTGTCACCTACTTTTAGGCTGCTTTCAAATTCTTTTTCATTTTTTACTCTTTTCTGTTGTGGTCGGATCATAAAGAAATACAACACGACAAACATTAGTAAATAAGGCGCAAATTTCATTAAATCTTGCATAGTATTCAGTTTTTATTTTTGTTATTAATATTTATGTTTTCCGGCTCTTCAGCATCGCTCGGAGCAAAATTGGAATTTGTTCTTCGACTTCGCTCAGAAAGACAACTTAATTGGGTTTTCGAATTTAAAAAATTGAAAATTCGCCTCAATTACATTAAACCACGACCTACTTTAATCATCTTTTTATTCGCTGTAAGCTCTTTAACGAGATTATCTAAAATTCCGTTGATAAAAATACTACTTTTTGGTGTAGAATACTCTTTTGCAATTTCTAAATATTCGTTAAGAGTTACCTTTACCGGAATAGAAGGGAATTTTAAGAATTCACAGATAGCCATTTTTAAAATAATAGTATCAATTTCTGCAATCCTTTCGCTGTCCCAGTTTGGTGTTTTATCATCGTATTCTTTTGCCAAAACCGATTCGTTTAAAACGGTTCTTCTGAATAAATCTTTAGCAAAATCTTTATCCTCAACGTCTTTGTACAACTTAGGCACTCTGAAATCATCCGGATCTTCTGTTTTGATCGCTTTCAATTGTTTGATGATGTGCGTATTTACAACCGGAATATCATCCACCCAAGTCAATTTATCATCTTCTAAATACTCATACAATTTTTCATTTGGAACAATTACTTCAGCAAACAAATCAATTACAAATTGTCTGTCTTCTTCAAAAGTATTGGTTATAGTACTCATGTATTTCGCATACAAAGCACTTGATTTAATATCATTTAAAAGTAAAATGATATAATCGTCGTTCAGATTCCAGTTGTTGATTTTACGATTTTCTAAAGCAATACTAAGGGAATTGCTTTCGGCAAGAAGTTGAAAAATTTTGTTTTTGACGAATTTTTCATTCGGATTACGTTCTGCAGCAGTTGCAAGATGTTTTTTACTTGAAAGATGTAAAAAAACGGACTCTTTTTTGCAAATTTCAATCAATGAAGAAAGCATTATAAGATATAAATCCTGAATATTATCAATACTGTAAAAAAGAAACTTCTCTTCTTTTTCCATATTATCAGAACCGCTTTGATGCATTGCATAAATGGATTGCATTACTTTAACGCGTATGTGTCTTCTATTTACCACCTTGTAAGAACATTTAAAAATTAGTCTGCAAAAGTAAGTATTTAACTTTTTATAATAAAATTAAAATGATAAAAAAAGTCGCAGTTTTCAGTCGCAGTCGCAGTCTCGGTTTTCAGTGAATCAGAAACTGCTTAAAAAAAACATAGCTTTCAATCGAAACGAATAAAAAAGTCGCAGTTTTCAGTCGCAGTCGCAGTCTCGGTTTTCAGTGAATCAGAAACTGCTTTAAAAAAAAAAAAAAACATAGCTTTCAATCGAAAGGAATAAAAAAGTCTCAGCTTTCAGTCTCAGCTTTCACTTTTCGCAAAACTGAGACTGTAAACTGAGACTGTAAACTTTTAGCTTAAATTATTTTTTAGCGTTTTCAATCTTTCTCAAATCGATACGATTTTGAGCAATGGTCAAAGCCGCTTTGTGCGTTGTCATTCCGTTTTTCACAGCATACTCGATAATCTCTAAAGTTGTATTATAGATATTTTCGGTTTTTGACATGATTTCAGCTTTACCGTAATGCTCTAATTCGGCATATACATTGATAATTCCACCAGCGTTGATTAAGAAATCTGGAGCATATAAAATCCCTCTTTCCTGTAATCTTGCTCCGTGAACATTCTCATCAGCCAACTGATTGTTAGCTGCTCCGGCAATAACTTTAGCTTTAATTTTATCTACAGTTGCATCATTGATGATTGCTCCCATTGCACATGGTGCATAAATATCAACATCAGCTGTATACAAATCTTCACCAGAATAGATTGAAGCATTGTATTTCGAAGCTACCTGAAATAATTTCTCTTCATTGATATCAGTAATTGTAACAATTGCTCCTTCTTTAGTTAAATACTCAACCAAAGCCTCACCTACGTGACCAATTCCCTGAACTAAAACTTTTTTACCTTCTAAAACATCAGTACCAAACTGACTTTTAGCAGCAGCTTTCATTCCTAAATAAACACCGTAAGCAGTTATTGGAGAAGGATTTCCTGAACCACCTCTTTCTTCAGAGATACCCGTAACATAAGGCGTTACGTCTCTAACAGTGTCCATGTCTTTTGTTTCCATTCCAACATCCTCAGCCGTAATATATCTACCACCTAAAGAGTGAACAAATTCACCAAACTTGCGCATTAATTCAGGTGTTTTTTGCGTTTTAGCATCACCAATAATTACTGCTTTACCTCCACCGATATTCAATCCGGTAATGGCTGATTTATAGGTCATACCTCTTGAAAGGCGTAAAACATCGTTTAATGCTTCCCATTCAGTATTGTAATTCCACATTCTAGTACCTCCCAAAGCTGGTCCCATAACCGAATTATGAATACCAATAATTGCTTTTAAACCTGTATCTTTGTCATTGCAAAATACAATTTGTTCGTGATCGTCAAAAGACAATTGACCAAAAACAGGATCCATTTTTTGAAGTTCTTTTCCAGTTGCGAAAGTTGCATCCATAGCGCTACTATATTATTTTGTTAAAATTATGAATATGTCAAAAAGACTTCTCAAATTTATACAAAAAATATACATGTGCTAATTTATTATCTTTAAAATAACAATCTAACAATCGTTTTGTTTTGATAAAATTACATATTGTATTAATTTTTATTCATAATATTTCATCAAATCAAAACATTTTAACATTGAATCTCTTAAAAAAATGAAAGAATTAAGT
>NZ_CAGKLC010000176.1 GCF_903469665.1 Flavobacterium sp. UGB4466 | reverse complement strand
TTTATAATACAATGGATCTTTCTTGTATTTACCCTGATTTCGATACTTTATTTTATTCTTAAACTTAAGTTTATTTCGAATACAGAAGTTATGGCGACAATTTTATTTTCGTTGCTACTAGTAGGTATCTACTTCCAGTATTGGGGATTTCTATTTTAATAAAAGAGCCTAAAGTTTCACGCAGATTTTTTCCGCTCTATTATCTGCTGAATCTGCAAAATCTGAGGGAAAGTAAAAGAGAGGCTGTCAAATAAAATTTGACAGCCTCTCTTTTTTTAGATTATACACTCAAAGTAATTTTTTAGTAGAATAGCGATACTTAGTCTGTAGTACTTCAGTTCCTGTTTACGACTCTTCGTACCAGCCAAATTTATCTTTCACAATAGTATCTTTTTCCTGTTTCATGTATTCCAGAAGCGAGGCAGAAACAGGAGAATGTCTTTTTCCTTTCAACCATATTAAGCTCCATGTTGTTTTAATAGGCAGTCCTTTAAACGGAATAATCTGCAGTTCCTGATTATGCAATTCATTTTTGATTCCAATTAAAGGCATAATCGAACAGCCTAAACCTGCAATTACGGCTTGTTTAACCGCTTCATTAGAGGTGAGCTCCATTTTCTTCTCCACAACAATAGCATTTCGATCAATAAAACGCTCCATGGTTTGGCGTGTACCTGATCCTTTTTCCCTAAAAATAAGCGGCATGTTTTTGAATACTTCCTGCGAGTTTTTACTGCTTTTGAACTTCGTTTTAGTATTACTCACCAAATACAGCTTGTTTTGCAGCAAATCTAATTTTTCGATATTTAAGTTTGAAGGAAGGATAGACACCAAAGCAAAATCCACTTCGTTTTTTTCTAAACTGCTAATCACTTTACTTTTATTTGTCACATCCATCTGCAATTCAATTCCTGGATGTTCCTTAATGAAATCCGCTAAAAAATAAGGCATTACATATTTACCCGTTGACACAACAGAAATTTTTAACTTTCCCGTTAACTGTCCTTTGTAAGCCATCGTTTTGAAGTTGATAGCCTCTACCTGACTTACTATTTTCTCCGCAATTTCTGCAATCTCCCTTCCAAAATCGGTAATACACAATCTTCGGCTCACCACCTCTGTCAAAGGAATATCAAACTGATCCTGAAGATTTTTGAGCTGAATAGAAACCGCAGGCTGTGTCAAATGAAGTTCTTCTGCCGCTTTGGTGACACTTTGTGTCTGCACCACTTTTAGAAAAATCTGAAGCTGATGTAAAGTATAGTTCATAAAAATATTTAATGTAAACCATTACAAATATAAATAAAAATTTATAAGTATAAATAATCAACTTTGCCAGCGTTTAAGAACCCGGGTTTTTATGAATGAAAGAGAAGCATCGAGAATGGTATAACATTAAAAAAGTCTAAAAAAGAAAAGAGTAACATTAACTAATATAGAAAAATGAAGAAAAAATTAGCTGTTTTTAAGATCCTGTTTTGTTCAGTCAGTCTCATTGCTGCAATTATGGGAGCTGTACTTTTTGAAAATCTACTATTAAGAAGGCTTTCAGATGCCATAATCATTGTAACATTATTAAATCTTATTCGATTATTAATCAGTAACAACATTATAAATTTAATCCTTACCCATGAAAAACACACAAAAAATTCAATTAATTAAAGGAGACTTCACAAACGACGAAGCCAAAGAAATTTTACTCAACCTGATCAATGCTAAAATTAACTTTCACAACCTTAAAAACTTTAGTGATGATGAACGTTCCGGAAAACAAGACGAAATTAGTTTAAAGAGAATAACCGAACTTACAGAAAGTCAAGAGGTAATTTCCCAAATAATAAATCACGCAACAAAGGAGAATCTAAAAATAAAAATAGAAAGCGACATCTTTTTAACGGTTGAAGTTCCGTACACAATAACTGAAAATTAAGCACAACAACCGGAAGAGAACAGAAAAAATATGATAAGCAACGATATTGAACTCGCAGCCGAAATAGTAAAAAATGAAGGTATAATTGGTTTTCCAACCGAAACCGTTTATGGTTTAGCCGGAAACATTTACAGTACGAAGGCAATTAACAAAATATATCATATCAAACAGAGACCATTGCACAATCCGCTAATTGTACATATCAAAGCCATCGGAGATTTAGATCGGATCGCCATTGAAATTCCGGCGATTGCGAAGATTTTGGCACAGAAATTCTGGCCTGGACCCCTTACATTATTGTTAAAAAAGCATCGCAATGTTTCAGAACTCATCACAGCGGGACATCAGACAGTTGCTGTTAGAATTCCGAATCATCCTGTAGCATTAGCGTTGCTGCAACAATTAGATTTTCCCTTAGCTGCTCCCAGTGCTAATCCATTTGGGGCCATTAGTCCAACTACACCCGGGCATGTTGAGGCTTACTTTAAGGAAAAACTTCCAATGGTATTAGATGGAGATGCCTGTAAAGCCGGAATAGAATCAACTATTGTTGGATTTAAAGGAGAAAGCGTAGTGATCTATCGTCTAGGAGCACTTCCCAAAGAAGAAATAGAGAAAGTCACAGGACCGGCAATCCTGTTTAATAAAGAAGAAAATGCTCCTGAAGCTCCTGGTATGCTGTCTAAACATTATGCTCCTCAGTCCACTTTATATGTAACCGATAATCTTTCGGAGTGTATTGGAAGATTTTCAGATAAAAAAATAGGATTGTTAAGGTTCATGCAACACATGGAAGAGCAGAACATTAAACATCAGGTCGTTCTTTCTCCTAGTGGTAACCTGAAAGAAGCAGCTTCAAAGCTGTATGCCGCACTTCATGAATTAGATGCTATGACAGTAGATATTATAATTGCAGAGCGTTTTCCGGATCATGATCTCGGACGAACGATTAACGATCGTCTTGAAAGAGCCTCAAAACAATAAATAAAACAATTTTTAATGAAAGATACCTCTTGCAGGTAACTCAGATAACAGTACCGCTTTTTCTGTGAGAGAGGCAGTAATTACAGTAAAAAATATAAAAGTCCAAACATATGAATCTTAATTTATTGCTTGAAAATTTAACCAATCCTGCACTGCTTTTTTTTGTCTTAGGAATTATAGCGGTCTATTTAAAGAGTGATCTCGAAATTCCTAAAAACTCTTCGAAGTTTATTTCGCTCTATTTATTATTTGCTATTGGTTTTAAAGGAGGGCAAGAGCTGTCCCATGAAGCTTTTACAAGTGAGATTGTCTGGTCAATGTTATTCGGGATTTTGATCTCGGGAATAATTCCGGTTTATACCTTTTTCATCCTCAAGAGAAAATTAAAGGTTCATGATGCGGGTGCAATCGCTGCGGCTTACGGTTCAGTCAGTGCGGTTACTTTTGTTACGGCCGTTTCGTTTCTGGAAAGTCAACAATTGGCATTGCACGGACACATGGTTGCTATTATGGCTTTAATGGAATCTCCGGCGATTATAGTAGGATTGGTTTTGATCTCCTTCTTCAATAAAGACAAAACAAGCCCTATTCAAAAACGTTCCGCACTAAAACATTCTTTAACCAATGGGAGTGTACTTCTTATTTTGGGAAGTTTAGTTATAGGTTATCTCGCAAGTGAAAAACAGGCGCAGGGAATAGAGCCCTTTACAAATGATTTATTTAAAGGATTCTTAGCCATATTTTTACTGGATATGGGAATAACAAGCGGGCAAAAAATGAAATCCTTCTTCTCTTTTGGATGGTTTCCTTTCCTTTTCGCAATTTTCATTCCTTTGCTTAACGGATGCGTTTTTGCAGTATTAAGTTCGTTTGTAACGACAGATATAACCAATCGTTTCGTCTTTGCGATATTGGCGGCAAGTGCTTCTTATATTGCAGTTCCGGCAGCAATGAAGATTACAGTTCCTCAGGCAAACCCGGGATTGTTTCTGCCAATGGCTCTGGCAGTTACTTTCCCGATAAATATCACCATTGGATTGCCTCTTTATTTTCTTATTGTGCAAAATTTTTAAAAGTGTTTCCTATTTAGTTTGATAGGAATTAAAGGGAGAAAGAGTCAGCCAGGTTTAAATAAGTAATTTTACTTATAAACGGTACGCATTGTGTCTATAAGTAAGGATTATCATTAGAGGTACTCCTCCCTTTAGTTTCCTGTTAATTTATGTAGTTGGGTTGTTTTGTTATTTTTAAAAGTAAAATAAAAAAGAGAGGATTAAGTTTGATATAGATTGATTTCTTAGATTTGTATAGCACCATAAAACTATTTAATCATGCCATTAATTGAACAATCAGAATATAATCTGCCTTCTATTATGCATCGCAACAGGCATATTTCTACCATTTATGCTGCTTTGTTTAAAAAGTATGAAGTTCCCGAATATACAAGAAAAAAGCATGAATTAAGCGACGGAGATTTTATAAACATCGATTTTATTATAAACGACTCTAAAAAAGCAGTCATTTTATGTCATGGTTTAGAAGGTGATTCGCGCAGAACCTATAATAATAGTTGTGCTGCTTATTTTCGAGAGAAAGGCTTTTCCGTTTTTGCATGGAACAATCGCACCTGCGGAGGCGAGATGAATCGTCTTCCAAGACTTTATCATCATGGTGCCGTAGATGATCTTGACGAAGTAGTCCGGTTTGTTTTTCAAAAAGAATTCGAAGACGTCTATTTGATTGGGTATTCAATGGGAGGAGTGCAGCTTCTGAATTATTTAGGCTGGACTAAAATTGATGAACGCATAAAAGCAGCAGTTACAATTTCGGTACCTACACATATTGCTACAAGTGCTGCTGTACTCAAACAAGGTTTTAACAGGGTTTATTTAAAGAACTTTACAATTGATATCAAAAGAAAGCTGAAATACAAGGCAGCACAGTTTCCCGATTTTATAAACCGGGATCAGATAGATAAAATTTCGTCGTTTGATGAAGTCGATCAGTACTTCACAGCACCGCTGCATGGCTTTACAAGTCGTGATGATTATTATCAGCGTGTTTCTCCTGAATTCTCCCTTCAAAACATTACCACCCCCGTTTTAATTATTAACTCATTAGACGATCCTTTTCTGGGAGAAAGATGTTATCCCAGAGCTATAGCACAGGACAGCGCCTACGTGTATCTGGAAACACCAAGATATGGCGGGCACTGTGCTTTTCCATTGCGTGACTCAGAGTATTCCTATGCCGAGAAAAGAGCTTACGAGTTTTTTGAGTCGTGCAGAGCGCTTACATAGTATTTACATAAATCTTAATTGAATTTCGATAGCTCATTTAGTGTATCACTTAAGAAAGATCAAGTATATAGTAGTAGATTTGTTTATTGTACTTATATAGTATACAACCCGACAGGTTTTTAAAACCTGTCGGGTTTGTTGTTTTACTACCTATATATAAGGAGTGATTTTGCCTAGCTGAATATAAAGAGTGGTTTTTGTCCGGCTGAGCGAAGTCGA
>NZ_CAGKLC010000175.1 GCF_903469665.1 Flavobacterium sp. UGB4466 | reverse complement strand
TTTTAATATAATCCTTTCTAAAAATATTCAAAATAATTATGTCATTTTCTCTAGGAAATGGGTTCCCCATATAAAAATAAGCAAACTCATTATCAATCCTAATTCGATCATTGTAATTGTCCCAATTGCTTTCTGTCAAATAGGCGTTTTTTGATTTTTTATAATACTCTAACGAAGGGGAATCTATTCTGAATTCACTTAGTAAGTGATTTGAATCAGTATTTAATAAACTGTATTTTAATTTAAAAATGGCGGGAGGTTCCTGACTATAGCAAAGAAATGTTCCAAAAGACAAAATGATATAAATATAGTTTTTCATTATATATAATAATTGATTATTGAACATAGTATGGAATACTGTACAAACACCTCACCGGTTCTCCGTCTATAGTCGCCGGAATCCAGTTTGGACATAATCTTAAAACTCTTTCTAATTCTTTTCCCGAACCATAACCAAAATCACGAAGAATTTCTATATCAGACACGGTTCCGTCCTTTTCTATGATAATAGTAGCGAAAACTGCGCCAGAAGGTTGCTCATCTTCAGCCACTTCTTTCGGTACGACATAATTTTTTGTTAGGAAAACATGAAATTTCTCTATGCCGCCAGGGTATTTTGGCAAAGACTTGACTAATGTAAGGTTATAAACTTTGTTGTCATTTCCATGAAGTTTATTTTTAGGTTTACTTTCTGCTTTCATAACAGAATTCTTCTGCGCCGGCTTACTATTATTTTGACAACTAAAAAATAGTATAAAACTACAAACTGTAAAAAATATTCCTCTCATAGGTGGCTATTGGTATAATTGCTATCGATAAATCTGAACTTTCTGAGTATCATAAAACAAAATTTCATTGCTTAAAATAAAAGTAATTTTTCATCTTATGCAAATAAAGAAATTAGAATAAAAAAAGATTGGAGCAAGTAGAATGATTTTTAATTTGTCTAACCAAAGTCAGAAAAAAAATCCCATTTCTTAAGAAGTGGGATTTTTATATGCTTTTTTTCTAATTTCTTAAACTAACAAATTAGAGCCTTTTCTTTATAATAAATCTTACAAATTAGTTTGTGTATCCAAAATACTGTTGTATTTTCGTTCATAACTGTATTTCGATTTTCTTCTTCTTCCTACAAGAAATAAAGTAAACATAATGTATTTACAAAAAGCTATGGACATATCATTCTTTAAGTGATGACATTGGATAGCAAATAAATAGCCCCCCAATATAATAGAAGCACCCAATAATTAAGCGACACCTACTAAACATGCTATTAACCGATAACCATTTAACCATTGTAGTGGGGATAGACATCCATTTTACTACCCTACCCCCTTTTAACCCTTTTCATCCTTATATAGGTATTGTCATCGATCCTTTTGATTATATTCCGTTTTTAGGTGCCACGGTGCATGTAAATGGTTTTAAACGTGGAAACTCGGACACCAGCGGTATTATAATACCACTGATGCACATTCCTCTTTTTACACCGCCCTGGCTTATGACACCTATCATAGGCCATGAAAGTATGAATTTTTTCGCCTCAAAAACCGTTTTTTCAGACGGTACGAGGATGAGTCCCAAAGGACATATGCTAATGACATGTAATGATATCGGCATCCCCCTATCGATGTCTTTAGGGAAAACCAAAATAGGCAAGAAAATGTTACCGTTTGCCCCAACCCTTTTTGCCCCAACCTCATTTTCATTGCCTATCCCTACCGGAAAACCCGTAATGGTTGGTGGACCCTATCCTCCCGATTGGGGAGGAGTCCTTACAGGCTTATTAGCTAGTATTGGTTTTAGTACTCTGATGAAAAAAGTCAGAGGACTTGTTAAAAAGATTAACCTTAAAGGATCGAAAACTCCTAAAGGACTCAAAGATGGACTCCGAAAGTGTGCTAATGATCCCGTAAACGTGATCAATGGCGCGGTCATTTATGAAGGTAGTGATTTTGATTTGACCAGTCCGATTCCACTAAACTGGAAACGAAGCTGGTACTCCGATTCTGATTATTTGGGCTGGCTTGGTTATGGAATGCATAGTGTCTACGACAGAGCTGTAGAATTATATACCGAAGACAATGCCTTAGGACTTCGCATGGACGACGGGCGACTTGTTGCTTTTCCAATATTGCTGCCTGAAGAAGAATTTTACCTCCGTGAAGAAAAAACAACTCTGAAAAGAACTCCCGACGGCTATCAGGCTTACGATCATCAAAGCAAGCTTTTTTGCGATTTTACCCTGTTTGACGGTAAAAAATACCAACTTACTAAAATTAGTAATGTTAGCGGACTTAACATCGTTTTCGAATTTGCAGCCAACCGTCTGAAAAAAATCATCGATGCTGCAGGCAGAGAAATCAAAGTAAGCACTAAGGACGGATTCATTCAAAAGCTGGAACTTGTCGGACCGGAACAGGACGAACTTTTAGTGGCGTATGAGTACGATTCCGAAGGTAACATAAGTGCAATTATTGATGCATTGCAAAAACCGACAGCCATTGAATATGAAAATCATTTAATGGTCAAAAAAACGGATCGTAACGGACAAGCTTTTTACTGGGAATATGACACTCAAAACCGCTGTATACACACCTGGGGTGATGGCGGTTGGCAGGAAGGCTGGATGGAATACCATCCTGAGGAAGGTTACAATCTGATAACAGACTCTAATCTAGCTGTAACCACTTATTATTACGAGCCAAGTCAGCTGATTACACAAGTAAAAGACGCCATGGGCAACAGCACCTTTTACGATTATACCGAGTTTATGGAGCTCTATCGCGAGATTGATCCCGAAGGACGCATCCTGGGCTTTAATTATGATGACAGAGGAAACAAAACCGGCACTGTTTATCCAGATGGTACCCAAGAAATCATGATTTATGATGAGGAAAACCGCCCGTCGATAGCCATAGATCCCGAAGGGAATAAAACCGTTTATCTGTACAAAGAAGACAGAGAAGATCAGCTTAAAACGATTATTGCTCCCGATAAAACCACTACCCACTTTAGTTATCACGATAATGGACTACTAGCGACAGTGGCCAAAAACAACAATAAACTCGAACTGATTTATGACGATCAATACAATCTGATAGAGTGGCGAGAGAACAACCAAAAACTAAAATCATGGGAGTACGACCATCGCGGACGCGTACAAGCGATCTACACCCCAATGCAGATGGCCGATTATTTTAGTTATGACGCATTGGATCGCGTAAGACAAATTGTAGAGAAAGACAGCAATGTCATACAGTTTACCTATAACAATTATGACGAAGTCATAGCGCTAAAAGACAATAAAAATAACATTAAGTTCAGTTATACCCCACTGGGAAGTCTTGCTGCGCGCGAGCAAAATGGCGTAAAAGTACGTTTTGATTACGACAAGATGGAACAGTTGCAAGCCATCAAAAACGAAGACAATGAAGTCTACTATTTTACCCGCAACAAAGCCGGACAAATAATCAAAGAAACCGCTTTTGACGGTATGGTGAAAAAGTACCAGCGCAATCTGGCAGGTGAAGTCACCAGGATTGATCATGGCAACGGAAAATTTACTGTGTACGAGCAGGATGCACTGGGACGCATCACCAGAGCCGACTATCACGACGGTACCTGGGAAACCTACACTTACAACAAAAACGGACTTTTAACAGAAGCCGTGAACCAAAACGTAAGCATTCTTCTGGAGCGTGATGAAATGGGGCGTATCGTAAAAGAAACCCAAAAACAACAGCTTGATAAAGATGATAATGCTATTACCCTTACCTCCACTTACAACAAACTGGGACAGCGTATAGGTATAAATAGTTCATTAGGAGCAGAGATCAGTACCCATTACGACTCAAAAGGACAGTTGGAGCGCATAGAAGCCCAAAGCAACGAACTCAAAGAACAGCACCAGAAGTGGGAAACCACCCTGAAACGCGACGAACTAGGAAGAGAAATAGAGCGTTTTACCACCGGCGGACTCCACATTAAAACCAGCTACAACAACAGCGGAAAACAAAAAGAACAGGAAGTATTTGCCAATGGCAAACGCACCGGATCACGCTTTTACAACTGGGATACCAACCAGCAACTGCGCAGTGCGGTAAACCAAATGACTTCCAATATCACCTACTTTGATTATGACGACTTTGGTAATCTGGCAAAGGCAGATTATAATGGTAAAGAACAGCTTTACAAAACCCCGGATGCAGTAGGAAATCTTTATAAAACTCCCGATCGTAGCGATCGTAAGTATGGTAAAGGTGGTAAACTGTTACAGGACGAAAAGTATCATTACAAATACGACGAACTGGGTAATCTGATACACAAAAGTACCAGAAACATCAACGAAGTACTAAAATTCGAAGAACCAACCAACTGGATCGATAAACTGGCAGGCAACAAAACCGAAGAAAGCAGATTACAGCAAGAACACGAGCAGTGGCAGGACGGAGATACCACCTATAGCTGGCTGGCGAATGGTATGCTCGAGAGCATCACCAACCCGGATGGAAAAACGGTACATTTTGAGTACGATGCCCTGGGCAGACGTACCGCAAAAATTGCAAACCAAAGAATAAATCGTTATGTTTGGGATGGAAACGTTCTTATTCATGAATGGAAATACGATTTAAAAGATCGTCCTAAATTAATAGCCACTGAGGATGACTTAGTCTATGATAAACCGGAACCTATCGAGAATCTCATAACTTGGGTGTATGAAGGAGGTTCGTTTGTTCCAAGCGCTAAGATTGTTGGAGATGAAAAGTTTTCTATTATCAATGATTATATTGGCAGACCCGTACAAGCTTATAATGACACTGGCGAATTAGTCTGGGAAACGGATTATGATATTTACGGAGATTTACGTAATCTAAAAGGTGATCGAGATTTTGTCCCTTTTAGGCAGTTGGGGCAGTATGAGGATATAGAGACAGGACTTTATTATAATAGGTTTAGGTATTATAATCCTGAAACTGGAGGATATATTAGCCAAGATCCGATTGGATTACATGGAAACAACCCAAACTTTTATGCTTATGTAGAAGATAGTAATGCAACATTTGATTTTTTTGGGCTTGACGTAATTACAATTATAAGGCAGGATGTAAATATTGGCAGCGGAAATCATTATAGATTGATATATACTGATTCAAAAGGAGTGCAGCAAATGACACATTTGACTATGGGTCGAAATGATATCATCGAAATCAAAACTGGGGTGAGTAAAATATCTCTTGATGATATCGATGCAGCCGACAAAAAAACAATAGAAGTAACTCGTAATTTAAATGATGCAATATCGAAATCAGCACAAAAATTTAATGGTAAAAAATATAAACTCAATCAATTTGATTGTTTTAGATATATTGAATCAATCATAGGGAAAGCAAACCCTGACATTTCAATAAAAGGAAGTACTAATTTGGATAGATTTAAGAGTCTAGGAT
>NZ_CAGKLC010000174.1 GCF_903469665.1 Flavobacterium sp. UGB4466 | reverse complement strand
ACTCTATAAATTATTAGATAAGAAGGGTTCTTTTCCTTAAATATTCCCTCTGTCGCAGACTGCGTTAGGGATGAAAGCACCATGCTGATGTTTTTGCTCTTTCAGGGCAATACTCTTCATAATACTCTATAAATTATTAGATAAGAAGGGTTCTTTTCCTTAAATATTCCCTCTGTCGCAGACTGCGTTAGGGATGAAAGCGGTATCCTTTTGTGATTCCTGTTATTTTTATGCCAGGCAAAAAATGGCTATCACAAAAGATTTAGCGGACAGCCCGACCCGGAGGGGAACGCCATAGTAATTAACCAGAAACCTGAATTCATTAGTCTAACGCCCTTTCCAGGTATACAAGTACGATATTTCCAGGAATTAAAATGATTTCAGTCAGATGGTCTACAAATAAAAACGGCGGCCCATAATCTTTGGAACCGCCGTTTGACAAACGCATCAAGAGTTTATTTTTTCCATTTCAGACGCAAGCTGTTACTCACTACACTCACGCTGCTCAAAGCCATGGCAGCACCTGCAATCATTGGGTTTAGTAAAAATCCATTTATCGGATAAAGTACCCCTGCTGCAAGCGGAATACCGATAAGATTGTAAATAAACGCCCAAAACAAGTTCTGTTTGATTGTCGCAACCGTTTGTTTAGACAGACGAATCGCCTGAGGTATTTTGGTCAGATCAGAGGAGATAATCGTCATTTTTGCTACATCCATTGCAATATCACTTCCCTTGCCCATCGCGATACTGACATCTGCAGTTGCCAGAGCTGTACTGTCGTTGATACCATCACCTACCATTGCCACTGTTTTACCTTGCTGCTGTAATTCTTTTATAAAATCGGCTTTGTGCTGTGGCAAAACCTCTGCTTTATAATGTTTGATCCCCGTTTGTGCGGCAATCGCTTTTGCAGTCGCTTCGTTATCTCCTGTGAGCATATACAATTCAATATTCATCTCCTGCAATTCTTTGATCGCCTGAACAGATGTTTCTTTGATTTTGTCGGATATCGCAATAACCGAAAGTGCCTGCTTGCTATTGGTAAACCAAATCACCGTCTTGGACTCCTTCCCCCATTCTTCTGCCTGAATCAATAGTGATTCTGCAATGACAATACTATTTTCTGCCAGCAGTTTTTTGTTCCCCACATAATATGTTTCATCGGCATAAACCGCTTTCGCACCTTTACCGGTAATACTCTCAAAATTGGATAAAACCACACCTGACACTCCTTCCAGACTTTTCACCACTGCTTCGGCTAACGGATGTTCTGATTGTTTTTCAATACTTAGCAGAATATCTTTGGTCCTATCCACGTCTTTTAACCACTTTATACCGGTCACTTGTGGTCTTCCTTCGGTAATCGTTCCCGTTTTATCGAGTACAATAGCCGTTACTTTTCTGGCCAATTCTAAACTCTCGGCATCTTTGATTAATATTCCGTTTTCGGCACCTTTACCTACACCTACCATAATCGCAGTTGGTGTGGCCAGACCCAAAGCACAAGGACAGGCAATAACCAATACAGTAACCGCTGCCAGCAGTCCTTGCACTACGGCATTGTCTCCACCCAAAAGCATCCAGGCCATAAAAGTAAGAAGTGCAATACCCATTACAATCGGAACAAATATCCCCGCAATTTTATCGACCAATTTCTGCACCGGAGCCTTACTTCCCTGAGCATCCTGCACCATCTTGATAATCTGGGCCAACATGGTTTCTTTACCTACTTTAACGGCTTTAAATTGAAAACTTCCTTTTTGATTAATGGTTCCTGCAAACACTTTTTCATTTTCTTTTTTCAGTACCGGAACCGGTTCACCGCTTAACATACTCTCATCCACATAAGAATGACCTGAGGTAACCATACCGTCTACCGCAATTTTTTCACCCGGCTTAACCAAAATAACAGCTCCTGCATTTACTTCTTCAATAGCTACTTGTTTTTCTGTCCCGTCGGGTTGAATAACGATCACGGTTTTAGGCTGCAGTCCCATTAGTTTTTTAATAGCCGATGACGTATTTCCTTTTGCTTTTTCTTCTAATAATTTACCTAGCAGAATAAACGCAATCACAACTGCCGCCGCTTCAAAGTAAACGTGCGCGTGCAATCCGCGTTGGTGCCAGAAATCTATGAATAACATATTAAAAACACTAAACAGGTAAGCAATTCCCGTACTCAGAGCTACCAGCGTATCCATATTGGCCGAGCGATGTTTGGCCTGCTTCCATGCATTTACAAAGAAGTCTTTCCCCAGCCAAAGAATTACAGGCGTTGAAAAAAGCCACATGATCTCATTGGCATAAGGAATATTCATGAAGAACATCCCTATCACCACCACAGGCAATGACAATAACACCGCCCAGATGGTTTTGTTTTTTAATTTTTTGAAATTTTCTGCATGAATAGTCTCTAAAGACTCTTGTTGTTTCGCTTCCTCTAAAATAAGCAAGTCGTAACCAACGCCCTGAACTGCTTTTTGCAATTTAGAAGCATCTGTAAGGTTGGGAAGATATTCAACAGTAAGATTTCCTGTTGCAAAGTTTACCGAAGCATCCACTACTCCCAATTCATAAGTTACTATACTTTCTGCACTGCTGGCACAAGAGGCACAGGTCATTCCCAGAACCGGGAACGTATTTTTTACGGTTGGTACACCATACCCAAGGTCTTTAATAACCTTCACAGCGTTACCAACTGTTTCATTGCCTTTAACCGTTATAGCGGCTCTGCGGTTGTTAACTTCCACCTTGTGAGTTTCAATTCCTCTAACCTCTGCCAATCCTTTCTCTACGATTAATGCACAGTGCTCGCTGTTTACATCTTCTAACGGAATGTAAATTGTTTCCTTATTATTATCAGTTGTTGCCATAATTCAGTTGTTCTTTTATACCTGCAAAGTTGGCAAGAATAGCACTGAAATGTATTGTGGAATTATGGATTTGATTTGTAATATTTACTTCACCTCATCCAGAGGTTTTCTTTTCTCTGCCCGAATTTGCTTGAAATAACTTGGAGTCAGGCCGGTTACTTTTTTAAACTGATTGCTCAGATAAGCCACACTGGAGTAGTTCAGACGTAAAGCGATCTCACTAAGCGATAACTCATCGTACACTAGAAGTTCTTTTATTTTTTCAATTTTTTGGGCAATAAAATACTTTTCTATAGTAGTCCCCTCCACCTCCGAAAACAAATTGGAAAGATAATTATAGTCATGATTGATCTTTTCGCTCAGGATATCCGACAGGTTATTTTTGGTATCATTATCCTGATGGTGTACCAAATCAATAATGATGTTTTTAATCTTTTCGATGATTCTGCTTTTTTTATCGTCGATCACTTCAAATCCAAGAGCAACCAGTTTCTGCTCCAGTAAAGTTCTATCGGTAGCAGTCAGTTCTTTTGCCAGGGTAACCTCCCCAAGCTTTATGTGGGTAAATTCTAGTCCAAATTTTTCAAGTTCGTTCTGAACCACCATAATACAGCGGTTGCAAACCATGTTTTTAACGAATAATGTGCTCATATCCCTATTTGATCTGATTTTTTGATTTTAGATGTACTTACAAATTTACCACTAAATTTTTATTAAACCTGTATCAAAAAGTTATACAGAGAGAATCAGACGGTTGATTTTTGCTTAAGCTAAGCTAAAAGCATTTTAAGGCTTATTAAAAGACAAAAAACGAAAGAGGCGACCAATAGGTCACCTCTCTTTCTATTCAAGAATTAAAATTTTATATTCTCTTTCAGTTCGTTACATCGTTATTTTGCAAAAACACCTAATCTGTAACATTACCCTTTCTTTTGCTGTAATTACATTTTCTATGACTCCAATTGCTTAAAATCTTTAATTAATTATAACGTTAAATTAAAGTGTCTCAATACCGCTGGAGGTATAGTATATAGAAATTCTCTTTCTTTTAAAATTTTCAAAACATCATCTTCGCTAAATACAAACTGTACTTCTTTTACTATTTTTTCATTAATTATTTTTCCTAAAAGATAAAATCTTTCCTCTGTTTTAAAATCACTTTCTAAATTCAATAAATCTGTTATAAGTTTTTCTTCTTCTTTCTCTTTACCTCCTACACGACTATCTATGTGAGATGTCCAATTATCAAGAGGCAAACTATTCAATATATACCCATAATTAATATAAAAAGCATTACTGTATTGTGACTTTTGGAGATTTATAATTCTATTTACTGTTTCTCCATTTGAAACCCAATTATTTCCTTTTCGCTTAAAATTTAATGGCACAAAAATTCCATCCAAAAATTTTACTAATTCCTTTTTCTCCATTTTTTACTTAATTAATATGTATCTAAAACTGTATTCCAAATAGTTTTAGGATAAGCTTTTTCAAAAATAGCTTTATATTTTTTTAGTTGCTTTTCTCTTGCTTTTATTGCCCATAGGATATTAGTCTTTACTTCATATGTTTTTTTGTAGTAAATTCAGCAAAATCTGATCTAACTCCGGAAACCTAAGGAAATTCTTTAAACTTTCCTATTTCTCAGGCTTACTCAGTAACAATATAAGATTACAAAATAGCTTTTCCTCTAATTTCTTTTGGAATACTTGAATAAATAGGTGTGTAGATAGTATTATAATATGATGCTAAATCATCATGTTCTTTTAAATCATAATAATCTTCTATCTGTTTATTATTTTGCCTTATAACCTCCATTGTTAAGCGTACAATTATTGAGCCATACGCACGATAGACAAATAATTCCAAATGTTTTATTTTATCGTAATCAACAACCATCCTGTTATTAACTTCAGCATTATGTATGCAATACCAAATTTTAGCATCTTTTTCATATGAAGCTAATAGAGGTCCAAAATCTTTAAAATCTGGTATTTTCAATTCCGTTTCCTTTGGTTCGAGTACCCCAACTATTTCCCATATTTTATTTTTTAAGGCAGGATAGGGATTAAGAACGTATATACCCCCTAGTAATAAATCATTATTGTCAATATCGTCTATTATAATATCCTCGTCCTTAAAAACACGATTATAAACATATATAAATTCATTATATCCTATATCTTCTTTGATCTCTTTTAGATTAATAAACTTCGCTAAAACAAAGCCAAATCCGTGCTCTAAAGAAATCTTAATTATTGACCCCGTTTCTATTTTATTTTTTTTCATTTTCCTTATTTATTCCAGCCAGGTAAATGCGTATTAAGATATTGCGCCGCATTTTCCATAGTACCAGCATGTTTACCTGCCTGATTAGTTTTTGATATACTATTTATTTGATTCTATAATTTTTTTAAACCATTATGATTGATTAAATTTTGTTCTATTCCTCGTGCCATTTTTCTACTAGGTATATTTTTAAGTAACGGCGTTATACCATATTGAATAATTTCTTCAGCGGTGATTTCAATATTAGTGATACATTAACCACTTTTAAAGTGCTATAAAAGCAAAAGCCACTCCGT
>NZ_CAGKLC010000173.1 GCF_903469665.1 Flavobacterium sp. UGB4466 | reverse complement strand
CTTGTAGCGTATATTGTTTCTAATGTCGAGCAGAACGCAAGTGATTTAAGAGCTTATTTAAAACAGTCGTTGCCGGAGTATATGCTTCCGTCGTACTTTGTTCAACTCGAAGCCATTCCATTAACCACTAATGGCAAAATAGACAAGAAGTCCTTACCGAATCCGAAAGGGCTGAGATTAATGGGTTGTTTTGAATATGTAGCGCCACGGAATGAGCTGGAAGAGGATCTGGTAAAGATTTGGGAAGAAGTGCTGCAAAGGGATAAGATTGGAATATTGGATGATTTTTATGATTTGGGGCTGGACTCATTGAAGGCGATGAGATTAATCGCATTGGTTCATAAAAAATTAAATATTGACCTAAAAATTATTGACATTCTTGAGAATACTAACATACAAAACCTAGGAAAGAAAATTATTTTGATAAAAGATATTTTAAAATTACAGCAAGAAGGTAAAACAGTAACCTATAAAAACAAAATTGAAATCTAAATGGATAAATTAATCGCTCAATTATTAGAAAATGGTGTTTATCTTTCTAAAATCGGAGATAAACTCAATATTGAATTCAACAGCGATTCAATACCTGATGATTTATTATACAAGGTTAAAAAAAACAAAAATGCATTATTAGAGCACTTAAGTAGAGAGGATATAAAATCTAATTATGAGGACATTACTCCAGTCAAGGGACTGGAGCAATTTAAATTGTCATCAGGCCAAAGAAGGTTATGGATCTTGAGTCAGTTTGAAGGAGGTTCATTAGCGTATAACTTACCCGGAAGTACTTACTTGAAAGAAGGTATTGAAATTGAAAATTTCAAGAGAGCCATTGATTCCACAATTGATCGTCACGAGATCTTACGAACGGTTTTCAGGGAGGAGGAGTCTGGAGAGATCGGACAGCGGATATTGGAAAGGGAAGACCTAAACTTTTCAATCGAGTATATGGATTTTAGAAAAGAAGCAGACAAGAAAGGAAAGACAGAGGACTATATTACCGCAGATGCTTACCGGGCATTTGACTTGGAGAAGGGACCTTTACTCAGGGCAGCCCTGCTTCATGTAGAGGAAGAGGAGTATCTTTTCTACTTCAATATGCACCACATCATTAGCGATGGCTGGTCTAATGAAGTATTGTCCAGGGATGTATTCAAATACTATGAAGCTTACAAGGCAGACAAAGAACCTGATTTAAAGGAATTAAAAATCCAATACAAGGATTATTCAGCCTGGCAGTTGGCCCAGTTGAACCAGGAGTCATTTAAGGCGCATAGAGAATATTGGCTGGACAAGCTCTCAGGAGAATTACCATTGCTGGACTTGCCAAGTACCAAACAACGGCCTCAGGTTAAGACCTATAACGGTCATGGCTTAGCCACTTATCTAGACAAAGCAACAACAACTAAACTAAAAGGATATATCCAGAAGAATGGCGGCAGTCTTTTCATGAGCTTACTAGCCTCATGGAAGGTGTTAATGTATCGTTATACATCTGAAAAAGATATCATCATAGGAAGCCCGGTAGCGGGTAGAGATCATGCGGATCTGGAAGACCAGATTGGGTTTTATGTAAACACGCTGGCTTTAAGAAATGAGGTTGACCCTCAGGAAAGTTTTAACCATTTTTACCAGTCTGTAAAAGAGCATACTTTAAAAAGCTATAATCATCAAATGTATCCTTTTGATCGATTGGCAGAAGAGTTGGGACTTCAGAGAGATACAGGCAGAAGTCCGATTTTTGACATCTCGATCACCTATCATAATATTACGGAAAATGAAGACTTGGAGATATCGGATGATACGGTCATAAACCAGGTGTCGGATAATGGGCCTTTGAAGGTTAAGAATGATATAGAGCTGCATTTTGGAGAGGTTGGAGATTATATTTATTTCAAATTAATCTTTAATGTGGATGTCTATGAGCGCGAGATGATAGAGCGTTTAATGAAACATTTCAAAAATCTTTTAAATTCGATATTATCTTATCCTGAAGAGAAAATAGCACAAATAGATTATCTGTCAGAAGAAGAAAAAAATGAACTACTAGTTACATTCAATGATACAGTAGTTTCTTATCCAAAAGATAAGACGATTGTCGATTTGTTTGAAGAACAAGTTGCAAAGGCTCCGGACAATATAGCTATAGTATTTGAGGATATCGAATTGACGTATCAGGAACTTAATGAACGTTCCAACCAACTTGCAAATCTTTTGCGAGAAAATTATGGAATTACTACTGAGGATTTAGTAGGAATACAATTGGACAGAACGGAATGGGCGATTATCACTGTATTAGCAATATTAAAAGCAGGAGGGGCTTACGTTCCTATTGATCCTGAGAATCCATCTTCAAGAAAGGAACAAATTGTAAAAGACATTTCCTTAAAATTACTGATAACAGAGGCAAACTTCATTTATGATATGGATTTTTATGAAGGAGAATTGTTTGCCATTGATGTTGAGTTTGTGCCGGAAGATTATAGTGTTGAAAAATGCCCGGGTAAAATTGCTCCGGATAATCTGGCGTATGTGATCCATACGTCGGGATCCACTGGAAATCCAAAGGGGGTCATGATAGAGCATCATTCTTTGGTAGATTTATCGTATTGGCAAAAGTGTTATTTTAATCTGGATGTACCAAAGAAGATATCTCAAATGGGCTCATTTAGTTTTGATGCTTCGGTGGGAGAAAGTGTTATGGCACTCACAAATGGAGGAACATTAACACTGATTCGCAAAGAAAATTTTTCTCAATTGGTTGAAATTATCAATGAACAGAATATAGATGTAGTTGTAACAGTACCGTCTCTTTTGAAACAGTTGGATCCGGAAAAGCTTATCGCATGTCCAACCATTGTGTCAGTAGGAGAAAAATGTTCTTCGGAACTCTATCAGCGCTGGACAGAAAAATGTCATTTTGTGAATGGCTACGGCCCTACTGAGTATACGGTTTACTCTCACGCGTGGCATGGTATAGTTGATTCGTTGAGCGTTCCTATCGGTAAATCGAGGCAAAATCTTAAAACCTATATTCTGGATACAGATCGAGAGTTAACACCGTTGGGGGTTCCGGGCGAAATGTATCTTAGCGGGCCAGGTTTAGCGAGAGCGTATTTAAATAATAGATGGAAAACATTTTCAAGTTTTGTCCCTAATTATTTTTATTTGGATGAGATATACGTTGACAGAGGTGAGATTTCTAATACTGCCTTTAAAAAGATTGAGGCTCCACAATATCTAACAGTTAAAGAAATAAATGAACGGTTAGATTATGGATTATCTACAGAAGAGATCATTTTTGAAATTGAAAAGAATTTTGAGGGTAAACTAAAAAACGAGGCTATCCAATTAATAAAAGATAATGATTTAGAGAAAGAATTTACATCAACATTTTTGCGCTATTATTATGAAGGAATGTTTGATAATTATAAGGCTCAAAGTATCTCCTGGGAAGTTTTCCTGAAGCTCACTAACAATTTAGCTCCCTTATCAAAAGGTATAGATCTCGGATGTGGAAGTGGAGAACTTGTTCGTAGTATAAATGCAAATGGGACTTATCATATTACGGGTATTGATGCGAATCCCTTTTTCGTTAAAAAGCTGATCAACGATAAAATTAATGGGATCCTTTGTCGAATAGACATGCCTGTAAATGTATTTTTGAAAGAAAGTAAGTTACAAGCCAACTCTATGGACTTTGTGGTAAGTACTCTAACATTGGATCGTGTTCAGTACCCGAGTAATTTAGTAAGGAACATGTCAATGCTTTTGAGAGAAGGCGGTAGGTTTATACTAGGAACGTTATTACCAATTGTTGCCCATGAAGATGGTGAAAATCAAAGTGCATTTGATTATACAAAACAAGAAAATAGAATTACTCCCGGACTTAGTGAAAAAGAAGATCGATACTATCTGGTGGAAATGCTGTTAAAAGCGGGAATTGCAGATATAGAACTATTTCAGACCAAAATACAGGTAAGTAGTAAAAATGGAATGCAGGATTATACCCTTTTTATATTTTGTGGAAACAAGCAGGAAAAAACGCAAGTTGATCTGAACTATACCCGCATGTACAAAACAGGCGATTTGGGTCGTTGGCTATCTGATGGCAACATCGAGTTCATAGGGAGAAAAGACGATCAGATAAAAATAAGAGGACACAGGATAGAGCTTGGAGAGATAGAGCATGCTTTAGTAAAACATGAAGCTGTAAGTCAATCAGTTGTTGTAGCCAGAGAGAACGAGTCGGGAGAGAAAGAACTCGTGGCGTATATCGTTTCTAATGTCGCGCAGAATGCAAGTGATTTACGAACTTATTTAAAACAGTTGGTGCCTGAGTATATGCTTCCGGTGCATTTTGTTCAACTCGAAGCCATCCCATTAAACACTAGTGGTAAAATAGACAAAAAAGCATTACCTGACCCTGAAGGCGCAGGATTATCGAGCGGTGTTGAATATGTAGCACCGGGAACAGAACAGGAAAAGGTTTTAGTTTCGGTATGGTCAGCTGTATTGAAAAAAGAAGGCATCGGTATCAAGGATAGTTTTTATAATCTTGGGGGAGATTCCATCAAGTCAATTCAGGTGGTAGCCCGATTAAAACAACAGGGCTACAGACTTAAAGTAGAGCATCTTCTTCGAACGCCTATACTGGAAGATCTGGCAGGGTTAATGGAGCTGACCACCCAGGTTAGCGATCAAAGTGAAGTGAGCGGTGCTGTTGTGCTGACCCCAATCCAGGAATGGTTTTTCAAATCAGAGGAGATACAAGCACATGAGTACTTCAATCAATCTGTTTTACTGTATAGTAAGGAAGAGCTGGATAGCAGTATACTGGAGAAGAGCATAGAAGATTTGACGAGGCATCACGATGCCCTTCGTATGGTTTATAAACAGAATCAGGGAGTATGGGAGCAGTTTAATGGAGCTGTAAGCTCCAATCGCTGCATGATTCACTTCTATGACTTAAGAGAATCAGAAGCTGCTCAGGCTGAGATGGCACAACTAGGGGAAGCCCTGCAATCAAGTATCAACTTGTCTGAAGGTCCATTGTTGAGGGTAGCACATTTCAGGCTAAAAGACGGAGACCGTTTGGGTCTGATTGTTCATCACCTGGTGGTGGATGGCGTTTCCTGGCGTATACTTTTAGAAGATTTATCGAGTCTGTATTCCGGTTATAAGGAAGGTGCAAAAACAGCCTTACCGGCAAAGACCGATTCTTTCCAGCGATGGGCTTTGCTTCAAAAGGAATATGCATCAGGCAGCAAACTTGAAAAGGAGCGTGTTTACTGGCAGCAGGTTTGTGATCATCAGATTGCAGGCTTGGCGCAGGATAAAGCGGTAGAAGAAGGTCGTGCAGCTGTAATTGATTCTTCGGAATCTTTCGCTCTGGATCAGCATACCACAGGACTTTTGCAAACCCGTGTTCACGGAGTTTATAACACAGAGATAAACGATGTGTTACTGACAGGTCTTGGTTTAGCGCT
>NZ_CAGKLC010000172.1 GCF_903469665.1 Flavobacterium sp. UGB4466 | reverse complement strand
ATTCCATTATTTCCGAGTTATGTTTTTGTAAACATCAAATCCAATAAAGACTTTCATGATGCATTAAATGTAGAGAGTGGCTGTTCGTACTTGTCTTTCGGCAAAGAATATGGCAAAGTTTCCGAAGAAGAAATCGCTTATATCAGACTCTTCACCCAGGGAAAAGACATCACCGACGTTCAAGTCGAATCGGCACTGCCAAAAATAGGCGATAAACTTAAAATTGAACATGGTGAACTATCAGGTTTGGAATGCGAAGTTTTCAGAGTCGACAATCAGCACAGAATCAGTGTACGATTAAGTTCATTACGCCAGAATATCTCGGCCATAATACCATTGTCGTATCTATCCAATCCAGCAGAAAACGTCTTTGCTAAGGCGTAGTTTTAGATTTTCTTTTCCATTAGATTATCGCCTCCTCTATAATGGAGCGAATCAATAAAGTGATTTTTGTACTTGCTATAAAGTGTAAAAGATCTCTTATTTCAATCCTTTTTTACTACATCAAAATCTAGTTTTTACTACCTGGTAAAAACATCACAGCACATTGTCTTTTAGAACAATGTGTTTGGTGTTATACATAGGTTATTTTAAATATATCAGTTATTAATTCAAAAATAAAGCATTTAGAAAACACTATTACGATGAAAGATATCAAATCAATAATTACCGGCTTATTCAATAAAGAAGTGCAAATTTTTCTTGATGATTCAAAAGAAAATTTAAGAGTAACAGGAAATACAGCAGCTCTTACTGCAGAGGATAAAAACGATATTTCAACCAATAAAGATCGTCTTATCGCCTTACTTAAAAGCAGTAAAAACAGTTCGAAGTTTAACTTTGAAGTAATTTCTTCTATCCCTGTATCAGAAAGTTATGAGTTATCCGCAGGACAGCGCCGTCTTTGGACTTTAAGTCAGTTTGAAGGTGGGTCAGCTGTATACAACATGCCTATGCATACAACTCTGAAAGGGAGTTATGATATCGATTGTTTTCAAAAAGCAATAACAGCTACTATAGATCGTCATGAGATCTTACGTACGATTTTCAAGATGGAGGAGAATGGTGAGGTTAGACAATATGTACAGCCAACAGTGGCGGTAAATTTTGAGTTATCTTATGTTGATTTCAGAAATACTGTTGATACTCCAGCCAGTGTATCCCGCTACATCAGGGAAGATTCATCTGTAGCCTTTGATTTAGAAAAAGGCCCTTTATTTCGCGTAAGTTTGTTACAGACAGATGAAGAGACTTATGTTTTTTATTACAACATGCATCATATTATTGGTGATGGCTGGTCTATGAATGTATTAGCAAAAGATGTTTTTGCATTTTATGATTCTTTTGTAAATAATACTGCTCCGGCTCTTGCACCTCTTGCCATTCAATATAAAGATTATGCAAACTGGCAAGCGGTACAATTAGAGACTGAAAAGGCAGACATTGATAAAGCATACTGGTTAGAGCGTCTTTCCGGAGATTTACCAGTTTTAGATCTTCCTTCAGAGGGAATGAGACCTGCTGTTAAAACCCATAACGGGCACCACCTTAAATCGTATATTTCTAAAGAAAATACGGAAGACATCAAACGTTTTACAGAAGAGAAAAGAGGAAGTATCTTTATTAGCCTGCTGGCAACTTTGAATGTTCTTTTGCATAAATATACATCCAATACAAATATTATTATAGGAAGTCCGGTTGCAGGACGTGATCACGCTGATTTAACAGATCAGATAGGGTTTTATGTCAATACCTTAGCCTTGCATAATGTTGTAAATCCGCAAGAGAGTTTTGCAGCATTTTACAATCAGATAAAAGAAGATACTTTAACATCATTTGAGCATCAGATGTATCCTTTTGATCGTTTGATAGAAGATTTGAATAGTAAGCGTGATATCAGCCGCAATGCGATTTTTGATGCGATGCTAACCGTTCAAAATTCAGAAGCATCTTTAGCTGATGGAGTAATTTCAATTGATGATTTTGATACAATAAGAGACCTCGGAGCTACGATGGCTAAGTTTGATCTGCAATTTACTTTTACCGAAGCAGCCGACCATATTTCTTTTGACATTATCTATAATTCTGATGTATATGAAACAGAGATGATAAAAAGATTGATGACACATTATAAGCAATTGCTAAATGTGGTATTTACAAATCCTAATGAAGAGATAAAGAAAATACAATATTTAACACAGGAAGAGCAGCATCAACTGTTGTATGATTTTAATGCAACCAACGTTTTGTATCCCGGTGATAAAACGGTTGTGCAGCTGTTCCAGGAGCAAGTAGCGCAAAGAGCGAATGCAACAGCAGTGGTATTTGAAGACCAAAAGCTTACTTATCAGGAGTTAGATGTGTTGTCCAATCAGTTTGCTCATTTTCTACAATCAGAGTACCATATTCAAGCTGCCGATATGGTAGGTTTAGAACTGGATCGCAATGAGTGGTTTTTGGTGTCCATGTTTGGAATTCTTAAACTTGGAGCCGTATATGTTCCAATAAATCCGGAATTTGCTTCGGAGAAAATTTCGTTTATTAAAGAAGATGCAAACTGTAAAGTAAGTATAAATGATAGCATTTTACAGACTTTCAGACAAACAGCCAATCGATATGAAACCAGTTATGAAGTAGAGAATTTACAACCGGATTCGGCTGTATATGTGATGTATACGTCAGGTTCTACGGGAGTTCCAAAAGGAGTTGTAATTGAACAGAAATCAATTGTCAGATTAGTAAAAAATACAAATTATATTGACATAAGTGAAAATGACAGAATCTTAGGACTGTCGAACTTTTCATTTGACGGAGCGACTTTTGATATCTATATGCCTCTTTTAAACGGAGGGACTCTTGTAATCGCGGCAAAGGATATCTTTTTAGATTTGGATAAGTTTGATGCTCTGATAGAATCGGAAAAAATTGATAGTTTCTTTTTAACGACAGCGTTTTTTAATACCCTGGTCGATTCTAAATTGAATTCATTAAAAAAGTTAAAATGCATATTATTTGGGGGTGAGCAGGTTTCTGTAAAACACGTAGCGAAGTTTAAAGAACTGTATCCGGAAGTGAATCTGCATCATGTATACGGGCCAACAGAAAATACTACTTTTTCGACCTATTACGAAATTAAAGAGGTGAGAAAAAATCAGCGAACTATTCCTATAGGAGCTCCAATAGCAAATAGTACGGCTTATATCTTAGACAATCATAACGCATTAGTACCTATTGGCGTTTCGGGAGAGATTTGTGTGGGAGGCGATGGATTGGCGAAAGAGTATTTAAATCAGGGTGTACTAACAGAAGAGAAATTTATCGCACATCCGTTTATTCCTGGAAAACTGATTTACAAAACAGGAGATATTGGAAAATGGCTGCCAGACGGAAATATTGAATTTATCGGCCGAAAAGACAATCAGGTAAAAATACGAGGCCATAGAATCGAATTGGGTGAGGTAGAAAATGCGCTGTTAAAACAATCAGAAATAGAGGATGCCTTAGTTTTAGCACTTGAAAACAAAAACGGAGAAAAAGAAATAGTAGCTTACGTGGTTACCTCAGAAAACTATAATGTTGTGACATTAAGGAAGGCATTAAAAGAAATTATTTCTGATTATATGATTCCGTCTTATTTTATTCAACTGGAAAGTTTTCCTTTAAATTCGAATGGTAAAGTCGATAAAAAAGCATTACCTGCAGTAAACAGCAGTGATTTTGTTCAGCAGGAATATGTAGCACCTGTTACCAAAGTAGAAGAACTTTTAGTTGAAATCTGGCAGGATTTATTAAAAATCGAGCGAGTAGGAGTGACAGATGTTTTCTTTGAATTAGGAGGACATTCTTTGTTAGCTGTCCGTTTGTTGTCGGCTATTAAAAATGCGCTGAATGTTTCGGTGACTGTAAGTGACATATTCAATAATTCAACTATTTCGGCTTTAGCCTCTTTTATAGAAAGTAAGGACAATACAGCCGCACTTCCGTTGGTAACCAAACAAGAGTTACCTGCAGATATTCCGTTGTCATATGCTCAGGAGCGTTTATGGTTTATTGATAAATTAAAAGGGAGCGAGCATTACCACATGCCGGTCTTGCTAAACTTAAAAGGAGATCTTAAAATAGACTTTCTTTCTCAGGCGCTAAAAACAATTGTAGAACGTCACGAGACGTTGCGTACCTTTTTTGTAGAAAAAGAAGGTGTGGCATATCAGGCTGTACAATCCTCAGATCGTTGGGAATTGAATATTGTTTCAGGAATTTTAGATTCTAAGAAATTTATTGCCGAAGAAATCAACCAACCATTTGATTTATCAAAAGATTATATGCTGCGCGCTACAATTATTAAAGTATCAGATGAAGAACATATTTTAGTATTGGTACGTCATCATATTGCAACCGATGGCTGGTCTGAATCCCTTATTGTTAAGGAATTTAAAGAGCTTTATGCTTCGTATGCGTCAGGAAGAGAAGCCGATTTACCGGCGCTTAGTTTTCAATATACAGATTATTCGGTTTGGCAGCGTTCTGAGTTGTCTGGCGATGTTTTAGCAAAGAAATTAGATTATTGGGAGGCAAAACTAGGAGACGTAGCTCCTTCAGCACTGCCTACTGATTATCTTAGACCTGCTGTTCAAAGCAACCGTGGAGATTTCATCGGTTTAAAATTAGACAGCGACCGCAGCGAGGCACTACGCACTTATGCAAAAGAACAGGGAGTAACTTTATTCATGTTGTTATCGAGTATTTACAAAGTATTGTTATATCGTTACAGCGGACAGTCAGATATCTGTATCGGAACTACCGTTGCCAATCGTCCGCAGCAGGAATTAGAATCTATGATTGGATTCTTCGTGAATACTTTGGCTCTTCGAAGCGATTTATCCGGAAACCCATCGTTCAATGAGTTGCTGAAATCGGTAAAACAAACCACTTTAGAAGCTTACGATCATATCGCTGTTCCGTTCGAAAAAGTAGTAGATCGTGTAGAAAAAACAAGAGATAAAAGCAGAAGTTCTTTATTTCAGGTATTGTTCGTTTTAAACAACAATCCGGGAGCAAAAGTAGCAGAATTCAGTGATATTACCATTGAACCGATGGCAATGAACTATGATATAGCGAAGTATGATCTAACGATTTTTGCTGAAGACGGACCTGAAGGAATCTCTTTTTCATTCAACTATTGCACTGATCTTTTCAGCTCTTCTACGGTATCAGGATTAAGATCACATTACGAGAATTTACTAACAGCTGTCTTAGAAAACGGAACCTCATCAATAGGTGATTTGACGATGTTAAACACAGAAGAAGAGCAGGCATTGGTAGTAGACTGTAATACCCCTGATTATTTATTATCAGGAGAAGGAACTGTATTGTCTCTTTTTGAGGCACAGGCAGCTAAAACCCCTGATGCTATTGCATTTGTTTATAATGATAGCCGTATGACGTATAAAGAGCTGGATGAAGCCGCTACGAAATTAGCGTATTACTATCAGCAGACTTACGATCTGAAAGAAAATGATTTGATGGGGATCATGATGGATACTTCAAACTGGTCTTTACTGGGAATCTTATCCATTTTAAAATCAGGAGCGGGTTATGTTCCAATTGATCTTTCTTTACCAAA
>NZ_CAGKLC010000171.1 GCF_903469665.1 Flavobacterium sp. UGB4466 | reverse complement strand
CAATTATGGTTTTGGAAAGTAAACCTTTTAATTCTTCTGATTTTTTGATATTATTTCTTAGAGATTCACATAGTGTGAAGAGTTCATCAATTTTTTGGACGATACGAACTTGCTCAGATAATGATGGAACAGGAATCATTATTTCCTCCCACTTAGATCTATTTATTATGGGCGTAGCTGAACCAGTTGCTTTACTTAAAATTGATTGCTGAAAATATATTGAATTCATTATATCATATAGGAAATGTGAATTAAAGAACAATGGACGAATACAATTTATTTGTTGATTAAATGCTATTTTATATTTAACAATTGCACATTTGCCAATCGTTCCACCTATACATACCATTAATAAGTCATCGGCTTCAGCAATTGAACTATATTCTAAACCTTCAACTGTTAATGTTTTATCTGTGTCAGTAATATTGCCCTCAGACGTTATTTGGCCTGGTCCAATAAAAGGTACATCTCCATCAAAATATTCTAAAACATTTGTACTTGGTGTTTTACCAGTACTTCCTATTCCAATTTCACCTAACCTTGTCCATTCCCAACCTCTTGGTAATTCAAAAGGTGTCTTATCTTCACTAATCTTTGCTAAGGGAGTTTGCTTTCGAATTTTTCCTTCCTTAACCAACCTGTCTTTTTCTTTAGCTATTTTGTTTAACAATTTATTGGCTGGTTCATCATTTGGGTCTTGCTTGACCAACTTACCCATCACTGCCAATTGTAGTATGGTTTGTTTCAGTTGCTCGATACTATCCTCAGTACAAAAAAGAGTGTCAAAATGTTCATATATTCTATCCCATGCCACTTGTAATTCATTGGTATCTGCTGCTTCAGTTAAAGTTGCTAATAATGTTTTTACTAAAGCTTGATGTGTTTTTAGTTTTTTAAATTGTTCATCTTCTAGCTTATCACACAAATTCATAAGCTCGTCAACTTTTGCTACTATGCGATGTTGTTCTGCAAGCGGAGGAAGTGGGAAAGGCTCATTTTTTAAGATGTCAACAGAAACCATATTTTTTTGTGCAGTTCCTTGCAATTCTGAAAGTGTCTCTGTTTTCATATAAAAAGCAGGAAACAGAATTTTAAAATAATTATTCAACAATATTGTTTCATTGATAGATAACTTTAAAAGTGCTTGATTGATTATTCCAGGTTCAATCCAATTAGGCGCTATTGCAACTTTACCAACGGTACCTGAACAACTAATAATAATATCATTAGATTTTATTTTAAAAGCTTTTAATTCTTTATATTTATTTTCATCGATGTAATAATTTCCTAATGAAAAATCATCTTTTATTGCGTGTTGTTGTTCATAGACTTTATATCCTTTTGAAACAAAAAAATCTTTTCTTAATGAACTTCCGAATGGGCCTCTTTTTATTGCATACTTTTCGTCCTTTAGGATATTAGGTATGTACGCTAATGCCCATCCACTAGGTAAATCATGGTTAAATTGGCCTTTTTCCTTTAGTGGTTCTTGGTCTTTTATACTCTTTCTTTTTAAGCCTTTTTTTAATAATTCATTTGCAGATTCATCACTTGCTAATTGAGGAACTAGCTTTCCATATACAGCTAAATCAAGTACTAATGCTCTTAAATGATTAATACCTAACATATTTATGTTGTCAATACTTTTAATTCGCCCTTTAGCTTTTATTCCTTGTGCATCTGTCCAAATGTCAAAACTATTTATAATTGTATTTATCATAATTAGTTATTATTTAAGGCTTCTGCTAATATAGCTTTAAGCTGGTTTCTTAAAGTGGTTATTTCGCCTTGCTCTTTAGTGTAGAGTTCTAGTACTTCATCGGGGTCATGTGTTATTTGTTCACCCACATGAGGGTTTTTAATATCAAGGTTATAGTTGCGTTCTACAATATCTTGGGCAGAAACTTTCCATGCTTGTTCATTTTCAACTCTAGTCGCAAAACCATCTGTTTCATTACCCCACCAATCTATCTCTGCTTGAAACTCTTCAAAACGCATAGGCTTGGTTTTATTATAGTTTACCACACCTTCAGGATATGGATGTTCATAATACCAAATATGTTCTGTCGGTTTTCCTTTTGTAAAGAATAAAATATTGGTTTTAATACCTGTGTAAGGATTAAAAACACCATTGGGTAATCGAACAATAGTGTGAAGATTACACTCGGTCATTAATTTTTCTTTAAGTCTAGTTTGAATACCTTCACCAAACAAAAAACCATCAGGTAAAACGACAGCAGCTCTTCCTTCATTTTTAAGCAAATGAATAATAAGAGCCATAAAAAGATTTGCTGTTTCTCTAGTCCTTAAGTTGGCAGGAAAGTTATTTTCAATACCATCTTCTTCCATACCACCAAAAGGCGGATTAGTAACAATTACATTTACTCTGTCACTGTTTGTATAATCACGTAATGGTCTGGCAAGAGTATTATCGTGTTTAATATTTATTGGTACATCAATACCGTGCAAAATCATATTGGTAGTGCATAGTAAATGAGGTAGTGCTTTCTTTTCAACCCCATGAATTGATTTAACTAAAACCTCTTCATCAGCAGGAGATTTTACAAAGTTGTCTCGTTTGTATTCAATTATATTGGTAAGAAACCCACCAGTTCCACAGGCTGGGTCAAGAACGGATTCTTCTAATTTTGGCGCTATTCTGTTAACAATGAAAGTAGTTACGGCTCGAGGAGTATAAAACTCTCCAGCGTTTCCGGCACTTTGCAAATCTTTAAGTATTTGCTCATAAATCCCCCCAAACGTGTGGCGGTCACCAGAAGCATTGAAATTAATTTCACATATTTTATTCACTACTTGTCGAAGAAGTGTACCAGATTTCATGTAATTGTAGGCATCTTCAAATACATTTTTTATTACTAAAGCTCTTCCACCATCATCACCCTCTATTTTTAATTTTGTTTTTAACGTTGGGAAAAGTTCAAGATTTACAAAATCGAGTAACGTATCTCCTGTATCTCCCTCAGGATCTTTAGCCCAATTTCTCCATCGTAGTTTTTCCGGTAATGGTGATTTATAGTCATCCTCTGTTAATTCTAACTCATCCTCACGGTCATCTACTATTTTTAAGAAGAAAAGCCAAACTAGCTGGCTTATTCTTTGTGCGTCTCCATCAACTCCTACATCCTTTCGCATAATATCCTGAATGGATTTTATGATACCTGATACATTACTCATGCTATTCTGTCTTGTTTAAATAATTCTTTTTCTAATTCTTCTATTGCTGTTTCGTATTTTTCTTTTCCTCCAAAAAAATCATTTATAATTTCCATTGGAGTTCCATAATCGCTAAAAGGTTTAAGCTTTAAAACCTTCACGTTTTCAATACTAACTACCCCTTTATCAGAATACATCTCAAGTAAACCTTGTAAAACAGCTTTAGCTTGTTCACCATATTTTGTGAAATAATCTCTTTTCTTAACATTTTCTGCTCGTTCTTTTCTTGTCAATGGTGCCTGACCAAATGCGACATGGCATATCAAATCAAAATCACTATATTCTTTTCCTACCAATTCGGCTAAATTTTCAAGTACTACGCCATGTTCTTCAAGCAACTCAATAATGGCTTGTTTCTTTTTAGCATCGTTCCAATTTTGTAAAAAATCATCTAGAGAAGCATATTCTGATATTACTTGCTTTTGAGTAAAATCTTTGTACGATTCTGTTACTAACTGTCCATCATCACCAAGATACTCAATTCTTTCATTTATAATTTTAGCAGGAACACCGCTGATTATAATTTTTATTCTGCCTGAACCACCAGTATCACCACCAGTGTCGTCACCACCAGTGTCGTCATCACCACCATCCTCAGGATCAGGAGGCACAGGACTATCATCTGGTCCCGGATTATAAATTACTACTGGCTCACCATCAAAATCTGCGTCTTTAAAATGTTCTGTAGCTTTCTTAAAATCCATTATTGTAAAAAAGAATTTGTTATTCTCTTCGTCTATTCGTGTACCTCTGCCTATTATTTGTTTAAAGGTTGTCATTGATTTAATTGTTTTGTCTAAAATAATTAATCGACATGTTTTAGCATCTACACCAGTTGTCATTAAATCAGAAGTTGTAGCTATAACAGGAAACTTGCTATCAGGGTCAATAAAATTATCAAGTTCTGCTTTTCCTTCAATACTATCACCAGTTATACGCATTACATATTTAGGATTGTCAATAGCTATTTTACCAGCAGCATTGACAATCGCTTTTCTCATGCGTTCCGCATGATCAATATCCTCACAAAAAATAATTGTTTTTGACATTGGGTCAGTAGCATTAAGTAATTGGATTACTCTATTCGCTACCAATTTTGTACGTTGATTTAATACTAGAATTCTATCCATGTCAGATTGATTATAAGTACGCTTTTCAAATGCATTACCTAAATCATCAGTCATATCATCAGGCGGTGTCCAGCCATTGATGTCTTTATCTATATCAATTTTTACAACTTTATATGGAGCAAGAAAACCATCTTGAATTCCTTGTTTTAAACTATAGGAATATACAGGTTCTTTGAAGTAAGTTAGGTTTGAAACATATTCCGTTTCTTTCGGTGTTGCTGTTAAACCTATTTGTACAGCATTTTTAAAATAGTCTAAAATTTCACGCCAAGAAGAATCATCTGCTGCACTACCTCTATGACACTCATCAATAACTATTAAATCAAAAAAATCTGGAGAGACACTTTTAAATATTTTGTCAGATTCATCTGGTCCTGTCAATGCTTGGTATAAACCCAAATGAATTTCATATGAAGGGTCAATTTTTCGATTCTTGATTTTTGTCATTACCGAACCAAACGGTTTAAAATCATTAACAAGAGTTTGATCAGCTAAAATATTTCTATCTACAAGAAATAAAATTCTTTTTGCTACTCTAGCTTTCCACAATCGCCAAATGATTTGAAATGTAGTATATGTTTTTCCAGTACCAGTAGCCATCACTAAAAGAATTCTATTTTGACCTTTTGCAACAGCTTCAATAGTACGATTAATTGCTTCGACTTGATAATATCTTGGCTCTTTGCCAGAACCATCAGTATAATATGGTTGCAAAATTAGTTCTTGTTGACTGTCTTCTATATTGTGGTATTTTTTGTAACGTTTCCAAAGTTCTTCAGGTGTTGGAAAGTTTTCAAGAGGAAATTCTGTTTCAATGTCTTCTCCTTCTTTTGTAGTTTTATCGTGTGAGGCAAAAGCATCGCCATTTGAACTAAATGCACTTGGCAAACCTAAAATATCAGCGTAGCCTAAAGCTTGTTGCATGCCATGGCTAACTGAACAACTATTATCTTTGGCTTCTATTACAGCTATTCTAGTACCTGGTTCCCATGAAAGAACATAATCAGCAAACTTTTTTTTCTTTTTATTCCTAGCCGACATCTCACCTCTAACTATTACAGGACCAGGAGTTAAAGTCACTTCTCGTCTTATTTGTTTGATTGGATCCCATCCCGCATTTTTAATAGCTGGCGTAATGTATAAATCACAAATGTCGATTTCGCTAAGTTCCTTTTTATTTGTCATATTTAAATAAAAATTTAATTTCTTCCAAACCTACCAAATTTCTCAAACATATACCTATAAATGGGGTATTTTAATTATACTTTACATTGTAAATATTTTGCTGTACTAATTTATTT
>NZ_CAGKLC010000170.1 GCF_903469665.1 Flavobacterium sp. UGB4466 | reverse complement strand
AATTTCAAATATAGGGTTTTGAAATAAAAAGACTATAAGATTTAAAAATAAATCAAATAGTCTTTTTTATAAACACAAAAACATTTAGTCTTTTCTGGTTGGTCTTGTAATTTCGGGATCACCCTCAGTATTTAACAAGTCAGTATCCGAATTAGTCGTTCCATTAACCATATTATTTGTTTTTGGATCTAATTTTTCATGCAAATTTTTTGATTGACTACTCTGAGTTTTCGGAGTTTCATAATCATCATTTGTACATGAAAAAGTCAACAGTGCAACAGCAATTAGCAATCCCGGAATAAATAACTTCGTTTTCATAAAAATAACTTTAATTGATTATTAAAACAAAAAAACACTAAACTCCGGATTAAAATGTACGGTAAATCCGTAATATTTCATTTAATTCATGTTAAAATTAGAACTTAAACTAATTATCAACCATTCAACGAATCTCTTTAGTTGTAAAACAATCAAAATTCCATTACGGAAAAACCGTAGTTTTTCTTACATTTGTTTCCAATAGAATTAAACAAATTATGAATCTTAATATTTTGATCGTCGACGACCATCCAATGACGGTGGACAGCTATATCAATCTCTTATCTGATGGTGAGTTTCAGAAAAATTTACCAAATTTTATTAAAAGTCATAATTGTGAAGATGCTTACAATAAAATCATTCTTCATCACAAGCAAAATAGTACTATCGATTTTGCCTTACTTGATATTAATCTGCCGCCCTACAAACCATCAAATATTAATGACGGCATAGATTTGGCCTATTTGATCAAGGAAAAATTCCCGAATTGCAAAATAGTACTCCTTACTATGCGCAGTGAACCTTTGACGGTGGACAAAATAATAAAAGGAATCCAGCCTGAAGGTTTTATATCCAAAAGTGACATCAATTTTGAACAATTTCCCGTAATTTGTAAAAACATTATTAATGGCGAAATATTCAGAAGCGATACCATTGTAGAATCTCAAAGAGAACTGTTTAAGAAAAATATAAATTGGGACAATCACGACAATCAAATTTTAATTCTAATCTCTGAGGGGGTAAAAACAGTAAATCTTCCCGAATATATCCCTCTTTCAATGAGCGCTATAGAAAAAAGGAAAGCCAACATAAAAGATCAGTTATTAAAAGGAAAAGGAAGCGACAAAGATCTAATTGAAAAAGCTAAAACGCTGGGATTATTGTAACGTGGTCAGTATCTTCTTTTTTATTTAAAGAGACAAAACAAAGAAGGCTGTCCTTTCAGACAGCCTTCTATTCAATCAATTTCTATTTTAAGTCTACTATTTAATTAGCTTTTTAACAGCCTGCTCCTTGCCATCTACTTTTACCTTCAAAAAGTAGAAACCGTTGGTAAGGTTACTGCCATCTACAGTTATAGTGCCATCATTGGCATCGTATGATTTAACAAACATGTTCTGTCCTAAACTGTTATAAATTAGCACCTCTATTTTTTTCCCCGAAAATGAATCAGAACTAATGTTTATGACATCGTTAAACGGATTTGGATAAGTTTTAAAAGCTGCTTTGCTTTCAAAATCTACAGTACTCAAAGTAGGGAAAGTGAAATTTTGAACGGTGTCCGGAGTTTTAACTGAAGCTTGCGGTTCGGTACTGTATGCATATCGTATTATCGCAAAACTTTTCCCGTCTGCACTTACTGCCCCTTCAAAATAACCGTAATAAACTGCCCCGCCTTTAGCAAATGAAAATCCAATGAATCCCGTTTTTCCATTCCAGCTGCTATAAACAGGATCGCTCATAATGGCATCACCGGATGAATTTAAATGGTTGCTTCCTCCAATCATTTGACTGGTTCCGATGTAACCAATGTTAGCTGTTCCTGTTTCAGTAACTAATCCATTATTCGTTGAAAATTTAAGACCATTAACACCATAAAGCAATTTAAATTCGGTCTCGTTTCCATCTACCTCGGCAGTAATTCTAAAAGATCCTGAAGGACTCGCAGCCGAAACTACTATCGGAGTCGGTAAATCTACTTTAACCACCACATAAGCATTGGTAAAAGTAAAATCAGTAGTGAACGATTTATTTTCTAAAACTGCTGTTCCCCCGGTAATAGCCGGATCTAAAAAGGTAATTGTGGCTGTAGCTGCATGGGCTGCCTCATTAGCAATGGCTTTGCCTTGATAACTTACCTGAACCGTAGTGTTATTTACGACACTCACACTAGCCGTTAAACCCGCTGACAAACCTGCTATAGTAAAATCAGTCCCCTGAACTAAGTTGCCTGAACTTTTTGTAAAAGTCCCGCCATTTGATGTCAACTGTACCGTTACTGTCGTTGTAAAAGTTCCGTTATTTGTTAATTTATCTTCAGTGATTGTTGTCGGATTGTTACTCATTTTAACCACACCTAACTGGAGAGGCGTAGTAATTGAAGCTGCAGGAGCTGTATTATAAGCATATTTGCTGATCGTATAACTCTGGCCATCGGCACTTACAACCGTTTCAAAATAACCATAATAAGGCACTCCATTCTTCGTATATTTAAAACCTATAAAACCTGTTTTACCGTCCCAAACCGTATAGGTACTGCTTCTTAAAGCAGGAACTCTTGTCCCATTCCAATTGCTAGCTGCACCAATTGTAACGTTATAGCCTAAATACGAGATATTGTTAATTCCTGATTCGCAAACCAAATCCTTATCATAATTTTCCAACTTTAAATCATTGCCGTCAATAAATAACCCATAGCCGGTATGATCTGCATCTGCCGTAATATTGAATGGATTCCATTTAGAACCTGTGACAGCTACTGTTAAGGGAGTTGGAAGATCGACGTAAATAATTTTATACGCGTTCTTAAAAATAAACTTAGTAGTAAAATAATCCGTATCAAGAATCGCAGCTCCTCCGGTAATTGCAGGGTTCAGGAAAGTAACAGTCGCCGTGGCTGTATTTGAAGCTTCATTGGCCGTTGCTTTACCCGTATAACTTAACTCAGCTGTTGTACTGTTTATTAAAGTAATTTCAGGAGTCAAACCTGCTGGCAGTCCTGCAACGGTAAAATCTGTTCCCTGGACTAAATTTCCAGAGCTTTTTGTAAAAGTCCCGCCGTTTGTTGTTAACTGAATTGCGATTTTTGTCTCAAAACTTCCGTCATTAGTTACAGCATTTTCATTGATTTCATCCGGTGTAGTAGCTAAATGAACGGTGAGATCTGCCGGAATATCTTCAGTAAGTATACCTGCCAGAGGTTCTGTATTATAAGCATATTCTAATAATGTATAAGCAGTTCCCTTGGCATTTACTTTCACCTTAAACCAGCCATAACAGGGTTCATCAGCTATTGTAAATTTAAAACCAATATAGCCCGTCTTCCCATCCCATGATTTATAACCCGCATTTCTTAAATTGTGCAGATCAGGATAACTGCCTCCTTCAATAAAATTACTGTTGCCATCAATAAGTTGATTGGCTCCGATCAAACTCATATTTAAAGAATTACCCTCACAAACAATAGATTTTGTATAGGTTTCTAATTTAAGATCACCCTTATCCACAAAAACTCCATAATCCTGCTGATCGGCATCAGCTGTAATTCTGAAGAATTTCCAGGTATTTTCTGCATCCACGGTATAATTCAGATCTTTCACATGTACAATTGCATAAGGATCTCTGAAATTAATTTTAACAGCTGCAACAGAATTTGACAATACTGCAACTCCGCCTGTAATAGCAGGATTTAAAAAGGTCACTACTACCTGAGTACTATTTTCTTTCAAATGCACCGCAGCATTTCCTGTTAAAGCCAATTGCACTTCGGTAGTACTCATTACATTTAGTTTAGCCGTCAAACCAGCCGGAACACCCGTGATCGTATAATCAACTCCGGGAGTCAGTACTCCTGAATTTTTAACAAAAGTTCCATTGTTCGTCGTTAATTTAAAAGAAGAAATCTGAGAAATGCTTCCATTATTAGCAGCACTCTCCGCAAGAGAAGCCGGAGAAACACTTAACGCCACTTTATCGGACATTCCGGTGTAGATTGTTCCTCCCGGTTGTGTATTATATGCATACTCCAGAATACTGTATCCCGAACCATCTGCCTTAACAACAGCTTTTAACCAACCGTAACATTTTTCTCCATCAATGGTGTATTCGAAACCTAAATAATCCGTTTTTCCGTCCCAAGCAGTATAAGACGGCGTTCTTATATCCAATTGATTTGGATAGGCTCCCGGTGCTGTAAAATTACTGCTTGCATTAATTGCTGTATTAAAACCAAGAGGTGTAATATTATTTGTTCCTGCATTGGTTACCAGTCTTTTTCCATAAGTTTCCACTTTTAAATGATTGGCTGCAAATCGCCAGGCACCATACTTTACATCGTCTCCTTTTTCAACCAAAAAAGCTTTCCAGGTAGAAGTAGGTGTAACCGTCATATCAGGCAAATCAACATAGAAAATACCATAAGGATCTCTAAATTTAAAATTCCAACTCAAACCATCACAAAGCATACCGCTCACTCCACCATTTAATGCAGAAGCTAACAATGTAATTCCACCGCTGGCAGTATTACTTGCCTTATGATTCGTTGCCGTTCCGCTTATAGTAACGGTAGCCTGATTACTGCTATTGATAACAATCGCAGCACTTAAACCAGCAGGCAAATTAGAACTAAAATCTACCCCTGAAGTTAAAGCTCCCGACGATTTCGAAAAGACAGTTCCATTTAAAGTAATTACAGCATTGCCCGTAACTGTTCCGTTATTCGCAATATCTTCTTTAAAACTTGTAACATTTGTGGTTACACTGCTTCCGGTTGAATTAACACCTGTATCGATCAAATTTTGTGCTGACCATAATGTTTTTCTTGCAGAGTGCTGTAAAGCAGCAAGCATTCTCGCTACCTGTCCTTGTGTAAACATCTTACTGCATCCTTGTGCAGCATTGTACCCCATATAATTCTCTATATTTACTTTGTCACCGTCGCAATTCGTTCCGGGTACACAGCCCAAAGAATGTTTTCCGTCTTCTTTTGGAGTATCATCTACTTGATCAGTCCCTGTACAGCCACCATCAAAAGTATGGATCAAATTCAGGAAATGCCCAAACTCGTGAGTCAATACCGACGCAAATTCTTTATTGGTATTTTCTCCCAGATAAGCTCCGTTATAAACGCATCTTGCCAAATTATTATCGGACATCCAGGAATCCGGATACCAGCAAACTCCTGAATTATTGGTAGCACCATCGGCATACAAATCATTCTGAATGTAAACGTTCATGTACTTGTAATTGTCCCAGGCATCTGCCTGAATTTGGCTATCGTACCCACCCCCGTTACCATATCCGTCTTTTTTTCTTTCAAAAATTACTCCGGTGGTGCATTTTCCATTGGGATCAATCTGTGCGAGTTTAAACTCAATATTTAAGGTTCCCCTTCTTGCCTGAAAAAAAGGCTCTACGGTATTGAAATCATCATTCAACCCTTGAAAATCCTCATTAAGATGCCTTAAGGCTGTTTGTATTTTCTCAAGAGTAACTGTTTTACCATTAAACGATGTACCATACACATGAAAAACAACTGGTATGGTATAAGTAGTATTCACCGCACTTTTATTGGTCTTCAGCTTTTTAGCGTATTCTTTACTAAAAAAATTAAACGCTTTACTTTCTTTCAATGAACCGGGGTGGTTCTTTAATTGTAATTCATTGACCTCTTTTGTGCGACAGCTGTGTGAAGCCTCAATTAGATCCTGTGCTTTAATTCCCTGCATACTCCAGAGACAACACAATACTAATAAAAGTAGTTGTTTTTTCATAATACTTGTTTTGGTTTAGTTTTGTTATTTTGTTAATTATTTACAACACACATAATTTAAATCTTAATTTTTTATGATTTAAATCAAGATATTCCACTTATTATATGAATTAACTTTCCAAATCTAACTTTAACCCAAATGTTATCTTTATGCTATATT
>NZ_CAGKLC010000169.1 GCF_903469665.1 Flavobacterium sp. UGB4466 | reverse complement strand
TTTTATTTAAAAATTAAAATCAATAATTTATATACAAAAAAGAAGGTTTGTTTTTTCCTTCTGAATCGATGAATCCAAACTGTTTTTGTTTGTTTTTTATCCACGGCCATTTTCCAGCAACTTTATCTGGAACTTTCGGAAAATCATATAAAGTCCAGGAAACAAATGCAAGTTGCTTCTTTTTGAATATAGATTGCATTTTTTTATGATAATTAGCCTGCTTTTCTTTTGAATTACCAAACCAACTCCACAGTCCTCGATTGGACGAAAGCCCAAATTCTTGCATTACCAAAGGCTTTTTGGCTGCTTTTTCTAAAACAGCAAGTTTCTCTTCAAAAAGTGAAATATCTTCATAATAATGATACGATACAAAATCTACCTTATCTTTTAGTATCTCTGCCGATGCAATATTAGAATATCCAATAGTGACCAAATGATTAGCATCGAATTTCTTGACTGCTGCAATCATTTGTTCCAACCAAGGCTTTACATTTTGTTCCCCACGTGATTCAAAATCTAAATCAGGTTCGTTTTTAATATCCCAAGCAATAATATTTTTGCAGTCCTTAAAAGTCGTTACAATTTTCTCTGCATGTCGATGAGTTAAAGTCCAGCTTTCTGGAGCATAATCTCCATAAAAATCGAATAATGTAACGATTACAGCTAGTTTTTTTTCTTCGGCCAAGTCTAAAACTATTTTTACCTTATCTAATTTCTCTTTTGAAACCTCTGCTTTACCAAATTCTTCATAAGGAACAAAAATCCTAATCGTATTGA
The DNA here is from genome assembly GCF_903469665.1 of Flavobacterium sp. UGB4466. Lineage (GTDB taxonomy): Bacteria > Bacteroidota > Bacteroidia > Flavobacteriales > Flavobacteriaceae > Flavobacterium > Flavobacterium lipolyticum. The sequence continues at coordinate 5,213 of NZ_CAGKLC010000169.1, read as the reverse complement.
GTTTTGCTTTTGTTATTATATCAAAATCAGCAGCTATAGTATCTTTATTAAATTTATTTCCAAACATATCCCAAGCAGAATTTTTAGGATAATAATTAATACCTTTTATGATATAGGGAGCACCATTTTTTAAAATTTCATTTCCTTTTACCGTGTATATTTTTTTATTCAATTCTACAGCAACCAAACTCTTTTCTTTTTGCATCCGAACATAGTGTCGAATACGCCAAAAACCATCCTCTAGCAACATTAAAACCTTATAATTTGCAGTATCCCGAACAGAAGTTATAAGCTTGTTATCTTGATAAACATTTTGAAATTCAACTACATTTTTATCGGTAATAACGACTTGTTGGCCGTCTTCGCTATAAAAATCTAACGATGCATGATGTTCTATTATTGTACTCTGGATCGAAATTTTTTTGGCCTTATTATAGGCTATAATTTGTTCTAATTGCTTTCTCGAACTTTCTGTAAAATAATCGTCAATTCCATCATTGACATTGTTTTTAAGAGCATTATTTTTTATTACATAAGAAAACAAATAATGCTTCTCAATTTTCTGGATGGTTTGATTTTCCATCCGTCTACCTTGATTTTTGAAGGTTTCCCACGTTACTTTGGGTAAATATGTATCTAAAGTCTCTTTCTCTAAATGCAGCATCGAACTTCTATCTGCTCCCGAATTTAAGTAGCCCAAAATTTCACTCATTCCAAATAATACCAAAATATTAATCGCAATAAATGAAACTATTAAAATTGCCCGATAATTATTTTTATTGTTAATTACTATCATAATTTTTTTCTTCTACTTTTTGAATACTTCCTAAGGTTGAAATTTCAAATGAATATTTTTTTTCTTTATAATATTCAGATGAAATAGTAAAAACAGCATGGCCTTTTACGCTATCTTCTTGCAAAGTTGCTACGAGTTGATTATGATGATACACTTTTAGAGTCACTTTAATTCCGTCTGGAACTAACTGATTTATAAAACTACGCAACGGGCCGACTATTATAGTGCGCTTATCTTTTGAAAATTCAAATTCAATTTTCGGATTAATCGGTTCGTAGTTAATTGCTATAGAATTACTTTCTGCTATTCCCGCTACATACGCTTTTGCAGTATAAACATCTTGGTGATCAGGATGCAAAATCTGAGCAGTTGCAACTCCGTTTATAGTTGTGCCAAATGATTTTAAAACCATATTATTAGCAGTAGAAATCACAAATGAGACCATGGTTCCGTCGCTTACAACGTTACCAAATTTGTCTTTAATAACAGCTGTTTTTAAGGTCGTAATTTGATTTCCATCAGCATATTGATGATTTCTAGTAAAAGAAATTATGAAATTTGTAGCGATTCCAGGAAAAATTACAGCGTTAAATTCTTTAGTAATGGTAGCATTGCATTGAGCAGAAACCAAAACTATTCCAGATTTTGTAGGAGCATCAATTATTTTCCAAGCAATGAGATTTTTCGTTTTTACCGTTTGATTTGTAATAGTATTTAAAAACTGACTTCTAAAAATTACAGGAGTATTTTCTGGTTTCGGATTATCAAAGCCATCTGTCGGAATGGTAACGTACATTACAAAATGACCATCACCTACCAATGTACTTGGTGGACCTAAATAATTTTCGATATCCGTTTTAGTGTCGTTATTGGGCAAAATTTCAAAGTTTCCCTGTAGTTTATTTTCTCCGTTTACAACCAAAAACCAATCAATACGACCCGATTTTTTAGCATAACTTTTAGGGAGGGCAAAAGTTAATTTATCATTTTTAACGGTGGCATCTAAAAGTGTTTTTCCTAAAGAATGAATTAAAAACAACTGCGGTCTATTTGACGTATTGACCTCAAAATCTAAAGCTATTTTGGCACCTGCTATAAAAGTCTTTTGTTGCGTAATTAGTATAATAGCGCCCGTTTGTTTTTTAGGCAATAAAGTGACTGATACCAATAATATGGTAAACAAACAAAAACAAAATATATAGATTTTATTCTTCATTATCTAGGATTTCCAATGTAATTATTAATTTCAATTTTAATAAACGAATACCCTTTATGTCCTTTAACCCTTTGCATTTGTGCACTTTCTTGTTTACTGTTTCGTACCGGAATTACCGCACGAGCAAGAGCTTCTGATTCTAAACCATTTACAAAACAATTTTCTGTTGAAGATTTTATAATCACAGGATTCAAATCTCTTGGCAAATTATAGGTAAAATATTGCTTACGCTGAATGCGAACACCCTCTTTTATAAACTGGTGATCAACATAAACCAATTCTTTTTTATCATTGTAATACGAAATTAAGAGCTCTGGAATGGTTACTTCTTGAATTCCGTAATTGAATAAAGTACCTTTGATCTGGTTGTTATCTATCACTAAATCTGAAATAGCAACCGAATTATACAAGTCGGTGGTTGCGACATTTCCAGCACTTTGAATATCAAATGTAGCGGGAATATTTTTCAATTCTTTTGGTGTAAATTCATTGGGGTTAAAAGTTGTTGGCTTTACATCAGTTGGCTTTAACCACGCAATATCTTCAAAATTCACCTTAAAACTCGTGACTTCTTTTGGCATCAATTTATGTTTAATAGTATACTTTGCGTTGAATACGGCAATCGATTTATCATTTCTGTCATATAAAGTAGCTTTCAAGACCACATCTGCAGGAACATTATCTATATTTTGAACTTCACCAATCACTATATATTGACTGTCAATTTTTACCAAACTTGCCGATATAATTTCTAAATCTGGTTGGCGCAGTACATCTTCATGATAGGTCTGCTGGGTAGTTGTCTTTCGTCTCCCTTGCTTGTAATACGAATTAATATTCTCTGACATGAATTCGTCCGGAGGAATATCGGTATCTTTTTTATCTGGAATGATAAACCATTTCCCGTTTATTTTCTGAACGTCATGTATGTACTTTTTTTCAATTAATTCTAATGGTGTAACCCACTTGGTCGTTGCAATAACTCTAGCTTTGTCTTTACTTTGCTGAACAATTTTAGTTTCGATAGCATCTAACTTGGCGTAAGAATTAAGAACACCATCCGAAACAGAAATTTCCAGCATAAACTGAGCCACCGAGTATTCTTTATTAGGAACAACATAAGAGTGCGCTTTATCATAAAACTTAAAATCTAGAGCATCATAATATGCTTTTACAACATTTTCAGGACTAATCTGTGCAGCATTTTTGATATAAATGCGATATGCTCCAAAGCTTATAATTAGTAGTAAAATCCCTGTCCAAATGTGTAGAAATTTTATCATCGCTCTTGGAAAATTAGCATAAACAATTCCATACTTATTGAAAGAAGGTTTTTCTAAAGGCTTTATTTTTAAGGCCTGCAACCAAATCATCTGAACATTAAGTATAAAAGCCAGAAGAATGGTTAACATCGGAATAATTCCCCACATTAATTTCAAATAGATCGGTACTTCATCTTTTGGAAGAATTTTAGACAAGGGCTGCACATTTAGTTTTTCCCACACCATTATACCATTTTCTAATTGTGATAATCGATGCCAACCGCAGAAATAGAGAATTGGATCGTAAAATTTATCGTTAGAAAAAACATATTTCAAATTATATTTTTCAGGAACCGTTAGAAATTGCTGCAATGAACCAATACCTTCAAGTCCTCGAAATTTGGAGTTTTCCAGCCGTTCTACTGCACGAGAAGTCAATTCTGGTAATCTTCTTGCCGAATGGTAATTTCCATCAACCGTCATTGCATTTGTTTGTGTCGATAAGTAGGCCATCTGATCACCAAAACCTAATGGCAAAAACCTCCAGTGATCGTGTTGATCCTGATTTAAGAAATTGACAATTGGTAAAAAGTTAATTTTTTGCGGTTGCAATGGTCTAAAATACCCTAACGTCATGGTAAACACTGCAAAAAACAAAAAGCAACCAGCAAATAATCCGCCTAGGATCCTCCTATAAACACTCCCAAATTTTACTTGCAAAGCCGTTCTTAAGTCACCTTCAACTAATCGGTACACAAATTCACCAAAAATGGGCAAACTCATTATAGAAGCCCAAAGTGTAAAGCGATCCAAGGTTAGGATATTAAAAGCATTTTCTCCTAAAATCGCTAAGGGAATTGGAGTTGTGCCGCCCGTTCCTAAAACAGTGAGCAAGGTTAAGGATAATCCGAAAAAAATATACCTTTTGCTGTAATATCTATAAAATATATAAGGCAATATAAAAAGTAATATTCCCCAAGGTATCAAGAAGAACATCAAGCCAGAAGAGGTTACTTCTATAAAATTGTCGCGACTTCCATGCGGAATAGGAACCTGAGTGATGGGATTGGCTTTAGAATTAATCCAATACGGCAGTATACAAAATACTAGCAGAAAAACGGCGCTACCACAGAAAAGAATAATCCGTTTTAATAATGATAGAAATGTTTTATAGAATATTTTGAATGTGATTTCCTTGAATGAATTGACATTTTCGCGAGCGGTATCCATTACTATCATACCGATTAAAGGCGAAACAAAAAATACCATTCCAAATAAAGGTGTAACATGATGCGAACAAACGGTTACGGCCATCAAAGACAGAGAGGTGAAGTAATATTTCTTTTTGCCTGTTTTGATAAAAAGATAAATCTCTGGAAGTGCATGCATTAAAACAGAAACTCCAATAATACTGGGAAGCTGTCCAAAAATATGCAATGTTTCTACAAAAGAAGAAGAAACCACTGCCAGAATAGCAGAATAACCTGCAACGGTTCTATTTCCAGTTATTAAAAGTGAAAATCTAAAAGTTCCTGTAATGAATAAAATAATCCCAACGATGGCAACAGTAAACATACCAAATTTCAAACCTCCAATTAAAGAAAGTAACCCAATGGTTTGGTGCACTAATGGAGGATAACTCATCACATTAAAACCCGTATACCAACTATAATTCCAAGGTTCAAACCAACTGTGGGCATAATGATTTCCGAAAAACATGTGAATTAAAGCATCATAAGAACTTTCTAAAGTAAAAAAAATAGCGCTGCCATGGAAAGTCAATCCAAAAAGTAAGGCTACTATCAAATATTTATTAGAAGTTTCTTTCAATCACTCTTATTTTACATTATTGTTTTTGTAAATATAGGGATATCGTCTTATAGAAGAAAACGATATAACTGTACAAAATGTCCTTTCATCGAAAGAAACAGTACCAAAC
>NZ_CAGKLC010000168.1 GCF_903469665.1 Flavobacterium sp. UGB4466 | reverse complement strand
GTATTACAATCTTCCGCACTATTTTTGAAAATAGAAGCAACTTTATTAATTAAAATGAAACTTCAACAAGTACATTTATTACTAAATATACCCCCTTCATTAGGGATTAGCTTCACTTAACTTACAGTCTTACTTTCAGAAGTTAAGTGAATGCAATTTGCATCTATATCCATTTTTCTTAATAAGTGCTTACTAATTCAAAAATATTACATCAAACGGAGATACAGAGCAGATTCCACAACCGTATGTGTGGTAATTCCCAATTTATTATCCAATTTTTTTCATTGCTGTCATTGATTCTCTCAACCATGCTCCTACTTCTTCGATAGGGTGTTGACGAACTTCTTTGTTTACAGCAATTAAAGTAGCATTGTCAACTCCATTTGAAGTAGAAAATGGTTTACCTATTACATTTGTTTCCACTGTTTTCATAAATTCTGTTAACAACGGCTTGCAGGCATGGTCGAATAAATAACAGCCATATTCAGCAGTATCCGAGATCACACGGTTCATTTCAAATAATTTTTTTCTTGCAATTGTGTTTGCAATCAAAGGTAATTCGTGTAATGATTCATAATAAGCTGATTCTTCGATAATTCCAGCCTCAGTCATGGTTTCGAAAGCCAATTCTACCCCCGCTTTTACCATTGCGATCATCAGTACTCCGTTATCAAAATATTCCTGCTCTGAAATTGGAGCTTCTTGTGGAGCTGTTTTTTCGAAATTAGTTTCTCCTGTTGCAGCTCTCCATTTTAGTAAGTTTACATCATCATTTGCCCAGTCGATCATCATGGTTCTGGAGAATTCTCCTGAGATAATGTCATCCTGGTGCTTTTGGAATAACGGCCTCATAATGTCTTTTAATTCTTCAGCAATTTCGTAAGCCTCAATTTTTGCTGGGTTGGAAAGACGATCCATCATATTGGTGATACCTCCATGTTTTAAGGCTTCAGTAATGGTCTCCCATCCATATTGAATCAATTTTGAAGCATAGGCTTTGTCGATTCCTTTTTCCACCATTTTATCGAAACATAAAATAGAACCGGTTTGTAATAACCCGCAAAGAATGGTTTGTTCTCCCATTAAATCTGATTTTACTTCGGCTACGAATGACGATTTCAGAACTCCTGCTTTATGGCCTCCGGTGGCTACAGCATAAGCTTTAGCCTGATCTAAACCAAAATTGTTTGGATCATTCTCCGGGTGAACAGCGATTAGTGTAGGAACACCAAATCCTCTTTTGTATTCTTCACGAACCTCAGAACCAGGACATTTTGGCGCGCACATAATTACAGTGATGTCTTTACGGATTTGCATTCCTTCTTCCACAATATTAAATCCGTGAGAATATGATAATGTAGCTCCGTTTTTCATTAAAGGCATTATGGCGGTAACTACAGCAGTATGTTGTTTGTCAGGAGTTAAGTTACAAACTAAGTCGGCAGTTGGAATTAATTCTTCATAAGTACCTACTTTAAATCCGTTTTCAGTGGCATTTTTATAAGATGCTCTTTTCTCTGCAATTGCATCTGCACGCAACGCGTATGAAATGTCTAAACCGGAATCTCTCATGTTTAAACCCTGATTCAGACCTTGTGCTCCACAGCCTACAATGACAACCTTTTTTCCTGCCAGAGCCGAAATTCCGTCTGCAAATTCTGATTGCTCCATAAATTCGCAAACGCCTAATTGTTCTAATTGTAATCTAAGTGGTAATGTGTTGAAATAATTTGCCATTTTTTTTAAAAATATTTAATGAATGTTGTATTTAATAATTGGTTAATAGATGAAATAATACTATTTGAATGTTTCTAACATTGTTGAAATTTCCATTTTTTCTTTTGAAACAGATATCCTTCCTGAGCGAACAAACTGCATAATGCCATAAGGTTTGAATTTGGTATACAAATCTTCGATTTCTGAACGTCTCCCCGATTTGGAAATCACAAAGAAATCGCGGGAAACCGTGACAATTGTAGACTGACTGTCCTTGATGATGTTCTGAATTTGTTTTTCATCAAACAACAGGCTTGATGCAATTTTAAATAAAGCGTTTTCCAGATAAATGGTTTCTTCATCTGTGTGATAAAATGCTTTTATCACTTCAATTTGCTTTTCGATTTGTCCGACAATATTTTTAACCCATTTCTCTGTTGTTTCCACAACAATAATGAATCTGGAAACACTTTCTATTTCTGATTCAGAAACGTTTAAGCTTAATATGTTAATGTGACGCTTTAAGAATATTCCTGATATCCTGTTTAACAATCCTACATTATTTTCTGAGTATACCGATATGGTAAATGTTCTGTTTTCCATTTTTTTTTAGTTTTATTTGTTTCAAGTTTCAGGTTTCAGGTTTTACAACTTGAAACTCAAAAAAATTGAAACATGAAACTTTAATTTTAGCTTAATCTAATTTCAGAAACACATGCACCCGTTGGAATCATTGGGAATACGTTATTTTCTTTCTCTACCATAACTTCTAAGAAATAGGAATCTTTTGAAGCCAGCATTTCGGCAACGGCTGCATCTAAATCTTCTCTTTGTGTTACTTTTTTAGATTTAATATAATATCCTTCGGCTATCGCAACAAAATTTGGATTGATCATTTTAGTAGAAGCATATCTGTTATCAAAAAACAGCTCCTGCCATTGACGTACCATTCCCAAAAATTCGTTGTTTAGGATAACAATCTTTACAGGTACTTTAGTCTGAAAAATGGTCCCCAATTCTTGTATGTTCATTTGAAAACCGCCATCACCAATTATAGCCACTACTTCACGATCCGGTTTTCCCATTTTAGCTCCGATGGCTGCCGGTAAAGCAAATCCCATCGTTCCCAATCCACCTGAGGTAATGTTACTTTTGGTAGAATTGAATTTTGCATAACGGCAGGCAAACATTTGATGCTGCCCAACATCAGAGACGATAATAGCATCACCTTTTGAGTGTTTGTTTATCATTTCTATGGTTTCTCCCATTGAAATTCCTTTATTATTGGTTGGGTTTAATTCTTCTTTTATAACGGAATCGTACTCGATTTCCTTTAGCTCTTTAAATTTGTTATGCCATAAATCATGTGATTTTGCTTCGATTAATGGTAATAAAGCGGTTAAGGCTTCTTTTACATCTCCAAGAACAGCTATTTCTGTTTTTACATTTTTATCGATTTCGGCAGGATCAATTTCGAAGTGAATTACTTTTGCCTGTTTGGCATAAGTATTCAGGTTTCCGGTAACACGGTCGTCAAAACGCATTCCGAAAGCAATTAAAACATCACATTCGTTGGTTAGCAAATTTGGACCATAGTTCCCGTGCATTCCCAGCATTCCCACGTTTAAGGGATGGTCTGTTGGCAAGGCTGATAGTCCTAAAATGGTCCAGGCAGCTGGAATTCCTGATTTTTCAAGTAAAGCTTTAAATTCGGCTTCCGCTTTTCCCAAAATAATCCCCTGTCCAAAAACAATAAAAGGCTTTTTAGCGCTATTGATTAAAGCAGCAGCTTCGGCGACTTTATCTAATTTTAGTTTCGGAACCGGAGTATAACTTCTGATTCCGGTACATTTTTCATAACTAAAATCTAATTGGTCAAACTGAGCATTTTTCGTAATGTCAATTAATACAGGTCCCGGGCGTCCGGAACGTGCGATGTAAAATGCTTTTGCAATAATTTCAGGGATTTCCGAAGCTTCGGTTACCTGATAATTCCATTTGGTTACCGGAGTCGAAATTCCAATGATATCCGTTTCTTGAAAAGCATCAGATCCTAACAAGTGCTTCCCTACCTGACCTGTGATACAAACCATTGGGGTTGAATCGATTTGAGCATCTGCAATTCCGGTTATTAAATTGGTTGCTCCCGGCCCTGAAGTTGCAATGGCTACCCCTACTTTTCCTGTAGCTCGGGCATATCCTTGTGCGGCATGTGTAGCACCTTGCTCGTGACGTACCAACACGTGGTGTAACTGATCCTGAAATTTATATAATTCATCGTAAACCGGCATGATTGCTCCTCCCGGATAACCATAAAGTAAGTCTACTCCTTCTGCTAACAAACATCTTATAACGGCTTCTGCCCCTGATATTTTCATAGTATATTGTTTTTTCAATGTCAAAAATCAATTTCAAAAATCAATGGCAATGTTAAAATCAATTTCAAACTGATTCTTTATACTTCTACTTTTTATTGCAATTGAACTTTGTTATTTTATTGATATTGTCATTGTTTTTTGAAATTATTATTGTAAAATTATTTATCGGTAACGCAACCAGTTGAAGCGCTTGAGACTGATCTGGCATATTTCAGTAAAACTCCTCTGCTTACTTTTAGAGGAGGCTGAATCCAACTTTCTTTACGTGCTGCGAATTCTTCGTCAGATATTTTCAGGTCGATTGTATTTTTTACTGCATCAATAGCAATTAAATCGCCATCTTTTACCAGTGCAATACCGCCACCATCATAAGCCTCTGGTGTAATGTGTCCTACCACAAAGCCATGTGAACCTCCGGAAAACCTGCCGTCTGTAATAAGAGCACAGCTGCTTCCTAATCCTGCTCCAATAATGGCCGACGTAGGTTTTAGCATCTCAGGCATTCCCGGACCACCTTTTGGTCCACAATACCTGATGACGACTACATTACCGGGTTTAATTTTTCCGGCTTCAAGGCCAGGAATCACTTCAAACTCACCTTCAAAAACAACCGCAGGACCTTCAAAATACTCACCTTCTTTTCCGCTGATTTTGGCAACAGCTCCTTCAGAAGCCAGATTTCCATATAAAACCTGAATGTTTCCGGTTGGTTTTAAAGCTTTTTGTATTTCGTGAATTACTTGTTGTCCGTCTTGTAAATCCGGAGTTGAAGCTAAATTTTCGGCTACTGTTTTTCCGGTTACAGTTAAACAATCTCCATGAATTAGTCCTACTTTCAATAAGTATTTCATTACTGACGGAATACCACCTGCTTCATGAATGTCTTCCATCATATACTTGCCACTTGGTTTCATATCTGCGAGTACAGGAGTTCTGTCATTAATCGCTTGAAAATCATCAAGTGTAATTTCAATACCAACGGAATGTGCCATAGCGATCAAATGCATTACAGCATTGGTTGAACCTCCTAAAACGGCTACGATTGTAATGGCATTTTCAAAAGCTTTACGAGTCATAATGTCTCTAGGCTTAATATCTTTTTCCAATAATGTTCTAATAGCTTTACCTGCAGCAAGACATTCGTCTCTTTTCTCCTGACTTAAAGCGGGATTTGATGAACTGTATGGCAAACTCATTCCCAGGGCTTCAATTGCCGAAGACATGGTGTTAGCGGTATACATTCCGCCACAGGCACCTGCTCCGGGACAGGCATTTTGAATAACTCCTTTAAAATCCTCCGGAGTAATTTCATTTTTTACTTTTTTTCCTAAGGCTTCAAAAGCTGAAACAATATTCAGTGTTTCTCCTTTCCATTTTCCGGAATGAATAGATCCTCCGTACACCATTAAAGACGGGCGGTTCAAACGTCCCATGGCGATCAGAGCACCAGGCATGTTTTTATCACAACCCGGAATTGCAATGATGCTGTCGTACCACTGCGCTCCCGCAACTGTTTCGATAGAATCGGCAATGACATCTCTGGAAACTAAGGAATAACGCATTCCTTCTGTACCGTTTGAAATTCCGTCACTTACACCAATGGTATTAAAAATAAGTCCGACCAGATTTGCATCCCACACTCCTTTTTTAACGTCTTTTGCTAAATCATTCAGGTGCATGTTGCAAGTGTTACCATCGTACCCCATGCTCACAATACCTACCTGTGCTTTTTTCAAATCTTCTTCAGTTAAACCAATACCGTACAACATGGCTTGCGCTGCTGGTTGTGTTTGATCTTGAGTGATGGTTTTGCTGTACTTATTTAATTCCATTATTGTGTTATTTTTTTAATTTTAATTCAAAAAAAAACCTTCCAGTATTTGGAAGGTTTATAAT
>NZ_CAGKLC010000167.1 GCF_903469665.1 Flavobacterium sp. UGB4466 | reverse complement strand
TACCCAATCCGGTGGTTCTATATTAACCCTTAAATAAAAATTATATTAGTCATTGAAGCACATAAACATCTTTCTTTTTTATAAAAAAAATTCTTATTTCTATTATCTGTTTGAAATTCTTAATGCAGTGTTTCAAAACCTGTGACAAAACATTTGCAAATCAGTTTTTATTGTATCGGTTGTAAATAGAAATATGGTATATACTTATGTCCCTTCTTATATTGGCTAGGTTTAATTGTTCGTGTAAATCTTTGTAAGTGTAATACAATTCATTCAATTCAAGAGTACAGAACTGGCTAATTACAAACTCTTCAATTTCCTTTTCGATTGATGTCATGTTTCTGCGAATCAAAACATCTAATACTGGGCATAAATCTACTCTTTGGTAAATCACATCCGGGTTGTTGTATAAAATTATTTGATCGCAAGTTGTTTAGTTCTAATATTTTCAAAATGTTTGAAGAAGACAGCCTTAAATTTTATGGTAAAAGAGATCAATTCCACACTTAGAAATTTACTGGATTACAGATTTTGAGTTATAAGTAAGAGGTTTATCTGGGTAAGATGAAATAAAGAAACCTCAATTAATATTTTAAATCAATAAAAGGTTTTTATGGTTTATAGTATTACACAAAAAAAAATGTGTTAAAATACTGATTTTAAGTATTTTAATTTAATAAGAAGAGAAATACTGCGATTTTATCAAGTTAAATATCAATGTTTTTTATAAGTAAAATATTACGTGCAAATACCTGTTTCTTTTAGAAAGACTAAGGAATGTGGAAAGCCGTAAAGATATTATGAATCAGTCGATTAGTTTTGGAGGCAAAATTTAATTGCCAAAACCAAAGGCTACTTATGAAAAAACTCTACCTAATACTGCTTCTCTTTACTTCATCTTTTTTTGCCTATTCCCACGAGCAGATGCTGACAATAAAGCACAGGCTGACGGGCAGGCTTATGCCGATGCACATGGTAAATATACAAGTACAAATCAATAACAAATTGTCTTTATAAAAAAAGAACATTAAAAAAGCACTTCTATGCAAAAATATATAGTACAGTTTGTTTTATTATTAATAGCAAGCTTTGGCTTAACTGCCCAAACCTTCAGCGATGATAACTTTGTATACACGCTTACCCCAAAAAAAGCGGTGAAGGCAGCAAATCTACATACGCTGACCAAAGACGAGATGAGTCAGAATGTGACCTATTTTGACGGACTGGGGCGCCCGATACAAACCATTGCAATTGGTCAGGGAGCAGCCGGACAAGACATTATAACTCCTATAGAATATGACGGCTTTGGCCGACAAGCCAAAGAATACCTGCCATACCCGGCTGCCAATGGAGGCAGCAGCTATCCCAGAATAGACCCCAATACGGCCATAGCTGCCGCAAAAGGCATTTATAGCGCTGCAAAATATGACAATACCCCAAATCCTTTCTCCGAGAAAGCCTTTGAACCATCGCCTCTGAACCGCGTGCTCAAGCAAGCTGCGCCCGGAGCTTCCTGGGAAATGGGCAAAGGCCACGAGATTAAAATCGATTATCAGGCTAATACCGCTGCTGATACCGTAAAACGATACAAAGCCAATACCAGCTGGGAAGCAGACTTAGGACTGTACAATATTAGTCTTACAGAGCCGGGAACTTATGCAGACGGGACACTCTACAAAACGGTAACTTATGATGAGAATACAACAGCAACCCCAAGTGAAAGTGCCGGTGCTACAGTAGAATTTAAAAACAAAGAAGGTAAAGTTATCCTCAAAAGAACTTACAATTCAGGCAACCGACACGATACGTACTACGTTTACAATATTTATGGCAACCTGACTTATGTATTGCCCCCAAAAGTATCGGGGGCAGTCAGTGACGAGATTTTAAACGGTTTGTGCTACCAATACAAATACGACTACCGCAATCGTCTGGTCGAGAAAAAACTACCCGGAAAACAATGGGAATTTATTGTGTACGACAAACTCGATCGCCCCGTCGCGACGGGACCGGCTTTTTCGCCCTTTAAAGACGAAACTGCCGAAGGCTGGATCATTACCAAATACGATGCTTTTGGCAGACCTGTTTATACGGGTTGGAGCAGTCAGTCTTCCAATGCGGTCACCAGAAAAGCATTACAGGATGCCCAAAATACGGCTACTGTTTTGTTTGAAACGAAAAAGTCCTCAGGAACCATAGATGATATTTCGGTATATTACAGTAATGACATTGCTCCGACCAATTTTAAACTTTTAACCGTTACTTATTACGATGATTATGCTTTTCCCAATGCAGAAATCCGACCTGCTGCCGTTGAAGGGCAGACCGTTTTAGACAATGCCAAAGGTTTGGTGACCGGGAGCTGGGCAAGAGCTCTGACTACTGCCTCAGCTGCATTGGGAGAAACCACTACCACTTTTTACGATACCAGATCACGTGCGGTGAGAACCCGGACTCAAAATCATTTGGGAGGTTATACCAATACCAACAGTAAACTTGATTTTACTGGAAAGTCACTCTATACCGTCACCAAACACAAACGTACTTCGGGAGACACAGAGCTAACGATAAAGGAAGAATACACCTATTCGCCACAAGACCGTTTACTAACCCATACCCATCAAATCAACGGAGGAACCGTTGAAGTTTTGGCGAACAATACTTATGATGATCTGGGGCAATTGATTACTAAAAATATTGGGAATTCTCTGCAGAAGATTGATTATAGTTATAACATCAGAGGCTGGCTTACCGGAATTAACAATGTAGAGAACCTACAGCAAGATACAGACCCGTTAGATTTGTTTGCTTTTAAAATCAATTATGACAAACAACCGGGCAACTCGCAGGTACAGGCCTTGTATAATGGAAATATCTCAGAAACCACCTGGAAAACTGCAACCGATCTTTCTAAACGTTCTTACGGTTATCTCTATGACAAGCTGAACCGTCTAACCAATGCGATGTATGGAAAACCCGATGATGCTATTGCGGTATCTGGCGCTTATAACGAAAGTTTGAGTTACGATAAAAACGGAAATATTAAATCCCTGCAACGTTATGGGACCAGTGATGCGCCTTCTGTTGTTTTTCAAACCGATGATTTGACTTATGAGTATTTGAATGTAAATTCAAATCGTTTGATTAAGGTAACCGACGGTCCTGCCGGAAATGACAACGATGGCTTTAAAGACGGAAATAAAACGGGGGATGATTTTACTTACGATCTTAACGGCAATTTGATTGCCGACAAAAACAAAAACATCACTGCTATACAATACAACCAACTCAATTTACCCAAGAAAATTACATTTGGAACAACTGGGTCTATTGAGTATATTTACAACGCAACGGGGCAAAAACTGGAAAAATTTGTAAAAGATAAAGATGGTGTTGTAACCACTACAAATTATCTGGGAGGATTTCAGTACAGATATATCGAAGGCCAAAGTATTCCGGTTGATCCGGTTGACCCAGGCGGTGGAGATCCAGATCCTCCTGCACCTGATGATCCGGGAAATCCGAAAGATCCTATTCATGGTTTTGAGCCTGTTCCTAAAGATCCTCCGGCAGAAGCGAATCGTTTCAGTGCCTTTGCAGAACAGTCGGCAAGTCAGGCTGCCCCATCGCGACCAACATTGGAGTTTTTCCCGACAGCAGAAGGGTATTATGACAACATAGGTAAAAAGTATGTGTATCAGTATAAGGATCATTTGGGTAACATCAGGTTGAGTTATGCTAAGAATCCGGTTAACCAAGTTCTTGCGATTATTGAAGAGAGTAATTATTATCCTTTTGGGTTGAAGCACAAGGGATATAATACGGATGATTTACATCCGGACTATAAGTATAAGTACAATGGAAAAGAGTTGCAAGACGAGCTGGGGCTTGGGGTTTACTTCTTTAAGTTCAGAAGTTATGATCCAGCTTTAGGAAGATTTTGGCAAATAGATCCTTTAGCAGGAACGTACGCACACAATTCAACTTATGCATTTGCAGAAAATAATGTAAGTAGTGGAACTGATCTTGAAGGATTAGAACTTTCTTTTCATCTTAATGGAAATTTGGCAACAGCGCAAAGCGGACCAAGAGTTACAGGAGGTGTTAATGGTAATTATACGCTTCAAGAATTAAAAAGTCACATGGCTCAAAAGCAAGCAAATGTTGACAGAGCCATGGGAAAACTTATGTCAGGAGACCCGAGAAGTATTCCTAGTGGAGAGATTCGACCAGCTAAGGGAGACATAAATACTGCAAGATTTGATGATCCAGGAATGATGATTGCAGATGGCGCTCGTATTGGTGCTGAATTTATGGCAATGGAAGCTGGAGGTGCATTAGCATTAAAGGGAGCTAGTACATTTTTTAAAGGTGAAAGTGTTTGGGCTATGAATGCCCTTCAAAGAGGAAGAAGAATTGAAGATATGTTAGGAGCAAATCCATTATGGCCAAAGAACTTTCCAACAATTGATAAGGTAGTTGATGGAGTTGCAACCAGTATTAAGAGTATGGATCTAACAGCAAAATCTTATCAAAAAGGTAATGCTGTTTTGAATACCTTAAAAGGGTATGTCGATGATTTAGCTAAATTTACAAGTGAATCATGGGGAGGAACAGCAGTAACCAAAGGAGAAACTTACACAAGTAAAGCTTTAGAATTGGCAGTACAAACTGGAAAGGGCTCAGAAGGGCAATGGAATCAAATTAATCAAGCTATAGAATATGCTTTGAAACAAGATATTAATGTTACAATTAAATTTATCAAATAAAATAATGACAAAATCAGTTGTTTTAAAAAAATTTAAAAAAGATAATAGATATGTTTTACATCCTAACTTAATAGTTAAAGATAGTGGCTCATTTGCTATTGCTCCTTACATTATAGAACACAATTTAAATTATGATGAATTACTAGATAAGGTTTTATATGCTCTTGAGTTTAGTACGGAAGGTGAACAGCCACTTGAAGATCATAAAACGAGACTTTCAGAATATTTAAAAGGTATAGGAGTGAAAACAATTAAAGCTTTACATGATAATTCGATTAATCTTAGTTTGTATGTTAGGGATGGAATTATAAATTTTGTCCCATGGGAAAACATGGGTTCAAAAAGAGGATTTGTAGGTTATAGTGATGATTTAACTGTAAGATTACCTTTTGATTCTAGTAAAGAAGAATTGACTAAAGCATTAGAGTTAGCTTTATCAAGATGCAAATAATTTATATTTTAAAACTTTAAAACGAAACAACGATGGCAACATTGAAAGAAGATATTATACAGCAATCAGATTGGGTAATAAAAGCTTTTGAATCTGATGGGTATAAATTGGATTACTCTATTTATAGCTTTATTGAAATCGACAGATTTTTTCAGAAAAACTTAATCGATGGCAAACCAAAACGTGGTGGTAGATTATCCAAAAATTTTGGAGCGATTGTATTTTCGATATCTAGTTATGTTGCTCAAACATTAATAAAAAATGTTCCAAATTCTAGTATTGTGACGGATGATAGTGACGTAAATGGAGAAATTAATTTTTCGGTTGAATTATCCAATGGAACAGTTTGTTTTCCTGCACAAAGAGTTATGAAAAGGATAAAAAATGGTTTAGAAGATGCTATTTATCCTTATGGATACGAATTAGCAAAAGAATTTATAAATGAATCTTTCGACCAATCATTTTGGGACATTGGAAAAGGTGAAGAACTAGAGGAAGAATCAAAACCTTGGTGGAAACTTTGGTAAAATAATATTGGAATAGAAAACCGTTTCCAACGGTATTCAGAATACAGGGATGGGCGCACATTTGTCCATCCTTTTCCTTTTTCATCAGTTAGATCTTAAATATTAAAAATATGACAGTTCCTAAATCATATTCTTCGAGAAAATGTTTATTAATGATTTCTGACATAAAAATATTTTCTTTTTAATGTGCTTTGAATGGAGTCAAGAAGTTTTTAAGATTTTAGTTTTTCTCAAAAGTTTTTTTTTAAACTTCTTAAACAAGATTAAATTAAATGCTAAAGATATTAAAAGCAAAATTGAGAATAAGCAGATTAAACCAGAACTCAAATAAATTGAATTTATAAC
>NZ_CAGKLC010000166.1 GCF_903469665.1 Flavobacterium sp. UGB4466 | reverse complement strand
TCTTAGATTCTTAGATTCTTAGATTCTTAGATTCTTAGATTCTTAGATTCTTAGATTCTTAGATTCTTAGATTCTTACTATAAAAAAATCCATTCGCTGTGCGAATGGATTTTTTTATAGGTAACCTCTGCAACTTTGCAACTTTGCAACTTTGCAACTTTGCAACTTTGCAACTTTGTACCTTTGTACCTTTGCAACTCTGCAACTTAGAACCTCAGAGCCTTAGCTCCTCAGAACCTCAGCCCCTCAGCCCCTCAGAACCTTCCCCCTACTCTTTTGCCGCAAGATATCTCTCAGCATCCAAAGCAGCCATACATCCTGTACCTGCAGCAGTAATGGCCTGACGGTATACGTGATCGGCAGCATCTCCGGCTACGAAAACACCTTCTACATTTGTTTTAGAAGTTCCCGGAACATTTACAATATAACCGGTTTCATCCAATGTGATGTAATCTGCAAAAATATCTGTATTGGGTTTGTGACCAATGGCAACGAAAAATCCGGTTGCCGGAATGTCAAAAATTTCACCAGTCGTTTTGTTTTTTGCTTTTATGGCATGTACTACGCTGTCGTCTCCCAAAACTTCAACGGTATCGTGGTTCATTAAAATTTCGATATTTTCAGTTTTACGAACGCGCTCTTCCATAATTTTTGAAGCTCTGAATTTCTCACTTCTTACCAACATCGTTACTTTTTTACAAAGTTTAGAAAGGTAATGTGCTTCTTCACAAGCCGAATCTCCAGCCCCTACAATAACCACTTCCTGATTACGGTAGAAGAATCCATCACAAACAGCACAAGCAGAAACTCCTCCACCCATTTGTAAATAATGCTGCTCTGAAGGCAATCCTAAATATTTAGCCGAAGCTCCTGTAGAAATAATAACAGTCTCACAGTGCAATTCGATCGTATCGTTAATCCAAACTTTATGAATGTCTCCCGAAAAATCAACTTTGGTAGCCCATCCATCGCGAATATCAGCACCAAAACGTTTTGCTTGTTCTTGTAATTGAATCATCATTTCCGGCCCGGTAACTCCATCCACATAACCCGGGAAATTTTCTACTTCATTCGTTGTAGTCAATTGACCCCCTGGCTGCATTCCCTGATATAAAACCGGATTCATATTTGCTCTGGCAGCATAAATAGCAGCAGTATAACCCGCCGGACCTGAACCAATAATAAGGCATTTAATTTTTTCGATTGTATCTGACATAATATGATTGTATTATTAATTAATGGTCACAAAAATAAGTTTTTATTGTTGGAAAACGGAACAGATTAAATCAGTTTTAACTATTTCTCAATAGAGGCTTTAACCTCCGAAGGGAAATTAAAAATAGAAACGGAATACTCCTGCTTTAAAAAGCCAACTTCTAATTACAGAAGACTTTTTCCTTTTGACTATATTTGACCATTAATAGTGTTCATTTTCAAAAACTTAACCCATCCTTTTCAACGCCTTAACAAACCTCAAACCAATCTATTCTATCTTAAATCCTTATAAAATGTACCGTTAATACAAAATTATACCTTCAGGATATGAAAACAAAAGAAAAACTGATCTGTCTGGTGCTGTTTATTTTTCAACTGATGCAGGCACAATCTTCAAAATCAGAAGCGATACGCTTTCTGGATTTCACTCCTGTTATTGACGGAAAGCTGGACGACAAACTGATAAATCTTAAAAAAAAGGAATTCAACCATTTTTTTCAGTTTGACAATCCTGCAGTCACACCCACTACAGTAAATTACCTGTTGGGCTACACCGCAACACATCTTTATTTATATATCGAAACTAAAACGGATAGTATTACTTATCGCGACAGAGGATTTATCAATGGGGACGGCTTTAAATTACTTCTCGCAAAACGTCAAAATGATTCACTTACAAACGAATACTACGACATTGCTTTCTCCCCTTCTAAAGACAAAAAATACTGGGCTCGAAAAAGAATCTGGGACTACAACCGAAACCAAAACCATGGTAAAAAACTAAGTCGCGAAACCCGATATCAAGAAATCTCTGATAATGGTACATGCGGTTTTGAGGTACTATTGGCATGGAAAGACGTATATCCTTACCATCCCTGGTTTTCTAAACAACTAGGATATAATCTGTATTTTGCGAAAGCCATACCAAACAACGCTGCAAATGGCTACTCGGTTGTTAAGGATGAAGGAATCTGGGATGAAGAAATTCCAAAAAGGAATTTCATGCCAATCGTTTTTGAAAAGCCTAAAAAGGTAAATCAATCCATTATAGCAGCTCAACTGGCCAAAAGAAATATGCAGGCTGATGAACCTCTGCAATTAAACCTAATAACAATAGCAAAAACAGCTCTGAATAAAACCATTGCCGTTACGATCCAAAATGATTCTTCCAAAATATTTCCTGATAAAAAAATAAAGGTCGGTTTAAAAAACAAACTGCAGCATAAATTAGTACCCTTTGACTCTCATAATCTAAAACCGGGTCCTTATAATTTTCTCATTCGTTCAGCCTCTGATACAATTGCATCGTACGATTTTGTCATTTTTCCTAAGTTTAACTTCGACAGCATTCGTTCACAAATTACCAGAAATCCATACCATTTACAGCAAGGCACTATAAATACCCTGCTGTTTAAAACAAACGAAGTCCAAGAGCATTACAACCATTTGAAATCCTACGAAAACGGAAAAAATGTATGGAAAGAATATCTCCAATTTGAAACGGAATTGAATTCCTTTTTAAAAGGCACTGATCCTTACATAGGAATTTTAAAACCATATCGAAGAGCCTTCCAATCAAAATACGATGCTACTTTTCAGCCTTACACCCTAAAATTACCGCATGACTATAATCCTGCAAAAAAATATCCTCTACTGGTTTTTCTTCATGGCAGCGGACAAGATGAACAGACGGTCTTAAATCAGGCCAGAAGCAGCGGTAATTTTATTGAGATTGCTCCCTTTGCCAGAGACAGGTATAATTGTTATGATTCTGAAGGTTCGCAAAATGATATTATTGAAGCCATTGAAGATGTACTGCTCTATTTTTCAGGTGATAAAAACAGAATCGTTATTGCCGGATTTTCTATGGGAGGTTATGGAGCCTTGCGAACCTACTATCAACATCCTGAATACTATAAAGGAGTAGCTGTTTTCGCAGGACATCCCGATCTGGCAAACGAGTGGCTGGGAGCAGGACATCCGAATTTTTTAGAAGATAAATTTCTTATTCCTTTTTCAAAAACTCCGGTCTTTGTTTATCATGGAAGAAAAGACGGTGCTTTACCGGTTGCCAAAGCGGAAGAATTAATACACAAACTTAAATCGAAAGGAATCTTTGTAACCGAAAGAATAATCGAGAACAAAACCCATGAGTATCCTGATGACGAGACGAACAGTATCTATTTTGAGTGGCTGACCAAAATCACCGAAAAGTGACGCTTCTGATGTAAAAAAAATCCGCAAAAATCTGATAACCACAAGAAAAAAATAATTGGATCCAAAGAAAAAGATCTCTTCTAAATTTCTTTAAAAGAGACCTTAGTCTGTTGGAATTGCTTTGTCTTTTTATATTTCAAAAAAGAATCCACTAAAAAATCAGACCAATCTTATTCCACTACAAGTTTCTCGGTTGATTCGGCCCCTTCCTGATTGACTTTCAGAACATAAACTCCCTTTTGCAATCCCTCAACAGCTATCTCATCTTTTGTGGTTTGAACAGATAAAACCATTTTCCCTGACATATCAAATATTTTTACATTTTTCACAGCAGTTGATTTAGTTTGTATATAAAGCATTCCTTTTTGTACAGGATTCGGATACACTACAAAACCTTCCATTTTATTATCAACTACTCCTAAACTACTTTTTTCGACTGTTACCGTATAGGTTTTTGCTGTACCATCCTGAGCTAAAACTTCTATTGTAATAACAGTAGTACCCGCTCCAGAGGCCAAATCTATTTTTTGGGAAGGATTTCCGCTGGCCACGGCTACCCCATTGACTTTTATGGTCGCATGGCTATCGGTCGTAACTGGTGTTAGCATTATACTACTGACTTCGTTAGGCACTTTAGCCGTATAAACTGTAGTTTCCGGGGAGAAAACCGTAGTAAGTGCCCCGGCGCTCAGGCTTACATTACTCAATGTAGCGACATTACTCAGCGTGGTAACTGTTGCCGGATTACCGGTGCCGGTTGTGGTTAAATAAGAAGGATAAGAAGCCTCTATATTCAACTCCATCACCATTGCCTGATAGGTCTTTCCCGGGGTTAGACCCGTTATCTCTATCTTATTACTGTTATTAGTCTTAAAAATAGTATACCAGCCTGTTGTACCGATCTGATCACCCTTACCAAAGGTTTGATCGTCTTTAAAATAGATATTATCCGGCACGGCAGCGGAACCTGCTCCTTCACGCATAAATACCGTTCTTACCGCCCCATTCCCATTGGTCCAGTTCAATGTAGTACTCGTCCCTGTCGTATTGGTAAAAGTAAGATTACTGGCCTGAACCGTCGGTGGCTGGTAAAGTCTGTAGATATTTATGGTATATGTTTTTACAGCACCGCTCTGAGCGGTAACTTCGATGGTGATCAAATCTTGAAAATTAAATCCCTCTTTCAAGTTACCAATCACTTGCGAAGGATTTCCACTCACCACTGCTACTCCATTTACTTTTACCGTCGCATGGGCATCTGTGGTAATTGGTCTTACCGTTATACTGCTAACCTCATTAGGTACATTGGCTACATAATCAGTGGCTTCTGATGAAAAAACTGTAGTAAGCGCTCCGGCGCTCAGGCTTACATTACTCAAAGTAGCGACATTACTTAATGTAGTAACTGTTGCCGGATTACCGGTACTGGTTGTGGTTAAATAAGAAGGATAATCGACATCTCCATACGCCTCCATCACCATTGCCTGATAAGTCTTTCCAGGTGTTAGACCCGTTATAGTTATCTCTATCTTATTACTGTTATTAGTCTTAAGAATAGTATACCAGCCTGTTGTACCGATCTGATCACCCTTACCAAAGGTTTGATTGTCTTTAAAATAGATATTATCCGGCACAGGATTACTCGAAGTTGCACCTTCACACATAAATACCGCTCTTGCCACCCCATTTCCATTGGTCCAGTTCAATGTAGTACTCGTCCCTGTCGTCTTGGTAAAAGTAAGATTAGTGGCCTGAATCGTCGGTGGTGGGTAAAGTCTGTAGATATTTATGGTATATGTTTTTACAGCACCGCTCTGAGCGGTGACTTCGATCCTGATCAAATTAGATGCGGCATTAAAATTCCCCACTTCCAGATTACTAAAGACTTGTGAAGAGCTCCCGCTAACCACTGCTACTCCATTTACTTTTACCGTCGCATGGGCATCTGTGGTAATTGGTCTTACCGTTATACTGCTAACCTCATTAGGTACATTGGCTACATAATCAGTGGCTTCTGATGAGAAAACTGTAGTAAGCGCTCCGGCGCTCAGGTTTATATTACTCAAAGTAGCGACATTACTCAGTGTAGTGACTGTTGCCGGATTAGCGGTGCTGGTTGTGGTTAAAAATAAAGGATTACCTGGGGAACCATTAAACTCCATCACCATTGCCTGATAGGTCTTTCCCGGACTCAAACCATTAATATCTACCGCATTACCTTCATTAGTCTTAACAATGGCATACCAGCCTGTTGTACCAATCTGATCCCCCTTACCAAAGGTTTGATCGTCTTTAAAATAAATATTATCCGGTACAGGATTACTCGAAATTGCACCTTCACGCATAAATACCGTTCTTGCCACCCCATTTCCATTGGTCCATTTCAATGTAGTACTCGTCATTGTCGTCTTGGTAAAAGTAAGATTAGTGGCCTGAATCGTTGGCGGCGCTAAAAGCCTGAACACTTTTATAGTGTAGGTTTTTACCGTACCATCCTGAGCCGTAACTTCGATCGCAATACGATTTGCCTTAGCATCCACATTATTTACTTCCAGATTACCAATCACTTGCGAAGGATTTCCACTGGTCACCGCTACCCCATTTACTTTTACCGTTGCATGGGTATCGGTCGTAACTGGTGTTAGCATTATACTACTAACGGCATTAGGTACATTGGCTATATAATCTGTCGTTCCCGAAGAAAAAACGGTAGTAAGGGCTCCGGCACTCAGGCTTATATTACTCAAAGTAGCAACATTTTCAGGTGTCGTCAATGTGGCAGAATTACCGGAGTTGACTGTTCTTAAATAATATGTATGACCACTAGCTCCATAAAA
>NZ_CAGKLC010000165.1 GCF_903469665.1 Flavobacterium sp. UGB4466 | reverse complement strand
GCTCCGGCTCCTGCGGCTAATGTAACTTATACTGTAACGGGTACCGCTCCAGTGACTCCTGCAGTGACACAGTCTACGACTACCTTTGCCAATCTGGCTCCGGGTACTTATGCCGTAACGACCACCAACACCACTACAGGTTGTGTATCCTTGCCAACGAATTTAACCATCAATGCCGTTCCGGGGAATCCTGCAGGGCCAACGGCGAGTGTAACGGTTCAACCAGACTGTTTAACTCCAACAGGAACTATCGTAGTTACGGCTCCGGCTCCTGCGGCTAATGTAACTTATACTGTAACGGGTACCGCTCCAGTGACTCCTGCAGTGACACAGTCTACGACTACCTTTGCCAATCTGGCCCCGGGTACTTATGCCGTAACGACTACTAATACCACTACAGGCTGTGTTTCGTTACCAACCAATTTAACCATCAATGCCGTTCCAGTTCCACCAGTAGCGCCAACCGCAAGTGTAACGGCTCAGCCAGACTGTTTAACCCCTACGGGTACCATAGTAGTTACAGCACCGGCTCCTGCAGCCAATGTAACGTACACCGTAACGGGTACCAGTCCGGTGAGACCTGCGGTAACGCAATCTACGACTACCTTTGTCAATCTGGCTCCGGGTACCTATGCCGTAACGACAACTATTACCACTACGGGTTGTGTTTCGTTGCCAACCAATTTAATCATCAATGCTGTTCCGGTTCAACCAGTAGCGCCAGTGGTAAGTGTTGTTGATAATTGTGATGGCACATCTACTTTGTCAACTACAGCTTCAGGTTCTTTATTATGGAGCAATGGAGCGACAACATCAAGTATCACGGTATCTACAGCTGGGATGTATAGCGTTACCGCTACAGTTAATGGTTGCACAAGTCTTGCCGGTTCGGGTGTAGCCACACCAAGAATAACGCCAAGAGCTTTTGAGATAACACGTTTACAACCAAACTGTACAAGCACAAGTGGAACTATTACCATAAAAATTCAAAATGCAGGCGATACTTATAGTTTTGATAACGGTAATACTTTTAGCGCAAATAACATTAAAGAAGGACTTGCAGCAGGGACTTATCTTGTGATTGTAAGAAGTGCTTTGGGTTGTCAATCAGAAGCAGTGCCCATTACGATAAGTAATAGTGAATGTCCGGGTATTGCTATTATAAAAAAATCACAATTTGTAGATGAAAATCAGGACGGATATGTACAAGTTGGGGAAACTATTAGATATAGTTTTGAAGTTAAAAATACAGGTAACATACCTTTAACCAATGTAATGGTAACGGATAATTTACTAGGATTAGTTTTGTCCGGAAGCCCAATTAATTTAGGGATTGGCGAAATAAACACTACAAATTTTAGCGGTGTTTATCGCATTACTCAGGCCGATATTGATTTTGGATCGGTTGTTAATCAGGCTATGGCAGAGGGAACAACTCCTTCTAATACTAAAGTTAGTGATCTTTCTGATGATAACAGCTTCTTAGAAAATGATCCTACTATTCTCGCCATACAAGACTGTAATGTTGAAGTTTTCAACGCTGTTTCGCCAAATTCAGATGGAATTAATGATGAGTTTCTTATTAAAGGTTTAACATGCTACCAGAATAATACAGTTGAAATTTATAACCGTTGGGGAGTTAAAGTATTTGAGACAACTAATTATGGTTCTAATGAGAATTTTTTCAGAGGTTATTCAGATGGCAGAACAACAATTTCCAGAAATGAGAAATTACCGGATGGAACTTATTTCTATATTCTAAAGTATGTTGATAACGCTTCTAAAATGCATGATAAGTCTGGTTATTTGTATTTAAACAACTAGTTCAGGTTAATTTTCTTTCCCTACTTATAATTTAAAATATACGAAAATGAAGATTAAAATAATAGTTTTAGCGCTTATATCCTTTGCCGGTTATGCTCAACAAGATGCTCAGTTCACACAATATATGTACAACACCATAAGTATTAATCCGGCCTATGTGGGGTCCCGTGGAGCTTTAAGTATTTTCGGACTGTACCGCACCCAGTGGATTGGGCTTGACGGAGCTCCGGAAACAAGCAGTTTTTCGGTTAATACACCAATAAATGGCAGTAACTTAGGAGTAGGAGTTTCCTTTGTAAGTGATAAAATTGGTCCCACGAATGAAAACGCAATATCAACTGATATATCTTACACGATCCGTACATCAGCAAATTTTAAGCTCTCGTTTGGTATCAAAGGAACAGGCAATTTGTTTAATCTGGATGTTAACCGATTGCATCCTGCCAGTCAGGGAGATCCAAAATTTCAAAACTTAACCAATAAATTTTATCCAAATGTAGGAGCAGGGGTTTACTGGCATTCAGATAAAGCTTATGTAGGTTTATCGGTTCCCGGATTTATTGAAACCAATCGATATGATGATAACGATGTAGCGATTTATAAAGATAAAATGAATTATTATTTAATGGCAGGTTATGTATTTGATTTAGATCATTATCAATACATAAAGTTTAAACCTGCCGTACTGACTAAAGTAGTTGAAGGTGCTCCTCTGCAAGTAGATGTTTCTGCCAATTTTATGTTTATGGACAAGTTTGTAGCCGGAGTGGCTTACAGATGGAGTGCCGCAATGAGTGCCATGGTTGGCTTTCAAATTAGTGATGGAATGTATATTGGCTATGGTTATGATTACGAAACCACCAATTTAAACAATTACAACTCAGGATCACATGAAATCTTTCTGCGTTACGAATTTTTAAGAAAAAATGATCGAATAACGACACCGAGATTCTTCTAAATACTATAATTAAAAAGGTTGTACAGAAAGAAAAAATATAGCATTTAAATATTAATGGTACTTCAAAAAGTAGGCAATATTCATTTAAAACGATATTATGAAAAATCATTTACTCCTTTATTATACAACAATAGTTAGTATGTTTTCATTCAATTGTTTTGCGCAAAATGCCAGTAATCTTTATTTGAATCAAAAGAAAATTGGAGATTCAAAAACGAATGTCCTGGCCATGACAGACAAAAATTATCCCGGGAAAAAAGTTGCATATTATCACGTTGAAGAAATCATTAATGTAAAATTTGGGAGTTACAAGACAACCTATGATGTGACTGATCCTGAACTAATAAACACAAATAATCTGGGGCCTAACAACACTCGTACTATAACGCCAAAGTTTGCCAATGCAGAAAATAATACTTTAAAATTAAAAGCTGCCAAATCAAGGGTAATCGAAGATTCATCTGCTATTACAACAACGGAGATTAAGAAAAAGAAAAATGTTTTTGTTTATATCGATGTGATAAAAACATATGAAAGAATGTATAATAAAGGTTACAGATCGGTCGATATGCTGAAAAAAACAGGAAATGCTTATTTTTTTAATGGAGACATGGATAGCGCCGCCAAAAGCTATGCAGATTTATTCAAAATGACTTCTGACTTAGAGCCTGAATATTATTATCGTTTTTCGCTTTCATTACGATCAGTTGGAGAAAACGATAAAGCGAATGAAATGCTTAAAAAATTTAATGAATTATCCGGGAATACTGCCAGAGAGTAAGTCAGATTGAATAATAGAGACCACTCATAAATATTACCCTAAAAAATAGTAAAACATGAAAAATTTTATACTCTTTTGCCTCACAATACTATGTTTTTTGCCATCAAACACTTATTCGCAACAGAAGAAAGTAATTGCTGCGGATAAAAAATACAATAGTTACGCTTATATCGATGCCATTAAAACATATGAACGTTTAGCCGAAAAAGGATACAGCTCTGAAGACATGCTTAAGAAACTGGGGAACTCCTTGTATTTCAATTCAGAATTTGAAAAAGCTGCAAAATGGTATGGTAAATTATTTGCCATGAATGTGGAAATTGAACCGGAATACTACTATCGTTATGCACAATCATTAAAATCTACCGGCGATGTGGTCAAAGCCAATCAGATGCTTGATTTGTTCAATCAAAAAGCAGGAAATGACAGACGAGGTAAACTTTATGAAGAGGATAAGAATTATATTGATGAAATTAAAGCCAATACAGGCATCTATAAAATTAGCGATCCCGGAATAAATAGTAAATACTCCGATTACGGGACTGCATTTTATAACAACAAGATTGTTTTTACTTCGGCCAGAGATACGGGTAGTTTGGGACAACGCAAGCACAAATGGACCAACGAAAGTTTTACCAATCTGTACGAATCGGATATAGATCAGGATTTTAAAGCGGAGAAACCGAAAAAGATTCAGTCTAAAATAAATTCGAAGTATCACGAATCTACACCAGTGTTTACAAAGGATGGAAAAACAGTGTATTTTACACGAAACAACTACATTAATGATAAAAAAGGGAAAGATGGAACGAACACTACCTTGATTAAAATATACAAGGCCACGTTTGAAAATGGAGATTGGGTAAATATCACAGAACTTCCATTCGACAGTAACGACTATAGTACCGCACATCCCGCATTGAGTCCGGATGAGAAAGCATTATATTTTGCATCAGATATGCCCGGAACATTTGGACAATCGGATATTTTCAAAGTTAGTATCAATAGTAATGGAGGATTCGGTACTCCGGTAAATCTGGGGAAAAGTATCAATACGGAGGGAAAAGAAACATTCCCTTATATTACAGATGAAAATGAAATCTATTTTGCTTCAGACGGACATCCCGGTCTTGGAGGCTTGGATGTTTTTAGTGGAAAAATCAATGAAAACGGTGTAAGTGATATTCAAAATATTGGCGCAGATATCAATTCAGTGCGGGATGATTTTGCTTTTATAATCGACACCAAATCTCAAAGAGGTTTTTTCTCCTCCAATAGAGAAGGAGGGAAGGGGGCTGATGATATTTATGAATTTTTGAGAATAAAAAAGGTAACTTGTACTCAGGAATTATATGGTGTAATAACTGATGTTGGCACCGGCGAAATTTTACCAAACACCAAATTAACCTTATTTGATAGCCAGTTTAATGTAGTAGGAACAACTTATTCAGATGAATCCGGTAACTATACTTTCTCTGTCGAATGTTTGAAAACGTACCATGTGAGGGCTGAAAAAGAGAAATATTTGACTAAGGAATTAAGCGTTACCGTATCAAATGAAACAGGAAAAACAAACTTGCCAATTATCCTTGAAAAATTAGGATGTACGGTAACAATTGGCGATGATTTAGCGAAATGTTTTGGCATAAAAATGATCTACTTTGCCTTAGATAAATCAGACATCAGAGCGGAGGCAGTACTGGATCTTGAGAAAATTTTAGATGTTTTAAAACAGTATCCGGAAATGAAACTGGATATACGTTCCCATACCGATAGCCGTCAGACTCACAAATATAACGAGGGATTATCTGACAGAAGGGCAAAATCGACTATTAAGTGGTTAGTTCAAAATGGAATAAATCCGAACAGATTAGAAGGTAAAGGATATGGAGAAACGCAACTGATAAACGGATGTTCTGATGGTGTAAAATGTACAGAAGAAGAGCATCAGGCTAATAGACGCAGCGAATTTATCATTATTGCTTTATAATTTACAAGAAGCGTAATCAAATAAAATACAATTTTATAGAAACATTTATTTGGAAGATTATGTTTTTATGGACAAGTAGCTGCCTCAAACTTGAGACGGCTACTTTTTTTTATAATATAATTTGTTTCAACCAGCGGCTTGACATTAAACAACAGTTGAGTCAAAGAAATAATGCATTTTACATGTTGGAGACAACAACAGCTTAATCTTCACTCACAGCCACAAACCATTGGCTAAAGAGTTGGACATCTATGTCCGAAACAGCTTTAATCTTGACATGGCGCATCGTCTTTCCGGTACCCTCCAAAACCCCATTAGGGTCATTAAGTTTTTCGATATTTCTGCTAAAACCAAGATTGACATGATTCTTGTTGGTTTGTAGGTAAGCAAAGTCTTTAGTTGACTTAAAAACGGGTCTGCCCCACTTGTATTCGTCAACTACACCATCAACACTCTGATGTATTAGTGAGCGAACCAGTTCCATGATTTCTTTCTGCACCTCTGGTGCACTATTGATATATTCGGTAATCTCTTCGTTCATTTCTTAAATAAATGTATTGGGATGCAAACATAAAAAAATTAAGAGAGACACAAAAAAAAATAGCAAACGGCTCTTAAAAGGAGTAAAGGTGGAGCATTTTGCATCTTGAAACGTATAAAGGTCTAAAAGAAAAAAAACTATGAGTCTTAGGATTTGCAGGTTTTATCATGTTTTCTTAGGCCAAAAAAAAGTCCTGAAATGTTTCAGGACTTTTTTAGTGGGGAGAGCAGGATTCGAACATGCGAAGTTCACACAGCAG